>NZ_CP032550.1:2736702-3040780 GCF_009735645.1 Microbacterium oryzae | reverse complement strand
CCGTCGGCTTCGGCTACATCAAGACCGGCGCCGAGCTGTTCGTCGAGGACGCCCCGCTGGCCGCCATGGTCGACACGTTCGTCGAGAAGCCCGATCTCGAGACCGCCCGCCGCTACTACGCCGACCGCTCGTTCCTCTGGAACGCCGGCATGTTCATCTCGCGCGCGGATGTGCTCCTCGACGAGCTGCACGCGAACGAGCCCGAGCTGCACGCGGGTCTCATGGAGATCGCCGAGGCATGGGACGACCCGGCGCGCAAGGACGAGACCGTGGCCCGCGTGTGGCCGGGCCTGAAGAAGATCGCGATCGACTACGCGGTCGCCGAGCCCGCGGCCGCCAAGCGCCGCCTCGCCGTCGTGCCCGGCCAGTTCGACTGGGACGACGTCGGCGACTTCGCCAGCCTCTCGAACCTCGTCTCGGATGGCGACAGCGCGCGGATGAGCGTGCTCGGCCCGAACGACAAGGTCATCGTCGACGAGTCCACCGGCCTCATCGTCTCGCACTCCAACCGCGTCATCGCGGTGATCGGCGTCGCCGACCTCATCGTCGTCGACACCGACGACGCGCTGCTGGTCACCACGAACGAGCACGCCCAGCGCGTGAAGGGCGTCGTCGGCCGCCTGCACGAGGGCGGCCGCGACAGCGTTCTGTAGAACGACCGCGACAGCGTCCTGCAGAACGGCCGCAGCCCCGCGACCCGCCCTCGGAGGCGAGCGCTGTCGGAGGCCCTCGATAGGCTCGAGACCATGCCTCGAACCCTCCGCGTCGCCGCCGTCAACGTCAACGGGATCCGCGCAGCCGCCCGCAAGGGGATGGCCGGATGGCTGGACACCGCCGATGTGGACATCCTCACGCTGCAGGAGGTGCGCGGCGAGCGGGAGCACCTCGACGCGGCCCTCCCCGGATGGCACATCCTCGAGGACCGCTCCCTGCAGAAGGGGCGCGCGGGCGTCGCGATCGCCAGCCGCCTGGAGCCGACCGCCTCGCGCATCGCGCTCGGCGGCGAGTCGCTCGAGTCGAACGGGCGGTGGCTGGAGGCCGACTTCGAGGTGGAAGGACGCACCCTCACCGCGGTGAGCGCCTACGTCTTCACGGGCGAGGTCGGCACCCCGAAGCAGGAGCAGAAGTGGGCGTTCCTCGAGGCCATGGACGCGCGCCTGCCCGAGCTCGCCGCCGACGGCGCGCTCGCGGTCGTCACCGGCGACCTCAATGTGGGGCACCGCGAGCTCGACATCAAGAACTGGAAGGGCAACCTCAAGAAGGCGGGCTTCCTCCCGCGCGAGCGGGCCTACTTCGACCGATGGCTCGGCGCCGCCGGCGAGAGCGTCGCGTGCGCCGATGGGACCACGGGCACCGGACTCGGCTGGGTCGACGTGGGCCGCCGCTTCCACGGCGATGTGCCCGGCCCCTACACCTGGTGGTCGCAGCGCGGCCAGGCGTTCGACAACGACTCGGGCTGGCGGATCGACTACCAGCTGGCGACCCCCGCCCTCGCGGAGCGGGTCGCCGCCTACCGCGTGGACCGGCAGGCGTCCTACGCGGAGCGCTGGACCGACCACGCTCCGGTCGTCGTCGACTACGCGTTCTGACCCGCGCCATCCGTCTCCCGCGCGTTCACCTGCCGTTCACCCGCGCACCGCAGTCTCTTCACCACGCCCTCTTAGCGTCCTCACGTGCCCCGCGAACCCGGCGGGGCTCCCCTGAACCGAATGAGGATTCACCGTGAAGATCACTCGTCTTTCGAGCCTGGCCGCCGTCAGCGCCATCGCCGCACTCTCGCTCGCCGGCTGCGCCGCGAACGAGGGCGGCTCGGCCGCACCCGCCGGCGACAGCACCGAGGAGAGCACGCTCAGCGGAACGCTCGACGCCACCGGCGCGTCGTCGCAGACCGCCGCGCAGGAGGCCTGGGTCGCCGGCTTCCAGACGGCGAACCCCGACGTGACGGTGAACTACGAGCCGACCGGCTCCGGCACCGGCCGTGAGAACTTCCTCTCCGGAGCGAGCGACTTCATCGGGTCCGACCGGGCGTTCGACGACGAGGAGGTCGCCGCGGGCGGCTTCGGCGCCTGCACCAGCGACGCCATCGTCGAGGTCCCCCTCTACATCTCCCCCGTCGCGGTGGCCTTCAACCTCGAGGGCGTCGACACGCTGAACCTCGACGCCGCCACGATCGCGGGCATCTTCGCCGGCGAGATCACGAACTGGAACGACCCCGCCATCGCGGAGGCGAACCCCGACGCCGAGCTGCCCGACCTGGCGATCTCGCCCGTCCACCGCTCCGACGACTCGGGCACCACCGAGACCTTCGCCACCTACCTCGCCGCCACCGCCTCCGACGTGTGGACGTACGAGGTCTCCGGCGAGTGGCCGATCGACGGCGGCGAGGCGGCGCAGGGCACCTCCGGCGTCGTCCAGGCCATCACCTCCGGCAACGGCGCCATCGGCTACGCCGACGCGTCGCAGATCGGCGACCTCGGTCAGGTCCACGTGGGCGTCGACGGCGAGTACATCGCGTACTCCGCAGAGGCGGCGTCCGCGCTCGTCGAGAACTCGCCCCTCGTCGAGGGCCGCGGCGAGGGCGACCTCGTCTTCGACGTCGACCCCGCCGCGGCGACCGACGGCGCCTACCCGATCGCGCTGGTGAGCTACCTCATCGGGTGCGAGGAGTACGAGGACGCCGCCACCGCCGAGCTCGTCAAGGCGTACTTCGAGTACATGGCGAGCGAGGACGGCCAGAGCGCGGCCGCCGAGAACGCCGGCAGCGCGCCCATCTCCGACGGTCTCCGCGAGCAGGTCCTCGCCGCGGTCGACCGCATCCAGGTCGGCTGACCCGCTTGACGCCGTAGCCGGTGCCCTCGCGCCCTTGTCCGGGAGATCCTCCCCGTCAGGATGGCGCGAGGGCATCGTCGCGGAAGCCGCCGCCCCCACCATCCGCATCCCTTCGCCGACCCGAGGACTGGGACCACATGAGCATCACTGAGAAGACGGCATCGCAGGCGCCGTCCGACGCCCCGGAGCCCGCGGGCCCGGGAGCGCCGATCAAGGCGAAGCAGCGCCTCGGCGACCGCCTCTTCTCCGGCACCGCGCTCGGCGCCGGCACGATCATCCTCGTCGTGCTCGCCGCCGTCGCGGTCTTCCTCGTCATCCAGAGCATCCCTGCGTTCCGGGCGGACACGAGCGACAACCACATCCTCCGCGGAGAGTCGTTCTGGACCTACGTCGGCCCGCTCGTCTTCGGCACGGTGTGGTCGTCGATCATCGCTCTCGTCATCGCCGCCCCGATCGCGATCGGCATCGCGCTGTTCATCTCGCACTACGCCCCGCGACGGCTGGCCGCCACGCTCGGCTACGTCATCGACCTCCTCGCGGCGGTGCCGTCGGTGGTGTTCGGCCTCTGGGGCGGCCTCGTGCTCGCTCCCGTGCTGCAGCCGCTGTTCGTGTGGCTGAACGACAACCTCGGGTGGATCCCGCTCTTCAGCGGCCAGGTCTCGGCGACCGGGCGCACGATCTTCACCGCCTCGCTGGTCCTCGCGGTGATGATCATCCCGATCATGACCGCCATCTGCCGCGAGGTCTTCCTGCAGACCCCCAAGCTGCACGAGGAGGCCGCGCTCGCGCTCGGCGCCACGCGCTGGGAGATGATCCGGATGGCCGTGCTGCCGTTCGCGCGCGGCGGCATGGTGTCGGCGGCGATGCTCGCCCTCGGCCGCGCGCTCGGCGAGACGATGGCCGTGACCATGGTGCTCTCGGTCTCCGGCGCGGTGACCGTCGAGCTCCTCACGTCGACGAACCCGACGCCGATCCCCGCCAACATCGCGCTGGCGTTCCCGGAGGCGCACGACGAGGGCATCAACACCCTCATCGCGACCGGCCTCATCCTCTTCATCGTGACCTTCGCGGTCAATGCGTTCGCGCGCTGGATCGTCGCGCGCCGCGCCGAGTTCTCCGGAGCGAACTGACATGGCCGCCATCGCCGCCTCCGCGCAGAGCATGCGCCTGACGTCCGGCCGCCTGCCGAAGTGGGCGCCCTGGGCGCTCCTGCTGGGCTCCTTCGCCGCCGCCGCCGTGGTCTTCGGCGTCGCCGCCGCCGGAGGCGACCTCGCGGACTTCAACATCGCCGGCACGCTGATCGTCGGGATGATCCTCTACATCGTCCTCATCGCCGTCGTCTCATCGATCGCCGAGAGCAGCCGCAAGGCGATGGACCGCATCATGACCGCGCTCGTCTCGACCGCCTTCGTGATCGCCCTCCTCCCGCTCGTCTCGCTGCTGTGGACGGTCGTCGTCAACGGCATCCAGCGCTTCGACGCGGAGTTCTTCACGTTCTCGATGCGCAACATCGTCGGCGAGGGCGGCGGCATCGTCCACGCCATCTGGGGCACGGTCCTCATCACGCTGCTGGCCGCCCTCATCGCGGTGCCGGTGGGCCTCATGACGTCGATCTACCTCGTCGAGTACGGCCGCGGCCGCGTCGCGCGCGCGATCACCTTCTTCGTCGACGTGATGACGGGCATCCCCTCGATCGTCGCGGGCCTGTTCATCTACTCGGTCTTCGCCCTGTTCGTCCGCCCCGGCATCTCCATGGGCTTCATGGGCGCCCTGGCCCTCGCCGTGCTCATGATCCCCGTGGTCGTCCGCGGCAGCGAGGAGCTGCTGCGGATCGTGCCGAACGAGCTGCGCGAAGCCGCCTACGCGCTCGGCGTGCCGAAGTGGCTGACGATCGTGAAGGTGGTCCTGCCGACCTCGATCGCCGGCATCACGACGACGGTCATGCTCGCCATCGCACGCGTCATCGGCGAGACCGCGCCCCTGCTCCTCACCGCGGGCTACACCCTCAGCCTCAACACCAACCTGTTCGACGGGCAGATGATGACCCTGCCGGTGTTCGCGTACAACCAGTACATGAACCAGGGCACGAACCCCGATGCGGCCGTGGCGCGCGCATGGGCCGCCGCGCTCACCCTCATCGCCATCGTCATGGTGCTCAACCTCGTCGCCCGCCTCATCGCGCGGCTCTTCGCGCCGAAGACCGCCGGCCGCTGAGCACCCCGCAGACTCTCTCCGACCATCCCGAAGGAACCCCCGTGTCCAAGAGCATCGAAGTCAACGACCTCAACGTCTACTACGGCGACTTCCTCGCCGTCGAGGGCGTGTCCATCGACATCCAGCCCCGCACCGTCACCGCCTTCATCGGCCCGTCGGGCTGCGGCAAGTCCACGTTCCTGCGCACCCTGAACCGCATGCACGAGGTCATCCCGGGCGCCTCCGTGAAGGGCCAGGTGCTCGTCGACGGGCAGGACCTCTACGGCCCCGGCGTCGACCCGGTGCTCGTGCGCCGCCAGGTCGGCATGGTGTTCCAGCGGCCGAACCCGTTCCCCACGATGTCCATCCGCGAGAACGTGCTGGCGGGCGTGAAGCTCAACAACAAGCGCATCTCGAAGGGCGACGCCGACGCGCTCGTCGAGAAGTCGCTGACCGGCGCCAATCTCTGGAACGAGGTGAAGGACCGGCTCGACAAGCCCGGCTCCGGGCTCTCCGGCGGGCAGCAGCAGCGCCTCTGCATCGCGCGCGCGATCGCGGTGTCGCCCGACATCATCCTCATGGACGAGCCCTGCTCCGCCCTCGACCCGATCTCCACCTTCGCGATCGAGGAGCTCATCAGCGAGCTGAAGAACGACTACACCGTCGTCATCGTCACGCACAACATGCAGCAGGCATCGCGCGTGAGCGACAAGACGGCCTTCTTCAACATCGCCGGCACCGGCAAGCCCGGCAAGCTCATCGAGTACGACGACACCACGCGGATCTTCACGACGCCCTCCGTGCAGGCCACCGAGGACTACGTCTCCGGCCGCTTCGGCTGAACCGCGGATGGCCGGGGCCGGCTCCGCGAGGACGCCCCGGCCATCCGGTCCTTCCGTTCCGGATCCGCCACGCCGGCCCTCGGCCGGATCGCGTTTGTTAGACTGGACAAGCCGGGCCGCAGTAACCCCGGGCTCCAAATTCTGCCGCTGCGAGCGGCCTTTCGCCGAGAGGCGTTTTCTGCGGCTCGGCCTTTTTCATGTCCGCGCTCGGATGCGACATCGCGTCGTACGAGCGCCCCGCCTCACTCGAGCGCGTCGCGCCGCCAGAGGCGAGCGGCCGCCGTCAGATCGGCCGCGAACGCCGACAGGCGCAGCGCCCGCGTCGTCAGCGTCGACGACCGGTGCGGCTCGGTCGCCTCGTAGTCGTCGGCCAGGTGCGTGGCGCCCGATGCGACGACACGGCAGAACGACGCCGTGCGGTCGAGCGCGACGGCGTAGTCGCCCGTGAACGCGCCGTGCAGGATGGTGTCGATGAGGACCATGAGCTCCTGCGGGCCCGCGGGAGTCGGGGCGCCGGCGACGACGACGTCCGCGGAGGGCAGCTCGATTCGGCCCCGCTCGTAGAGGAGCGACGAGGTCTCGGGGTCGTCGTGGATCGACAGCTGCACGAGGTAGAGACGCCACAGCGACCCGGGCAGCGAGCGCGCCGGCGACTGCGACCACAGCTCGGCGATGTCGTCGATGCCGTGGCGGGCGGTGAAGGAGATGAGCCGCTGCACGACGTCGGCGTCGGCCTCGTCGCGCACGCGCGACAGGAGCGCGACCGCGGTGGCGTGCGCGGCGCGCGAGATCTCGGCCGGGTCGCTGCCCGCGAACAGCCGGTCGAACATCTCCGAGGGCCGGCGCACCGGCTTGCTGAACTCCGCACTCATCCGGAACAGGCTACGCCGCACCGGTCCCGTCGTCTCCGGGGCCGTGCACACCCTCGGCCGATAGGATGGCGGGGCGGATCGGATGCGTCAGCGCGGCTCGGAGTAGCGCTCGGCGATGGCGTCGAGGAACGCGCCGCCCAGCCGCTCCACGTCGTCGAACGTGAGAGTCAGATGCTGTCCGACCGGGTTCGCCAGCACGGAGCGCGCCCGGTCGTACATGATCGGCGGCTGCTCGCGGAGGACGC
Organism: Microbacterium oryzae; assembly: GCF_009735645.1. NCBI lineage: Bacteria > Bacillati > Actinomycetota > Actinomycetes > Micrococcales > Microbacteriaceae > Microbacterium > Microbacterium oryzae. The sequence goes on along the minus strand of NZ_CP032550.1, from coordinate 3,033,799 downwards.
CGTCGGCGAGGATCGCCTCGACCACGAGCACGAGCTCCGTGAGCGGGTTGGTGTCCTCCCCCGCGACGCTGCGCACCCGATGGATGAACCAGCGGTCGAGCGCCAGCAGGATCCCCTCGGACGCCCTCCGCTCCCCGATCGTGTGCACGTCGCGGGCCGCGCGCAGCGTCTCCTCGAACCACTCCCGCGCGCGGGCCTGCTCCTCGTCGCTGAAGGTGCGTCTGCCCAGCATGCGCCGAAGCTACCACCCCGGCCGCGTAAAGTGGTCGTGGGCCTATAGCTCAGTCGGTAGAGCAGCGGACTTTTAATCCGTAGGTCGAGGGTTCGAGCCCCTCTGGGCCCACCCCGCACGACAGGAGCCTCTGCCGGACGCCGTCCGGCAGAGGCTCCTGTCGTCCCTCAGTCCGCGGGGTTCTGCGCCCAGAGGTCGGGGCCGAACACCTCGTAGTGGATGCTCTCGGCCGGGATGCCCTTCCGCAGCAGCGTGCGACGCATCGCCTGCATGAACGGCAGCGGTCCGCACATGAAGACCTGGCTCTCCTCGGGCACCTCGATGTCGGACAGGTCCATGAAGCCGCTGCGGGCGGGGTGGAGCGTCGGAGCGGCCTCCGCACCCTCCTCGTACCAGTTCTGCGCCCGGGCGTCGCTCATCGCGAGCACCTGACGGCGCAGGCCCTCGTACAGCGCGTGCGTGCCGTGCGACCTGTCCGCGTGGAAGAGCCGCACCGTGCGGTCCGGCTGGCGACGCGAGAGGTCCTCGAGGATGGCCGCGATGGGCGTGATGCCGATGCCCGCCGAGACGAGCACGAGCGGAGCGTCGGACTCGTCGAGCACAACGTCGCCCGCTGGCTGCGACACATCCAGCACGGTGCCGGGGTGCGCGTTCTCATGCAGCCACGTCGACACCTGGCCGTCGGGCAGCCCGTCGAGGCCGCGCACGCGCTTGATCGTCACGCGCAGCGAGTCGCCGCGGGGGCCGGAGGAGATCGTGTACTGCCGCGGCTGACGCGTGCCATCCGGCAGGTCGACGGCGATCGCGACGTACTGACCCGTGTGGTGCGAGGGCACGATGCCCTCGACGGGCGCGAGGAGGAGCGAGACGACCTCCTCCGACTCGTCGAACCGCTCGACGACCCGGTACTTCCGCCACGGCTCGTCGGGGTTCGTGCCACCCAGCGCGTACAGGCGGGCCTCCTCGGCGATCAGCGTCGTGGCGAAGAGCCAGTACACCTCGTCCCAGGCGGCCGCGACGTCGGGCGTGATCGCGTCGCCGAGCACCGTCTTCACCGCTCCCAGCAGGTAGCGGCCCACGACGAGGTAGTCCGCGGCGCGGATGCCCAGGGACACGTGCTTGTGCGCGATCCGCTGCATCACGGGAGTGAAGTCCGGGGCGTCGGGGTCGATGAGCTGCACGGCGAACGCGACGACCGACGCGGCGAGCGCCTTCGGCTGCTCCCCGATCGCCTGGTTCGCGCGGTTGAAGACGTTCAGCAACTCGGGGTGGTCGGCGAACATCGTCGGGTAGAAGACGCGGGTGATCTCCTCGGCGTGCTCGGCGACGACGCCGGCGGTGGCGGCGACGACGGCCTTCGACTCTGCGGACAGCTCCATGATGATCCCCTTCGCGGCTCGGAAGTCCTTCGCGACGATCATGCCGCGCGCGTGCCGCGCGCCGCGGGCGGGATGGCCGTGTTTATTCCGCGGAGGACGCCGCGTCCGGATCGCCGCCGGTCTCGCGCGACCTGCCGGAGATGCTGAGCGCGATCATGCAGCTGTGGGGCGTGACGAACGGGTCGACGCGCCGCAATCGCACGGGCCCCGGCACCTGCGTCAGCACGTCCTGGACGAGCCGGGCGTGGACCGAGCACACGAGCGACTGGTTCTCGGCGACCGCGGCGTGGTAGGCGCACGGCACGAGGCCCACCGTGAGCGACGGCTCATCGATGCGCGGCTGGAGGCCGGCATCCTCCAGGTGCTCGTACAGCGCGTCCAGCTGGTGCACTGCGTCCTCGCCGAGGTCCTCGGTGACGTCGAGCTCCGGCTGGAGACGACGGAGCAGATTTCCGCGCTCGCGCGCCTGCTCGAGACGCTCCTCGACGGCCGGGCTCGCGTCGGCCTCCCGGACGGGGTGGAAGACCACCGGCGGGCGGCCCCTTCCGCCGGTGCGGACGGTGCGGGCGACGACGAGCCCCTCGTCCTCGAGGACGCGCAGATGGTCGCGCACGGTGTTGACGTGGAGGCCGGTGTCCTCGGCGAGCTCCTGCACCAGTCGTCCCGGCTGCCGCTGCACGGCGCGCAGGAGGCGCAGTCGGCTCATCTGCGTGAGACCGCGGTACTCGTGCGCACGCCGGACCATGACGCGGATTCTATCGGCGGCGCCCGCGCGCGTCATCGGCCTCGCGGAGAGGGGGCGGCGGCGGCAGGCGCTAGGGTCGCAGCAGGTCGTCGAGAGGAGCGCCGTGACCGCCGATCGCCTCTTCACCAAGCCGCGGCGCGCCGGCGACGATCCCCGGGGCGAGGCCGCGGGGCTGCGGTGGCTGGCGGCGGCCGACGGCGGCGCGCGCATCGCACACGTCGTGGACGTCGACGACGACCGGCTCGTGCTGGAATCGATCGACGAGGTCGCGCCGTCGGCCGCGGCGGCGCGCGCTTTCGGCGCGGCCCTCGCCCGCACGCATGCCGCCGGTGCCGACTGGTGGGGCTGTCCGCCCGACGGATGGCCAGGGTCGCTCACCATGGGACGCTCGCGGACGCCACTCGTCCTCGACCGCAGCGCCGCTCCCTCGACGTGGGGGGCGTTCTACGCCGAGCATCGCGTCGAGGTGTTCGCCCGCCGGCTGCGCGCGGACGGTGTCATCGACGCCGACGACGCGCGCGTCTTCGACCGGCTCTGCGAGCGCCTGCGAGACGGCGCCCTCGACCATCCGCAGCCGGCCCTCGTCTCGGCAGCCGGCCATCCGGTCGCACGGGTGCACGGCGACATGTGGGCGGGCAACGTGCTGTACGACGCGGGCCCGACCGGAGCCGCCCTCATCGACCCGCTCGCGCACGGCGGTCATGCCGAGACCGACCTCGCGACGCTCGCGGTGTTCGGGTTCCCGCACCTGGCGGAGGTCTGCGCCGGCTACGACGAGGCGTCTCCCCTCGCCTCCGGATGGCGCGAGCGCGTGGAGCTGCATCAGCTGGGGATCGTCATCATGCATGCTCACCTCTTCCGCGGCGGCTACACGCGCTCGGCGCTGCGGCTCGCCGGAAGGTACCTCTGACGCCGGAGCGGCAGCGGCGCCAGCGAGGACCGATCTCCTCTACCCTGGCGGCATGGCCGAGAAGCTCGACGTGCGTCGGGAGTTCGACGGGTACCGCGCTCGGCAGGGCATCTTCCGCACCGTGACAGTCCCCGAGATGGCGTACCTCGCCGTCGACGGCAGGGGCGATCCGAACACGTCGCCGGCGTTCACGGCGGCAGTCGAGACGCTGTACCCCGTCGCGTACGCGCTCAAGTTCGCCCTGCGCGACGAGACCGGCCTCGACATCGTCGTGCCGCCGCTCGAGGGGCTCTGGCACGCCGAGGATCCCGCGGTCTTCACCACGGCGCGGGACAAGGCGGCGTGGGAGTGGACGCTGCTCATCCACACGCCGTACCCCGTGGACGCGGATGCCGTCGAGCGCGCGATCGCGCGGGCCGCGGCGAAGCGCCCGCCCCGGATCGATGCCCTGCGGTGGATCTCGCTGGCGGAGGGCCGCTGCGTGCAGACGCTGCACGTGGGGTCGTTCGACGACGAGGGGCCGGTCCTCGAGCGGATGCACCGCGAGGCGATCCGCGAGCAGGGGCTGCGCATGACCGGGGTGCATCACGAGATCTACCTCAGCGACTTCCGCCGCGTCCCCGCGGAGCGCCGGCGGACCATCCTGCGTCAGCCGGTGACCGGATGACTCAGACGACCTCCGCGCCCGCGCGGACGAGTTCGGCGAGGGAGTCCTCGGACGGCTCGGGGGCGACCCCCGCGACCAGGTCGGAGAGCACGCGCACGTGCTGCCCGTACCGGAGCGCATCGAGGGCGGTGGCGCGCACGCAGTGATCGGTCGCGATCCCGACGATGTCGACCGACTCGATCCCGTGGTCGGCGAGCAGGTCCATGACGGTGCCGCCGCCATCCGTCGTGCCCTCGAACATGGAGTACGCCGCTCGCCCCTGCCCCTTCTTCACGTGGTGCGTGATCGCCGCGGTGTCGAGCCCGGGATCGTACTCGGCCCCCGTGGTATCGGCCACGCAGTGCACAGGCCAGGTGTCGACGAAGTCCGGGACACCGCGGGCGAAGTGGCCGCCGTTGTCGCCGGTGGCGTCGTGCCAGTCCCTCGAGGCGATGATCGCGGTGTAGTCCGCCGCATGCGCGGCGAGGTGACGGGTGATGCCCTCGGCCACCGCGTGACCGCCGGACACTCCGAGGGCACCGCCCTCGGTGAAGTCGTTCTGCACGTCGACGATGAGAAGCGCTCGGGTCATGCCCCGAGCGTAGACGCCCGAGGCGTCAGGCCTCCAGATGTCCCGCGAACGGCCGGAGGGCGTCGCGGAGCGCGGCCAGCTGCGCGACGTCCAGCCCCACGCGCGCCATGATCTGCTCGGGCACGGCCAGCGCCCGCTCTCGCAGTGCGGCCCCGTCCTCGGTCAGGCCGATCTCCAGGCGCCGCTCATCGCGGGCGCTGCGCTCACGACGCACCAGACCCTGTCGCTCCAGGCGCTTCACGAGCGGCGACGCCGTGGCCGGCTCGAGCGCGAGGGCGGTGGCGATCTCGCCGAGCGTGCGCGGCGACTCCTCCCACAGCGCCAGCATGACGAGGTACTGCGGATGAGTGAGTCCGAGCGGCTCCAGCACGGGGCGGTAGATCGACACGACGTTGCGGGCGGCGGTCACGATCGCGAAGCAGAGCTGGTTGTCCAGCTTCAGCAGGGCGTCGGGATCGGTCACCCGTCCATCCTACCGCCGGGATTGTTAGTACACTAATGATCATGGGACGAGCAGCCGACCGGAAGCCCCTGCGCACGCGCATCCGCGAAGCGGGCGGCTTCTACCAGTGGTTCAACACCACCCTCATCGGCCTCGCCGGCCCCGCCCAGGTGGGCGAGGGGCGCGGCACGCCCTGCCACCGCTGCGGCGCCTTCAAGGCCGAGCACCGCCTGGTCGAGGGCGAGCTGCACTGTCCCACCCCCTGAGCGCCGTCAGCCGAGGGCGACCAGCACGAGCTGCGTGACGCTCGACACGATGCCGAGGGCGGCGAACGCGACCGCCCCCCAGCCCAGCAGACGCGGCAGCGGTGAGTGCCGATGCAGGCGCACGGAGCCAGGCCGCCGCGGGTTGGTGAAGACGTCGACCTCGTCGGCATCGCCCGCCGCCCGTCGGACCTCGGGCGTGAGCGGCGCATGACCCACCTCGTGCCCCGCCGAGAACCAGCGGATGGCCGGAGGCTCAGCATCCGAGAGCACGAACGCGCGCACGGGCACCCAGGTGCCGTCGGCCAGCCGGGCGACGATCGCCGCGAGACCGAGCAGAATGGTCGCGCCCAGGCCGATCCACGAGAAGATCTCGGTGATCGCGCCGATCACGTGGCTGGCGTCCATGGGGCTCTCGTTCCTCGGGCGTCCCGTGTCCGCGGATGCCGCGTCTTCCCGGGGATCCCAGCCTACGCGACGGGCGCTCGACGCCCGGGCGCAGGCGGACGAGGGGACGCCCACCGCCACCGCCGTGGCCGGCGCCTCCCCTCTGGGCACTACAGCTAGACGGCGAAGCCCGCGTCGAGCTCCGAGTAGGGCTCGAACGGCTTGGTGAGATCGCCGTCGTCCCGCGGTTCGTCCGGCACCTCCTCCACCTCGAAGGTGAGCGGGACCCCGGGTGAGACAAGGATGGCCAGCTCGCGGTTGCCGTAGAGCGTGACGGTGATGACCTCCCCGCCCTTGTGAAGGGCCTCGACCGCGGCGGCCTGGATGGTCTCGATGTCCTGCCCCTGTGCGAGGGGATGGGACGTGTCATTGACGGTGAGCGTGATGCGCTGCATGGGTTCCTCCGGATCCCAGATAAACAGCGCGCAGTTCTCGGGGAAACCCCTTGCCATCTGAGCGGACCTGAGCCATGGCGCGAGGGAGGAGGGGCCGGCGGACACACGAAAGGCCCGGTCGGATGTGCATCTGACCGGGCCTTCTTCGGAGCCACCTGTCGGAATCGAACCGACGACCTATTCATTACGAGTGAATCGCTCTGCCGACTGAGCTAAGGTGGCGATTTCGCACCGCGCGAGCGGCACGAGAACCAAGCATACCGGTTCGGAGGGCGCGTCGCGAACCGGCGCGGCCATCCGGGCGTTTCGCCGCCGACCGCGTGCTGCTCAGGAGCAGACGAGGCCGTCCTGCGGCACCGTGCCTGCCACGAGGAAGCTCTCGACCGCCTCGTTCACGCAGTCGCTGGAGCCGTTGTAGGCGGTGTGCCCCTCTCCCTCGTGGGTGAGCAGGACTCCCGATTCGAGCTGGCCGGCGAGCGCCTCGGCCCACGCGTAGGGGGTCGCAGGGTCTCCGGTGGTGCCGATGACGAGGATGGGCGCAGCACCCGGAGCCGCGATCTCTTCTCGCGTGCCGGTCGGCGGATACGGCCAGTGCTCGCACACCGAGGCGCCGGACCAGTAGGGGGCGATGGTGGGCGCCTCCTCAGCGATGCGGCGCTCGGTCTCCTCGACCGCCTCCTCGGGATCCTCGGGATAGTCCATGCAGTTGTAGGCGTTGAACGCCTCGGTGGAGTTGTCGGAGTACTCCCCGCCCTCCCGCCCGTTGTAGAAGTCGGCGAGGAAGAACGCGGCGGTGGGGTCTCCCTCGAGCGCTCCCGTGAGCGCCTCGGTGAGGTAGGGCCAGTTCCCCTGGTTGTAGAGGGCCGCGATGATGGCGGTCATCAGGCTGTCGGCGCCGAGCTCGCGGCCGTCCTGCGCGGGAAGCGGAGCGGCGTCGACCGCGGAGAGCAGCGCCCCGAGGTCCTGCATCGCGTCGTCCGCGGTTCCCGCGAACGGGCACGCCGCTCCGGTGTCGCCCGCGACGCAAGCGCCCATGTACGTCTTCAGCGCCGCCTCGAAGCCGATCGCCTGGGCCACACCCACCTCCTCGCCGGACGCGGCGGGGTCGATCGCGCCATCCAGCACGAGGCGGCCGACTCGATCGGGGAAGTCCTTCGCGTAGGTCGCGCCGAGGAACGTGCCATAGGAGAAGCCCAGGTAGTCCAGCTCGCTCTCGCCGAGGACGGCGCGGAGGAGGTCGAGGTCGTGCGCGGACTGCTCGGTGGTGATGAAGGGCAGGATGCCGCCGCTGTTCTCCTCGCACGCGTCGGCGAATGCCTCCGCGCGCTTCTCGAGGTCGGCATCCCACTCGGCGGAGTCGCGCCCGCCCGCCGGGATGTCGTAGAGGTAGGCGTCCATCTCGGGAGCGTCGAAGCAGCGGACCGCCGTCGACTCCCCCACGCCGCGCGGGTCCCAGCCCACGACGTCGTAGCTCTCCTGCAGCGCGTCGCCGATGGAGAAGTCGATGCTGTCGCGGACGAACGACACCCCGCTGGCGCCCGGCCCGCCGGGGTTGGTCAGCAGCGACCCCTCGGCCTCGCCCGAGAGCGCGCGCTGGCGGATGACGGCGAGGTCGATCTCGCCTGCGTCCGGGTCGTCCCAGTCGAGCGGCGCGGTGACGGTCGTGCACTGGAAGCCCTCGGCGCAGGCCGCCCACTCGAGGCGCTGGTCGTAGAACGGCAGCAGCTCGTCGGGCACCCCCTCGACGACGGGTTCCGCGCCGGCGGTGGGCGCGGCCTGCGTGGTCGTGTCGGGATCCGCGAACAGGCAGCCCGACAGCGCGAGCGCGGCGGTGACGAGCCCGGCGACGGCGACCGGAAGCCGTGTCAACCGCGTGCTCCGGGGGTGGCGAGCGGTCATGGCTTCCTTCCGCTGACGATCGTGACGAGGAGGCTCTCGAGCGCGAGCGTGGGCTGCACGTTCTGCTCGAGCGCGTCGCGCGTCTCGGCGATGTGGTCGAGCACGACGAGCGTGCGCTGCGGCTTCCAGGCGCTCGCGAGCGCGCGCAGGTCGTCGACGAGCTCGAGGTTGATGAGCCCCTCCTCGCGGCCGAGCTGCAGGAGCACGATGTCGCGATACAGCGACTGCAGGTCGGTGAGCACGCGGTCGATGCCGTCGCGGAGGCTGCGCGTGGCGCGCTTGCGCTGCTCGTCCTCCAGGGCGGTGATCTGCGAGCGCACCGCCGGCGGGATGCGCGCTCCTTCGACCACGCCGACGGTCCGCAGGAGGGAGGCGCGCTCGGCCTCGTCGCGCTCGGCCGTCAGCGCCTTCGCGTCGTCGCCCGCTGCCTGCACGATCTCCCCGGCCACCTCGACGACGTCGCCGATGCCGCGCACGCGCAGGACCGCGCGCAGCGTCTCGTCGCGCCGACGACGCGACGCGGGATCCGTCGCGAGCCGCTGCGCCATGCCGATGTGGCGCTGGGCATGACGCGCCGCCTGCTCGGCGGTCGCGGCATCCACGCCCGTGCGCGCCTGAATGAGGGCGGCGACGTCGGCCACCTCGGGCTCGCGCAGCCGCAGCAGCCGCACGCGCGAGCGGATGGTCGGGAGCAGGTCGGCGTCGCTGGGCGCGCAGAGCACCCAGATCGTCTCCGGCGGCGGCTCCTCGAGCGCCTTGAGGAGCACGTTCGACGTGCGCTCGCTCATCCGATCCGCGTCCTCGACGACGATGACGCGGTACCGGCCGGTGGACGGCGAGAAGTACGACCGCTCGACGAGCGAGCGCGCCTGCGCGATCGTGATGATGACGCCCTCGGTGCGCAGCGCCGTGAGATCGGGATGCGTGCCGGCGAGCACCTGCCGCATCGTCGCGGTGTCGTCAGGCCCCGACGCGATGAGCGCCGCGGCGAAGGCGCGGGCGAGGGTCGAGCGCCCGGAGCCGGGAGGACCCGTGATGAGCCAGGCGTGCGAGAGCGCGGCCGTGCCGGACGCGGCCGTCTGCAGGATCTCGACCGCCTGGTCCTGCCCCCACACGTCGCTCCAGGGCGGGGCGGGTGCGGCGAGCGAGGTCATACCGCCAGCCTAACGAGGGCCTCCGACAGCACGTCGCGTCTCAGAGCCGCTCGGCCACGCGCGAGCGGATGGCCTGGGCGAGGTCCTCGGCAGACCGGCTCGCGTCGACGACGAAGAAGCGCGCCGGCTCCGCCGCCGCCAGGGCCAGGAAGGCCTCCCGCACCCGTCGGTGGAAGTCCTCCTTCTCGGCCTCGAGGCGGTCGAACGGCTTGTCCGCGGCGTCCAGTCGCGCGCGCGCGGCCCGGGGTTCGAGGTCGAGCAGCACCGTTACGTCGGGCAGCGCGCCCTCCGCGGCCCAGAGCGACAGCCCTCGGACCTCCGCCGCGTCGAGCACGCGGCCGGCGCCCTGGTAGGCGACCGAGGAGTCCAGATAGCGGTCCTGGATGACGACGTCGCCGCGTGCGAGCGCCGGCCGGACGACCGTCTGCACGTGGTGGGCGCGATCGGCGGCGTACAGGAGCGCCTCCGCCCGCGGGGCGATGTCGCCGCGGTGATGCAGGACGATGTCGCGGATGAGCTGTCCCACCTCGCTCCCGCCCGGCTCCCGGGTGCGGACGACCGCGCGGCCGCTCTGCTCCAGCCACTGCTGGAGCAGAGCCGCCTGCGTCGTCTTGCCGACGCCGTCGCCGCCCTCGAAGGTGACCCAGAGGCCCGGCGCCACCGTCACTTCTTCTTCGCGGCCGGCTTGCGCGCGGTCGTGGTCTTCCGCGTGGTCGTCCGCTTCTTGACAGGGCCCTTCGCGCGCTTGTCGGCCAGCAGCTGCTTGGCGCGCTCGAAGTCCACCTCGTCGACCGTCTCGCCTCGCGGGATCGTCGCGTTCGTCTCGCCGTCGGTGACATACGGACCGAAGCGACCGTCCTTCACGCGGATCGGCTTGCCGCTGACGGGGTCGTTGTCGAACTCCTTGAGGGCGCTCGAGGCGCGCTTCGCGCCGTACTTCGGCTGCTTGTACAGCTCCAGCGCCTGCTCGAGCGTGATGTCGAAGATCTGGCTCTCGCTCTCGAGCGAGCGCGAGTCGGCGCCCTTCTTGAGGTACGGCCCGAACCGGCCGTTCTGCGCGGTGATCTCGTCGCCGGTCTCCGGGTCGGCGCCGACCACGCGCGGCAGCGACAGCAGGCGCAGCGCGGTGTCGAGGTCCACCGACTCCGGCGTCATGCTCTTGAACAGCGACGCCGTGCGGGGCTTGGGAGCCGCGGCCTTCTTCGCGCCGCGCTTCTTCGGCGCCTCCTCGACGACCTCGCCGGTGGCGGGATCGGCGTCCTCGGCAGAGGGCGGGTCCTGCTCCTGCACGTAGGGGCCGTACCGGCCGTCCTTCACGACGACGATCTTGCCGTTCTCGGGGTTCTCGCCGAGCACGCGGTCGCTGACGACCGGGGCGTCGATGAGCTCCTGCGCCTTCGCGGGCGTGAGCTCGTCGGGGGCGAGGTCCTCGGGGACGTTGACGATCCGCGGCTTCTCGTCGGGGTGCGCCGGGTCGACGACCTCGAGGTACGGGCCGTACTTGCCCACGCGCAGCGTGGCGGTCTCCGTGATCGGCATCGAGTTGATGGCCCGCGCGTCGATCTCGCCGAGGTTGTCGACGATGTTGCGCAGGCCCGGATGCCCCTCGCCGCCGAAGTAGAAGGACTTCAGCCAGTCCACACGACGCTGCTCGCCGCGGGCGATCGCATCGAGGTCGTCCTCGAGCTCCGCGGTGAAGTCATAGTCCACGAGCTCGGCGAAGTGGTCCTCGAGCAGCCGGATCACGCTGAACGCGATCCACGTGGGGACGAGCGCCTGGCCGCGCTTGACGACGTAGCCGCGGTCGAGGATGACGCCGATGATGCTCGCGAACGTGGAGGGGCGGCCGATGCCGCGCTCCTCCAGCGCCTTCACGAGGCTGGCCTCGGTGTACCGGGGCTTCGGAGTGGTCTCGTGGCCCTTCGCATTCGCCTCGCGCAGCGCGAGCACGTCGCCCTCGGCGACCTTGGGGAGCGATTGCTCCTTGGCCTCGTCGGCGTCGCCGCGCTTCTCGTCGCGGCCCTCCTCGTAGGCCTCGAGGAAGCCCTTGAAGGTGTACACCGTGCCCGAGGCCGTGAACTCGACCTTGGCGCCGTCGGCGTCCGCCTCGAGCGTGACCGTCGTCGTCTCGAACTTCGCGTCGGACATCTGGCTCGCGATGGTGCGCTTCCAGATGAGGTCGTACATGCGCTGCTCATCGCGCCCCAGCTGGCCGGAGACCTCGCCGGGGGTGCGGAAGCGGTCGCCCGAGGGGCGGATGGCCTCGTGCGCCTCCTGCGCGTTCTTGCTCTTCGAGGCGTAGGAGCGGGGCTTCAGCGGCACGGCCTGCTCGCCGTAGAGGCCGACGGCCTGCTCGCGCGCGGCGCTGATCGCCTGCGCGCTGAGGTTCGTCGAGTCGGTGCGCATGTAGGTGATGTAGCCGCGCTCGTAGAGGCTCTGCGCGACCGACATGGTGATCTTCGCCGACATGCCGAGCTTGCGCCCCGCCTCCTGCTGGAGGGTCGACGTCGTGAACGGCGCGGACGGGCGGCGCGTGCCCGGCTTCGCCTCCACCTTCGTCACGCGCCCGGAGCCGGCGGCGTCGATGGCGGCCGACAGCTTCCGGGCGGCGTCCTCGTCGAGCACGACGACGGCGCGCTTGAGCTCGCCCTTGTCGTCGAAGTCGCGGCCGGTCGCCAACGGCGAGCCGTCCATCCGCACGAGGCGCACGGCGAAGGCCTCGGCGTCGCGGGCGGCGGTCGCCTCGATGCCCCAGTAGGAGGCCGAGACGAAAGCCATGCGCTCGCGCTCGCGGTCGACGACCATGCGCGTGGCGGCGGACTGCACGCGGCCGGCGCTCAACGCGCTGCCGGAGCTGCCCGAGCCGATCTTGCGCCACAGCACGGGCGAGACGTCCCACCCATACAGGCGGTCGAGGATGCGGCGGGTCTCCTGGGCGTCGACGAGCGCGAGGTCGAGCTCGCGCGTCTTGTCGACCGCCGCGCGGATGGCGTCGGGCGTGATCTCGTGGAAGACCATGCGCTTCACCGGGATCTTGGGCTTCAGCGTCTCCAGGAGGTGCCAGGCGATGGCCTCGCCCTCACGGTCCTCATCGGTGGCGAGCAGGAGCTCGGAGGCCTCCTTCACCGCGCGCTTGAGCTCGGAGACGGTCTTCGTCTTGCGGTCGCTCACCACGTAGTACGGCTCAAAGCCGTGCTCGATGTCGATCGAGTACTTGCCGTACGCCTCGCGATCCTTCTCGGGGATGTCGCGCTTGTCGGCGAGGTCGCGGATATGCCCCACCGAGCTCAGCACCTCGTATCCGTCGCCGAGATAGCCCTGAATAGAGCGCATCTTCGTCGGAGACTCGACGATGACGAGAGTCTTGCCGGCCGGGGCCTTGCCCGCTGCCGTCTTGCCTGATGCCAAGGGGCGTCCTTTCCTCGAAGCACACCATACACAGCGCGCACCGACGCGGCTCTCAGAGGAGAGGGTCGCTGCTCACGACGGCGGCGGCCCGGCTCGGGCGGCGGCCACCACGGTGAATCCGCCGAATCCGGAGCGGACGGAGACCGTTGCGATGAGACCGTCCACGCTACAGGACGCCACCTCCGCCCTCGCGGACGCGGCGACCGCGGCGGCGAGCCCGCAGGCGTCTCCGGGCACGGCACCGCTCAGGCCGTCGGCCGCGGTGAGCGCGGCGGCGTCGGCCGTGCCCGCGAGGCGCTGGCTCTCGGCCGCGGCGCCGCCCGCGGCCGAGAGCCCCAGCACGAGCAGTCCGGCGACGGCGATGACGCCCGCTCCGATCGCGGACCCGGCCATCACACCCCTCCCGCGAGCGCGCAGCTGGACGCCGAGAGCGGGAGTGCGGCACCGCCCAGCCGCACCGTCGCGGCGACGGTGGCGCAGACGAGGTCGCCCTCGTGCGCCACGGACAGCGCGCCGTCCACGGCGGCGGCGACTCCGGCCGCCCTGCCGTGACCCTCCCCTCGGGCGAGGAGGCGCGCCGCGTCGGCGGCCGCATCCTGCAGCTGCACCTGCCGCGCGCTCGCGCCGAGACCGGCGATTCCGAGCGCGACGACGAGGAGGACGGCAGGCAGTGCGACGGCGAGCTCCGCTGCGACCGCGCCGCGGTCGTCGAGCAGGGGAAGCCGCCGTCGCACCGCCCTCGGCATCAGGGCACCGTGAGGGCGCGGCGCACGAGATCGGTGAGGATCTGCTGCACCTCCCCCGACCGCATGATCATCACCAGCATGCCGGCGAATGCGACGGCGGCCATCGTGACGATCGCGTACTCCGCGGTCGACGCTCCGGTGTCGTCGTCGAGCAGCGCGACGAGCCGCGACGGAGTTCCAGTTCTCTCGGTCATATGCTCCTTCTCTCTGTGGGGTTCTCCGGGTGGAGGGGGTTTCAGCCGCCGAGGACGGGTAGCGGCGTCGAGCGGAGGACGCTGAGCATCATGGGCGCGACGCCCAGGCACAGGAACGCGGGGAGCGTGCAGACGCCGAGGGGCAGCAGCAGCCGCGACCCGAGCCGCGCGGCGCGCATCCGCCCGCGCACTCGCGCGTCATGTCGATCGTGCGCGGCCGACGCGCGCAGCAGCTCGACGGCGGGCACGCCCGCCGAGCGGGACAGCGCCAGCACCGGGGCGGTCCCGTCATCTCCGCGCGGGCCGCCCGGCGCCTCATCGACGAGACGCCGGGCGCGCTCCACGGAGACGCCGCCGGCGAGGCCGATGGCGACGAGCTCGGCTGTCATGCCCGGCGTGCCGGGCGGCGGCTGGGCCGCTCGCACCAGCCGCGCCGTCCAGACGCGGGCGAGGATGAGAAGCGAAGCTCCCGCGCCCAGGCAGACGAGCCCGATCGGGTCGCCGAAGAGCACGCCGAGCGTGTCGAAGCCGAGCGCACCCCCGATGAGCAGGCCGAAGAGCGGCAGCCATCCCATGAGGCGCGCCGTGCCGGCGGGCTCGGCGAGGGCGACCCGCACGTCGTCTCCGCTCTCCTGCGCGTCGCGCAGCGCGCCCGCCATGGCGCGCAGACTTTCGGCCAGCGGCGCACCGACCGCGATCGACACCTCCCAGGCCGCCGCCACGTCGCGCCACGCGGTCGCCAGTCGCGTCTGCGCAGGGCTCCTCCCCTCGGTCGCCTGGGCCTCGATCGCCTCGACGAGGGGCACGCCGCTCGCCGCCCGCGCGACGATCGCCTCCGCGTCTCGATCTCCGGCCTCCCCGAGGTGTCGCCAGGCCGAGGCCGGCGCCGCCCCGGCCTGCAGCAGCACGGCCAGCCGCAGCACGGTCTCCGCCACCGCGGCCGTGCGATCCTCACCGCGCTTCAGCGCCACGGCTCCACCTCCTCGATGCCGAGGCGCTGGCCCGACTCGCGGAAGCGCCCGACCCTGGCGAGGCGGCGCTGCCCCGCGCGATCGCGCTTGAGGTGCAGGACGAACGCGATCGCGCTCTCCACCTGCCGCGCGACCGCGTGGTCGTCCATGCCGGCGAGCGCGCCGAGCGCCTCCAGCCGGGCGGGCACGTCGTCGAGACCGGAGGCGTGCAGCGTTCCCGCGCCGCCGTCGTGTCCGGTGTTGAGCGCGGTGAGGAGCTCGCGCACCTCCTCCCCTCGGCACTCGCCCACGACGATGCGGTCGGGTCGCATCCGCAGGGATTCGCGGACGAGCCGCGCGAGGCCGATCTCCCCGACGCCCTCGAGATTCGGCTGCCGGACCTCGAGGGCGATGTGATGGGGATGCGCGATGCGGAGCTCGGCGACATCCTCGATCGTGACGATGCGCTCGTTGGCCGGTGCGTGCGAGAGCATGGCGGCGAGCAGCGTGGTCTTCCCCGTGCCCGCGGCCCCGGTCACCAGCACGTTCCGCCGCGCGCGGACGACCTCGATCAGCCAGTCCCGCACCTCCGCGGCGAAGGTGCCGCCGCGGCAGAGGCCGGCGAGGTCGGCGTGGGCGAGCCGAGGGATGCGGATGGACAGCGCCGTGCCGCCGGAGCTCACCGGCGGCAGCACCGCGTGGACGCGCAGACCGCCGGTGAGGCGCACGTCCACGCACGGAGTCGCCTCGTCGATGTGCCGCCCGCCTCGGGCGATGAGCGCGGTCGCGAGATCGCGCACCTCGCGCTCGGAGGCACGCCAGCTCGCCTCCCGCTCCGGACCGGACCCCCGGTCGACGAACAGTCCCGCCGTGCCGTTGACGAAGAGATCGGTGACCCCGCCGTCGGCGAGGTACGGCGCGAGCGGACCGAGGTCCGCTCGCGCCGCCTGGTCGTCCCGGTGCGGGCTCTCCGCACGCCCGTCCGCGGCGCGGCGGGGGCGTCCGCGCGGCTGGACGATGAAGGGGACGGCCATGCTCCGACGCTACGGAGACCGGCGTCTCGAGAACGGCCGCTGCGGCCATCCGTGGAGAACCGCGCGGGGACACGCCGCCTGGGCACACGACGAGCCCCCGACTTTCGGCGGTACCGACCACCTGCCGCCCGACGTACATTCGGGGGAACGGCGTGATCGCCGTCGCCGCGTCGTCGCGGCCCGAGAGACTGTCCGCGAAGGAGCGATCGAATGTCCAGCCAGATCGACCACCTGTTCACCGAGAGCCGGCGCTTCGCGCCATCCCCCGAGTTCGCCGCGCAGGCGGTGGCCGGCGCCGACCTGTACGAGCGCGCGAAGGCAGACCGGGAGGGGTTCTGGGGCGAGCAGGCGCAAGAGCTGCTGCACTGGGAGAAGCCGTTCACGCAGGTGCTCGACTGGTCGACGCCGCCGTTCGCCAAGTGGTTCGCAGACGGCGAGCTCAACGTCGCCTACAACTGCCTCGATCGGCACGTGGAGGCCGGGAACGGCGACCGGGTGGCGCTGCTGTGGGAGGGCGAGCCGGGCGACAGCCGCCGCGTCACCTACGCGGAGCTCACCGACGAGGTCAAGCGCCTCGCGAACGTGCTCACCGACCTCGGCATCGAGGCCGGCGACCGGGTGGCGATCTACCTGCCGATGATCCCCGAGGCGATCGCCTCGATGCTCGCCGTCGCCCGCGTCGGCGCCATCCACTCCGTCGTCTTCGGCGGCTTCAGCGCCGACAGCCTGCGCTCGCGCATCGACGACGCCGGCGCGAAGCTCGTCATCACCGCCGACGGCGGCTACCGCAAGGGCAAGGTCTCGGCGCTCAAGCCGGCCGTCGACCAGGCGCTCGCCGACCGCGGCGACGGCGCGCAGCTCACCGTCGAGCACGTGCTCGTCGTGCGCCGCGGCGAGAACGACGTGGAGTGGACCGAGGGCCGGGACCTCTGGTGGCACGAGGCCGTCTCCGCCGCCCCCGCCGACCACGTCGCGCAGGCGTTCCCCGCGGAGAACCCGCTCTACATCCTCTACACGTCCGGCACCACCGGGAAGCCGAAGGGCATCCTCCACACCTCGGGCGGCTACCTCACGCAGGCCGCCTACACCCACCGGAACGTGTTCGACCTCCACCCCGAGACCGACGTCTACTGGTGCACCGCTGACATCGGGTGGGTGACCGGGCACACGTACGTGACGTACGGCCCGCTCGCCAACGGCGCCACCCAGGTGCTCTACGAGGGGACGCCCGAGTTCCCGAAGCCCGGCCGCTGGTGGGACATCGTCGAGAAGTACGGCGTGACCATCCTCTACACCGCGCCCACCGCCATCCGCGGATTCATGAAGCAGGGCCGCGTCATCCCGCAGCAGCGCGATCTGTCGAGCCTGCGCGTGCTGGGGTCGGTCGGCGAGCCCATCAACCCCGAGGCCTGGGTCTGGTACCGCGATGTCATCGGGGGCGGGAAGACCCCCATCGTCGACACGTGGTGGCAGACGGAAACCGGCGCGATCATGGTGTCGGCGCTGCCGGGCGTCACCGAGACGAAGCCCGGCAGCGCGCAGGTGCCGCTTCCCGGCATCTCCATCGACGTCGTCGACGAGAAGGCCGAGCACGTCGGCAACGGCAACGGCGGCCTGCTCGTCGTCACGGAGCCCTGGCCGAGCATGCTGCGCGGCATCTGGGGCGACCCCGAGCGCTACCGCGAGACGTACTGGGAGAAGTTCGAGAGCCACGGCTACTACTTCGCCGGGGATGGCGCGCGCCTGGACGAGGACGGCGACGTCTGGCTGCTGGGCCGCGTCGACGACGTCATGAACGTCTCCGGGCACCGTCTCTCGACGGCGGAGATCGAATCGTCGCTCGTCGCGCACGAGGCGACGGCGGAGGCGGCCGTCGTCGGGGCCTCGGATGAGACGACGGGCCAGGCGGTGGTCGCCTTCGTCATCCTCAAGGAGAGCTACCTCACGCAGCACGGCCCGGATGGCCTCGCCAACCAGCTGCGCGCATGGGTCGGCGAGCAGATCGGTCCGATCGCGCGCCCGCGCGACGTCTACATCGTGGGCGAGCTCCCGAAGACCCGCTCCGGCAAGATCATGCGGCGCCTGCTGCGCGACGTCGCCGAGGGCCGCGAGGTCGGCGACACGCAGACCCTCGCCGACACCGCCGTGATGAGCGTCATCTCCGCGCAGGTGCGCTGACGTCTTCGGACGTCGAGCGGGCGACGTGAGACGAAACGGGCCGGGCATTCTGCGGAATGCCCGGCCCGTTCACGTCATGGCTCACTCGAAGAGGAAGGCCACCTCGACCTCGACGGGCGAGTCGAGCGGCAGCACGGGCACGCCGACCGCCGAGCGGGAGTGGCGCCCGGCCTCGCCGAAGATCTCGCCGAGCACCTCGCTCGTGCCGTTGATGACACCGGGCTGCCCGGTGAACGCCGGGTCGGAGGCGACGAAGCCGGTGACCTTCAGCACACCCGTGAGCCGGTCGACGCCGCCCACGGCGTCGGCGGCGGCGGCGAGCGCGTTCAGCGCGCAGGTGCGGGCGAGGCCCTTCGCGTCCTCCGCGGAGACGCCCGCGCCGACCTTTCCGGTCTGCGGCAGGGCGCCGGCCACCATCGGGAGCTGACCCGAGGTCTGCACGACGTCGCCGTGCACCTTGGCCGGAATGTAGGCCGCGACCGGCGCGACGACGGCCGGCAGCTCGATGCCGAGCTCGGCCAGGCGCGCGGAGACCGTCACTGCGCGCCGCCCTCGAACTGGCGGGCGGCATCGGCGGCGGCGCCGAGGCCGGTGTTCGACGGCCCCGCCTCGGTGAGCGGGCGCTTGAGGTAGGCGACCAGACCGCCCTCGGGGCCCTGGACGACCTGCACGAGCTCCCAGCCCTGCTTGCCCCAGTTGTTGAGGATGGCCGCGGTGTTGTGGATGAGAAGCGGCGTGGTGAGGTACTCCCACGTGGTCATGGAACTCCTGTCGTCGAGGCCGAGACGGCACTGGGAATGCGGCGCGAGAGCGCCGCGAACGGCGGGATGCTCAGGGAACTCCCCTACGATCAGCCTATGCCCGGAGTGAAAAAGACTGCGAGCGGTGTGCTCGGCGGGATGCTCGGCCTCGTCGGCCTGAGCGCCATCGCCGGTGTCCTCGTCACCGCCACCGTCACCCCCGCGATCGCCGTCGCCGGCTCTGCCGCGTCCAGCGCGATCACGATGTTCGACAAGCTTCCCGCGTATCTCGAGGTGGATACGCCCATGCTGCCGACCACGATCTACGCGAAGGGTCTGGACGGCAAGGACTTCGCCCTCACGTCGTTCTACGACCAGAACCGCATCCCCCTCGAGTACGAGGACGTCACGCAGACGATGTACGACGCGATCCTCTCCAGCGAGGACCCGCGCTACTACGAGCACGGCGGCGTCGACCTCATCGGCACCACGCGCGCGCTCCTCAGCAACCTGCAGAGCGGGTCGAACGGGCAGGGCGGCTCGTCGATCAGCCAGCAGTACGTCAAGAACGTGCTCATCCAGAAGTGCGAGCAGGAGGCCCCGTTCGGCTCCGAGGAGCAGCAGGCCTGCTACTACGAGGCGACCGAGGCGGATGGCGCGGAGGGCTACGAGCGCAAGCTCCAGGAGATGCGGTACGCGATCTCCATCGAGCAGGAGTACTCGAAGGACGAGATCCTCATCGGGTACCTCAATATCGCCAACTTCGGCGGCTCGACCTACGGCATCGAGGCGGCAGCGCAGTACTACTTCAGCACCACCGCCGCGAAGCTGACGCTCAACCAGGCCGCGACACTCGCCGGCATGGTGCAGAACCCGAACCGCTACCGCGTCGATCTGCCGGACGGCTCGTACACGGATGGCGAGGGCGTCGCCCACAACGGCGCCGAGGACGGCTACGCCTCGACGAAGCAGCGCCGCGACTACGTCCTCGGGCGGCTCCTCGAAGACGGCAAGATCACGCAGGAGCAGCACGACGAGGCGATCGCGGAGGCCATCGAGCCGAAGATCAACCCGCGGGAGACCGGCTGCGAGGCCGCCGGCGGCTCGGCCTACTTCTGCAAGTACGTGCAGGAGACGATCCTCAACGACCCGGCCTTCGGCAAGGAGAAGGCGGACCGCTGGGAGACCCTGCGTCGCGGCGGCCTCGACGTCTACACGACGCTCGACTTCAACATCCAGATGCCCGCCGAGAACGCGATGAAGGCCACGGCCGCCTCGCATATCGACGGCATCGAGTTCGGCGCCGCGGCGGTGACCGTCGAACCCGGCACGGGCAAGATCCTCGCGATGGCGCAGAACACCCACTTCTCCGAGGACGAGAAGGTCGTCACGACCCAGCCCGGGTACTCCTCGCTCGTCTACGCCGCCGACTACGCGCACGGCTCGTCCAACGGCTTCGCGGTCGGCTCCACGTACAAGCTCTTCACCCTGATCGACTGGCTCGAGAACGGCCGGTCGATCAACGAGGTGCTGAACGGGAACAACCGCGTCTTCCAGTGGAAGTGCGACGGCGCCCCGCAGTCCAACAGCACGAAGATCGGCAACTTCGGCAACAGCGGCGGCTACACCGGCACGATCTCCAACTTCACGCGCGACTCGCTGAACTCCGGCTTCCTCGCGATGGCCGAGCAGCTGGACGTGTGCGAGATCAACCGCGTCGCGGAGCGCTTCGGCGTCCGACTCGGCAACGGCGGCGCGGTGACCGAGACGCCGGCTCTCTACGATGTGCTCGGCTCGAAGGCCATCGCCCCCCTCTCGATGGCGTCGGCCTACGCGACCATCGCCAACAACGGCGTGCGCTGCACGCCCCACGCCATCGATCACATCACCGATGTGAAGGGCGAGGAGGTGCAGGTTCCCGAGACGGGCTGCGAGCCCGTCATCGAGCCGAACATCGCGGCCACCGCCGCCGCGGCGCTGAAGACCGTCATGGCCGGCGGCGGCACCGGCTCGCGGGCGAACCCGGGCGACGGCACCGAGCTCATCGGCAAGACCGGCACGCACGAGAACATCTCGACCATGATGATCGAGTCCTCGACCGCCGCCACCACCGCGGTGTGGGTGGGCAACACCCGGGGCACGACGGACCTCCGTCGCGTCTGGAGCAACGGGATCCTCGGCAACGACGTGCGCTACGAGCTGGCTCGCCCCATCCAGGCCGCTGCGAACCAGCACTACCCCGGCGCACCGTTCCCGACGCCCGACTCGAACCTCACGCGCCGGATCCTCGTGGACCTGCCCGACGTCACCGGCATGTCCGTCGAGGAGGCGACCAATGTCCTGCGCGGCAAGGGCTTCGGCGTGACCGTCGGCGACACCGTCTCGGGCGACCAGCCGAAGGGCACCATCCAGCGTCAGGACCCGGGTGCGGGCCAGGCCGCCGGCGGCGCCAACGTCACGATCTTCCCGAGCGACGGCAAGGCCTCGGCCGTGCCCGACGTGTCGGGGATGTCGATGAAGGCCGCGTTCGCCGCGATCACCGGCGCCGGCTTCTCCAACGTCGAGCGCGGCAGCTGCGAGAAGCAGCCGAATGCGGGCGACGGCAAGGCCACCTCGACCGACCCCGAAGCCGGCGCGGTCGCGTCGCCCGACACGACCATCCGCGTGAACTACGCGGCGAAGTCGTGCGGCGACGACAAGGGCGGCGACAAGAAGGACGACAAGAGCAAGGACGACGACTGATGCCGGCAGCACGGGCCGGTTTTGCGACCCTCGGCGCCCTCGCGGGCGCCGGGGCCGCGGCCGCCGTCTGGGGCATCGGCATCGAGCGGCACCTCTACACGGTCCGCCACCACACGGTGCGCGTGCTGCAGCCGGGGGCGGACCCGATCCGCATCCTGCACGTCTCCGACGCCCACATGGCGCCGTGGCAGCGCGGCAAGCAGGAGTGGATGGCGCGGCTCGCGTCGCTGCGTCCCGACCTCGTCGTCAACACGGGCGACAACCTCGGGCACCCCGAGGGCCTCGACGGCATCCGCCGCGCCTTCGCGCCCTTCCGCGGCGTGCCGGGCGTCTTCGTGCACGGATCGAACGACCTGTACGAGCCGTCTCCCCGCAATCCGCTGCGGTACATCACCGGGCCCTCGAAGCGCCGCCAGTCCGCACCCCCGCTCGACACCGACGCCCTCGACACGTTCTTCGCCGACGAGCTCGGCTGGACCGGCTTGAACAACGCCGCCGGCACCGTCGAGATCCACGGCACGCCCGTCAACGTGTTCGGCGTGAACGACGCGCACCATCGGCTCGACGACCTCGACGGCCTCCCCGGCCTCGTGGCGGCCCTGCCGCAGGCGCCGCTCACGCTCGGCGTCACCCACGCGCCGTACCAGCGCGTGCTGAACCGCTTCGCCGACGTCGGAGCGGATGTCATCCTCGCCGGCCACACGCACGGCGGCCAGGTGCGGGTGCCGTTCTACGGCGCTCTCGTGTCGAACTGCGACCTCCCCACCCGGCAGGCCCGCGGGCTCTCCACATGGACGCACGACGGCCGCACCGTGCCGCTCAACGTCAGTGCCGGCCTCGGCCACTCCATCTACTCCCCCGTGCGCTTCGCGTGCCCGCCCGAGGTCTCGCTCCTCACGCTGGCGCCGCGCAGCCGGTGACCGCGGCGCTCCCGGGGACACGCCGATTCGGCGGACGGCTCGGGATCGGGTAGAGTAGACGGGTTGCCACGGGGTGTGGCGCAGCTTGGTAGCGCGCGTCGTTCGGGACGACGAGGCCGCAGGTTCAAATCCTGTCACCCCGACCAGAACGAGAAGAGGGACCCGCGAGAGCGGGTCCCTCTTCTCGTTCCCGCCGGCTCCCCGGGATGGCCCATGCGCGTCGCGTAGGCTGGTGCGGTTCGCGCCCTTCCGCCATCCGGAGAGTCATGCCTGCCATCCCCCGCCTCGTCGCCTTCGATCTCGACGACACCCTCGCCCCCTCGAAGTCGCCCATCGAGCCGCGCATCGGGGAGCTGCTCATCGCCCTCGCCGAGCGCGTCGAGGTCGCCGTGATCTCCGGCGGGCAGATCCAGCAGTTCCGGAACCAGGTCGTCGACCGCCTGCCCGCCTCCGACGCGGTCGCGCACATCCACCTGCTGCCCACCTGCGGCACGCAGTACTTCCGGCACGAGGGCGGCGACTTCACCCCCGTGTACGCCCGCGAGCTGACCGACGACGAGAAGCACCGCGCCCTCGCCGCCGTCGAGGAGGAGGCCAGGCGCCTGGGCTACTGGGAGTCCGAGACCTGGGGGCCCATCCTCGAAGACCGCGGCTCGCAGATCACCTTCTCCGCCCTCGGCCAGGCAGCCCCCGTCGACATCAAGAAGGCGTGGGACCCGACCAGCGAGAAGAAGTCCGCCCTCCGCGACGCCGTCGCCGCCCGCGTGCCCGACCTCGAGGTCCGCTCCGGCGGCTCCACCTCCGTCGACATCACCCGGAAGGGCATCGACAAGGCCTACGGCATGCGGCAGCTGTCGGAGGAGACCGGCATCGACCTCGATGACATGCTCTTCTACGGCGACCGCCTCGACGCCGACGGCAACGACTACCCCGTCCTCGCCATGGGCGTCTCCTGCGTCTCCGTGACCGGCTGGGAGGACACCGCAGCCAAGCTCGAGGAGCTCATCCCCACCCTCCCCGCACGCGCCTGACGCGACGGAACAGCAGAACGGCTCCCGGAGGATCTCCGGGAGCCGTTCTGCTGTCTGCGGGGCCGTCAGCCGGCGTAGCCGCGCGGGTTCTTCTGCTGCCACGCCCACACGCTCGTCGTCATGTCGTCGATGCCGAACCGCGCCTTCCAGCCCAGCTCGCGCTCGGCCTGCGAGGGGTCGCAGTAGGTCGCGGCGAGGTCGCCAGGGCGGCGGGGCGCGACGACCTTCGGCAGCTCGCGCCCGACGGCCTTCTCGAACGATGCGATGAGCTCGAGCACGCTGACGGGGCGGCCGGTGCCGAGGTTGTAGCTCTTCAGGCCGGGCTCGGCCTTCTCGAGCGCCGCGACGTGACCCTCAGCGAGGTCGACGACGTGGATGTAGTCGCGCAGGCCCGTGCCGTCCGGGGTGTCGTAGTCGTCGCCGAAGACGTTGATCTCCGGGAGCGAGCCCACCGCGACGCGCGCGACGAAGGGCATGAGGTTGTTGGGGATGCCCTGCGGGTCCTCGCCGATCAGGCCGGACTCGTGCGCTCCGACCGGGTTGAAGTAGCGCAGCAGCGTCACGTTGAGCTCGGGGTTCACCCGCTGCACGTCGGCGAGGATGACCTCGTTGATGAGCTTGCTCTTCGAGTACGGGTTCGACAGCTCGACGAGGTCGCGCGTGGCGCTCTCGGCGAACGGCAGGTCGGCGGGGTTGGAGTAGACCGTCCCGGTCGAGGAGAACACGAACGAGCGGATGCCGTGCGCGAGCCCCACCCGCAGGAGCGCGAACGTGGAGTCGAGGTTGTTCGCGTAGTACTGCAGCGGCTTCTGCGTCGACTCCCCGACGGCCTTGTGGGCTGCGAAGTGGATGATGGCCTCGAAGGGCCCGTGCGCGGCGAACGCGCCCTCCACCACCTCGTCGTCGGCCGCGTCGCCGACCACCAGCGTCACCGGCGTGCCCGTGATCTGCTGCAGCCGCTCGGCCACCACGTCGCTGGTGTTGTCGAGGTTGTCGAGCAGCACGACCTCGTGGCCGGCCTCGAGAAGCGCCACCGCGGTGTGCGCACCGATGTATCCGGCTCCGCCGGCAAGGAGAACTCGCATGCCCTCAGCGTAGGCCGCACGTCATGTTGACGTCAACATGCTCACCCGGGCGTGAGCACTCCCCCGGACTCCTCGAGATAGCAGACGCCGCACAGCGACTCATAGGTCACAAAGTGCTCGTCGCGCACGGGGGCGCCCTCCGCGTCGATCGCCACCTGGTCGCCGTCGAAGACGAAGCGCCCTGCGATCCGCCGGCCGTTGAAGAGCGCCTTCCTGCCGCACCGGCAGATCGTCTTCAGCTCCTCGAGCGCGTGCGCGATCTCGAGGAGGCGGCGGGAGCCGGGGAACGCCTGCGTGCGGAAGTCGGTGCGGATCCCGTAGGCCATCACGGGCACGTCCTCGAGCACGGCGATGCGGAACACCTCGTCGACCTGCGCGGGCGTGAGGAACTGCGCCTCGTCGATGAGGAGGCAGGCGACGTCCGTCGCCCGGCCGCCCGGGATGAGCGCATCCGCGGCGGAGCGCCGCACGTTCTCGCGGTGCCGGGCGAAGAGCTCCCCCGCGTCGTCGCCCGCGCCGATGAGGAAGTCGACCTGCCGGGTCATGCCGAGGCGCGACGCCACCTGATCGGCGCCCTTGGTGTCGATGGCGGGCTTCGCGAGCAGCACCGCCTGCCCCCGCTCCTCGTAGTTGTAGGCGGCCTGGAGGAGCGCCGTGGACTTCCCCGAGTTCATCGCGCCGTAGCGGAAGTAGAGTTTGGCCACCGGAAGAGTGTAGTCCGCGTCGGCTCAGCGGCCCGCGAGAAGCGGGAACACGTGCTCGCGGTTGAGGGGCGCCTCGGTCGCGTCGTCGATGGCCGCCGCGGGCAGCACCCAGCGCGCCTCGTCGATCTCCGCCTGCACCACCGGGGCCACTGCGGCGCGCGAGGTGAACACGGTGGCCAGCAGGGCGTGCCCGGCCTCATTGGCGGCGCGCGAGGCGAATGCGCCGAGCAGGTTCAGCTGCGTCGCGGCCACGCGGATGCCCAGCTCCTCATGCACCTCGCGGATGGCCGTCTCGACGGCGCTCTCGCCATTCTCCGGCTTGCCGCCGGGCAGCATGAACGCCGACGTGCCGCGCTTGCGGACGGTCAGCACCCGGCCATCCGCACGCAGGAAGGCGATCGCGGCCACCGTGATGAGCGGGCCGGAGGCCGCCTCCGGCGCCGCCGTCACGCGGCGATGCGGAGCGCCTCGGCGGTGCGATCCGTCACCGAGCGCGCCTTCTCGGGGTCGATGTTGAGCGTCTCGCCGTAGGTGGGGATCAGCTGCTTGAGCTGCGGCTCCCACGCGGGCATCCGGTCGGGGAAGCACGCCTTCAGCACGTCGAGCATGATGGTCGCGCCCGTCGATGCTCCCGGCGACGCTCCCAGGAGACCGGCGATCGAGCCATCCGCCGCCGAGACCACCTCGGTGCCGAACTGCAGCTTGCCGCCCTTCATGACCTGCGCACGCTGGCCGGCCTGGATGAGCTCCCAGTCCTCGCCCTTCGCGGTGGGCACGAACTCGCGCAGGCTGTCGATCTTCTTCGCGCGGCTCTTCAGCAGCTCGCTGACGAGGTACTTGACGAGGTCGAGATTCGTCGCACCGACCTTGAGCATCGAGCCGAGGTTGTGCGGGCGCACCTGCGAGACGATGTCGAGCCAGGAGCCCTTCTTGAGGAACTTCGGGCTGAACGTCGCGAACGGACCGAACATCAGCGAGCCCTCGCCGTCGACCATGCGGGTGTCGAGGTGCGGCACCGACATCGGCGGTGCGCCGACGGCCGCCTGCGAGTAGACCTTGGCCTGGTGCTTCTTCACGAGGGCGGGGTTGCTCGTCTTGAGGAACTGGCCGCCGATCGGGAAGACGCCGTAGCCGCGGATCTCGCGGATCCCGGCCTTCTGCAGGAGCTTGATGGCCCAGCCGCCGGCCCCGACGAAGACGAAGCGCGCGGAGATCTTGCCCGGCGTCCTGCCCACGCGGTTGCGGTAGCTGACCTCCCAGGTGCCGTCCTTCTGCTTCTTGAGGTTCTTCACCTCGTGGTTGAGGAGCACCTCCGCTCCGCCGTCGCGGAGGTGATCGAAGAGCTGACGGGTCAGCGAGCCGAAGTCGACGTCGGTGCCTGCGGGCACGCGCGTGGCGGCGAAGGGCTCGTCGGCCTTGGGCCGCTTCTCCATGAGCAGCGGCGCCCACTGGTGGATGACGCGGGAGTCGTCGGAGAACTCGATGCCCTCGAAGAGCGGCTGCGCGCGGAGGGTCTCGTAACGGGCCTTGAGGTAGGCCACGTCCTTCTCGCCCCGCACGAACGTCATGTGCGGGGTGGTGCTGATGAACGTCGAGGGCTCGTCGAGGATGCCCTTCTCCACAAGCGCGGACCAGAGCTGTCGGCTCTGCTGGAACTGCTCGTTGATGGCGATCGCCTTAGAGGGATCCGACGCATCGGGCATGTAGTTGAGCTCGCACAGGGCGGAGTGCCCGGTGCCCGCGTTGTTCCACGCGTTGGAGCTCTCCTGCGCGACCTCCCCATCGCGCTCGAAGGCGACGATCTTCCAGTCGGGCTGCAGTTCCTTGAGGAGGGTGCCGAGCGTGGCGGACATGATCCCGCCGCCGATCAGCACGACATCGACGGTTTCACTCACCCGTCAATCCTATTCCCGTCTTTCCGGCACCCCGGACCATCCGGGGCCGAAAGAACCCCGGAAGTTCACCGTACGGCGAACCGCCCGGCGGCGCCCCGTCAGCGCGCGGCGACCGCGCCGAGCTTCGTCGCGACGATCTCGGCGATCTGCACCGCATTCAGTGCGGCGCCCTTGCGGAGGTTGTCGTTCGAGATGAACAGCACGAGCCCGCGGCCCTCGGGAGCGGACTGGTCGGCGCGGATGCGTCCGACGAAGCTCGGGTCCTTGCCGGCGGCATGCAGCGGAGTCGGGACGTCCTCGAGGACCACGCCCGGGGCATCCGCCAGCACCTCGCGCGCGCGCTCGGGGCTGAGCTCGCGCGCGAACTCGACGTTGATGCTGAGCGAGTGGCCCGTGAAGACCGGCACGCGGACGCAGGTGCCCGCCACCCGCAGGTCGGGCAGCTCGAGGATCTTGCGGCTCTCGTTGCGGAGCTTCTTCTCCTCGTCGGTCTCGTTGAGGCCGTCGTCGACGAGGTTGCCGGCGAACGGCAGCACGTCGAAGGCGATGGGCGCGACGTAGGTGTCCGGCTCCGGGAAGTTCACGGCGGAGCCGTCGCGCACGAGGCGGAGGGTGTCGCCCTGCGCGAGCACGCCCTCGACCTGACCGAGCAGCTCCTGCGCACCGGCGAGGCCGGAGCCCGAGACCGCCTGGTACGTCGAGACGATGAGGCGCTCGAGGCCGGCCTCCGCGTCGAGCGGCTTCAGCACGGGCATGGCGGCCATGGTCGTGCAGTTCGGGTTGGCGATGATGCCCTTGGGGGCGTCGTCGATGGCGTGCGGGTTGACCTCGCTGACGACCAGCGGCACCTCGGGGTCCATGCGCCAGGCGCTGGAGTTGTCGATGACGATCGCGCCGGCCGCGGCGAAGCGCGGTGCGTGCTGCTTGGAGGCGGAGCCGCCCGCGGAGAACAGGGCGATGTCGATGCCGGAGAGGTCGTCGGTCTCGACGTCCTCCACGATGACGTCGGCGCCGCCGAACGCGATGGTCTTCCCGGCCGAGCGCGCGGACGCGAACAGCCGCAGCTCGCGGATCGGGAACCGGCGCTCCGCGAGAATCTCGCGCATCACAGCGCCGACCTGGCCGGTGGCGCCGACGACGGCGACGGAGAGTCCTGAATCAGAGATGCGGGTCATGAGGTTCCTCGGGGAAGCGCGACGGGTTGCTCGAGTCTAATCCGCGCTGCGGGCGCCTGCCGACTCCGCCCGTCATGCGATGTCTCACTCCGTGCGCAGCGGAGACGGCGAAGGCCCCGACCGCGGAGGGTCGGGGCCTTCGCCGAGAGGATGTCAGCGGCCGGTTCCCGCGTAGACGGTCGCCTCGATCTCGCCGTCGAGGCCGTAGGCGCTGTGCACCACGCGCGCGGCCTCGTCGAGCTCGGTGTCGCGGAGGATGACCGAGATGCGGATCTCGCTCGTGGAGATCATCTCGATGTTGATGCCCGCCCCGCTCAGCGCCTCGAACAGGGTCAGCGAGACGCCGGCGTGCGTGCGCATGCCCGCGCCGACCACCGAGAGCTTGCCGACCTGGTCGTCGTAGACGAGGTTCTCGAAGCCGACCTCGTCCTGCGCGGCCGTGAGCGCCTTCGCCACGTCGGCGGCGGACTGCTTCGGCAGCGTGAAGGAGATGTCGGTGCGGCCGGCCTTCGCCGACTGCACGTTCTGCACGATCATGTCGATGTTCGCGCCGGTCTTCGCGACGAGCGTGAAGATCGCCGCGGCGGAGCCCGGGACGTCGGGAACCCCGAGCACCGTGATCTTGGCCTGGCTGCGGTCGATGGCGACACCGGCGACGACCGGCTCTTCCATTCCGATGGCGTCGTCCGACATGGTCTCTCCCTTGGCATCGCGGGGGGCCTTCATCCCCTCGCCCAGAACATAGGTGCCCTCGTTCGACGTGAAGGTCGACCGGGCGTGGATGAGCACGCCGTGGCGGCGGGCGTACTCGACGGCGCGGATGTAGAGCACCTTCGCGCCGTTGGCGGCGAGCTCGAGCATCTCCTCCGCCGTGATGTGCCCGAGCTTTCGGGCCAGCGGGACCACGCGCGGGTCGGCGGTGAAGATGCCGTCGACGTCGCTGTAGATCTCGCACACGTCGGCGTCGAGCGCGGCGGCGAGCGCGACCGCGGTCGTGTCCGAGCCGCCGCGGCCGAGCGTGGTGATGTCCTTGGTGTCGCGATTGAACCCCTGGAAGCCGGCGACGATGACCACGGCGCCGTCGTCGAGCGCCGCGCGCAGGCGCACGGGCGTGACGTCGACGATCCGCGCCGAACCGTGGTCGGCGGTCGTGATCATGCCGGCCTGGCTGCCCGTGAACGAACGCGCCTCGTACCCCATCGAGTGGATGGCCATGGCCAGGAGGGCCATCGAGATGCGCTCTCCGCTGGAGAGCAGCATGTCGAGCTCGCGCGGCGCGGGCATCGGCGCCACCTGGGAGGCCAGGTCGAGCAGCTCGTCGGTGGTGTCGCCCATCGCGCTCACCGCCACGACGACGTCGTGACCGGCGCGGCGGGTGTCGGCGATGCGTTTGGCGACGCGCTTGATGCTCTCGGCGTCGGCCACGGACGAGCCGCCGAACTTCTGGACGATCAGCGCCACGTGATGCTCCTCGATGCGTTCGCGGGGTGAGCGGACGCCGACCGCGTCCACCCGTCAATCCTAGAGAAGCCCGCATGCTGCCGCGGACATACCCGTTACAGGCGGCGGCGCCCTTCGAACGCGCGGCCGAGCGTCACCTCGTCGGCGTACTCGAGGTCGCCCCCGACGGGGAGCCCCGACGCCAGGCGCGACACCGCGATGTCGAGCGCCGTCAGCAGCCGGCTGAGGTAGGCGGCGGTGGCCTCGCCCTCGAGGTTCGGGTTGGTGGCGAGGATGACCTCCTGCACCGTGCCATCCGCCAGTCGCGTCATGAGCTGCTGGATGCGCAGGTCGTCGGGGCCGATCCCGGCGATGGGGCTGATGGCGCCGCCGAGCACGTGGTAGCGGCCACGGAACTCGCGCGTGCGCTCGATGGCGGCGACGTCCTTCGCGTCCTCCACGACGCAGATGAGCGAGGTGTCGCGGCGCGGGTCGCGGCAGATGCCGCAGGTGTCGCTCTCGGAGACGTTGCCGCAGATCTCGCAGAACTTCACCCGCTCGCGCACCTCGCGCAGGAGCACGGAGAGCCGTGACACGTCGAAGGTCGGCGTCTGCAGGATGTGGAACGCGATGCGCTGGGCGGACTTCGGGCCGATGCCGGGGAGGCGACCGAGCTCGTCGATCAGCTCCTGGACGATGCCGTCGTACATACCGGGGTGGTGTCCTTACGAGGAAGAGGTGAGGAGAGGATCAGGCGAACCGCGTGGGCGGCTCGTAGGGCTCCTCGTGGAGGAAGGTCGCGCCGAGCACCTGCCGGACGACGGCCTCGCCGTAGCGCTGGATGCCGTCCGGTCCGACGCTGCGCGCCTGCACGCGCGGCTGCGGAGCGGGATGCGGGGCGATCGCCTCCGCGGGCTCCGGAGGGACGTCGCCCGGGTCCGCGTCGTCCTCGTCGGCGGTGAGCGGCGCGGGCGCCACCACCCCACCGTCGGGCGCCGGGGCCGCCACGCGTGCGTCGACGGGCACCGCGGCCTCCTCGGGGTCGTCGTCGACGGCCAGGGTGCCGACGACGCCGCCGGGGATGGCGGCGACCGCCCACTCGGTGACGGGTGCCGCCGCGGCGACGGGCGCGCCGCCGGCCGCGTTCGCGGGGCCGGCGGCGCGGGATGGCCGATCGACGGCGGGTGCGCTCCGCTGCGGAGCCTGCTCCCGCCGTGGGGCAGAGCTCTGCTGCGGGGCAGCGCCCTGCTGCGGGGCAGCGCCCTGCTGCGGGGCAGCGCCCTGCTGCGGGGCAGCGCCCTGCTGCGGGGCAGCGCCCTGCTGCGGGCCGCTGCCGTCGGGCCGGCCGGAGCCGGGACCACCGGAACCGCCACCACCGGGGCCGCCCGCGGCGCCGCCGTCGTGCCGCGCGAGGTACTTCACACGGACGCCGAGCACCTCGAGGATGATGCCGCGCAGATCCTCGCTGACCCCGCCGCCCTGCGGGGTGCGCTCCTTGAAGGTGGCGAGGTCCCGCTGATTCGTGAACGCGAGCGTGAGCACGTCGCCCGCCGCGGCGACCGGGCGAGCGCTCTGCAGGACGAGCCAGGACGACCGGCTCACGTGCTCGAGGCGAGCGAGGACTCCCGACCAGACGGCCTGCACGGCCGGCAGGGTGAGCTCGGTCGACGCGGGGGCCGGCTTCTCCTGCTGCGCGGGGGCCGACGACCGAGGAGCGGCGTCGCGGACGGGCGGCTCGTCGTAGGGGTCGTACGGCGGCTCGTCCTCGGGACGGGGAAGCGGCGCGTCGTCGATCACGCGCGGCCCTGGCGACCGCTGGGCCGCGCGCTCTTCGGCCGGGCCGTCGCCGCCGGGTGGGATGGTCGCCCATCCGGCCGCGGGGACGGTCCCGTCGTCGGCCGTTCCCGACGGGGACGCTGCCGCAGCCGGAGCTGTCGCCGCCTCCGTGCCCGGAGCTTTCGGCGAGGCCGCGGCGGGAGCCGCAGGCGACGCGACGGGAGCGGCTGTCGACGCGGGAGCAGCCGCGGGCACGGCGGCAGCCGGCCGCGAAGCCATGGTGGGCGCGGCGGTCGGGGCCGCAGCGGCGGCAGGACCAGCAGTCGGCGCAGCGGCAGGTGCCGCAGCAGCGGCCGGCGCAGCGGCAGGTGCAGGTGCCACGGCAGGAGCGGCAGGTGCAGCGGCCGGCGCAGTAGCGGCAGGAGCGGCAGCGGCAGGAGCGGCAGCGGGCGCCGCAGCCGGAGCCGCCGTCTGCGGAGCCGCGGCAGGAGCAGCAGTTGGCGCCGCGGCAGGAGCAGCAGTCGGCGCCGCGGTCGGCGCCGCAGCCCCCGCGCCCCGAGAAGCCCCGGCCGGCGCCGCGGCGCCGCTCCCCCGCCCCGCATCGCCGGCCATGCCGGCGACCGCCGTTCCGTGCGTGAGCACCCGCGCGATCATGAGCTCGAGCTGCAGACGCGGCGAGGTCGCGCCGGTCATCCCGTCGAGGGCGGCGCTGACGATGTCGGCGACGCGCGACAGGCGGTCCGCGCCGAAGCGGTCGGCCTGCTGGCCCATCCGCTCGAGCTCGTCAGCGGGGATGCCGCGCAGCACGGCCGAGGCGCCGGCACCGGTCGCGGCGATGACGATGAGGTCGCGCAGGCGCTCGAGCAGGTCGTCGACGAAGCGGCGCGGGTCCTGCCCGGTCTGCACGACCCGGTCCACCGCGCCGAACGCCGATCCGGCGTCGGCGACGGCGAACGCGTCGACCACCTCGTCCAGCAGCTCGGCGTGCGTGTAGCCGAGCAGCGCCACGGCCCGCTCGTAGGTCACGCTCGCGTTCTCCGACCCGGCGATGAGCTGGTCGAGGATCGAGAGGGTGTCGCGCGGCGATCCGCCGCCCGCGCGCACGACGAGCGGCAGCACGCCCTGCGCCACGGAGACGCCCTCCTCGGCGCACAGCTTCTCGACGTAAGCGAGCATCGCCGCCGGCGGCACGAGCCGGAACGGGTAGTGATGCGTGCGCGAGCGGATGGTGCCGATCACCTTGTCGGGCTCGGTGGTCGCGAAGATGAACTTCACGTGCGCGGGAGGCTCCTCGACGAGCTTCAGCAGCGCGTTGAACCCCTGCGGCGTGACCATGTGGGCCTCGTCGAGGATGAAGATCTTGAAGCGGTCGCGCGCGGGCGCGAAGATGGCCCGCTCGCGCAGATCGCGGGCGTCGTCGACGCCGTTGTGGCTGGCGGCATCGATCTCGACGACGTCGAGCGATCCGCCCCCCGCGCGCGAGAGCTCGACGCAGCTGTCGCAGCGCCCGCACGGCACGTCGGTCGGCCCCTCCGCGCAGTTCAGGCAGCGGGCGAGGATGCGGGCCGACGTGGTCTTGCCGCACCCGCGGGGACCGGAGAAGAGGTAGGCGTGGCCGATGCGATCTCCGCGCAGCGCGGTCATCAGCGGATCCGTGACCTGCGACTGGCCGATCATCTCCCCGAAGGTCTCCGGCCGATAGCGGCGATACAAGGCTGTGGTCACGGAAACCAGCCTACGGCTCCCCGCCGACATCGCCCCGGTCGGTCTCCCAGCCGCCCGTGCGGGCGGCCGGGAGGCGCTCCGATCGGCGTCAGTCCAGCGAGTGCGGATCCGTCGCGCGCTCCATCAGGTCGTCGGCGACGATCGGGATGGCCGAGGTCACCGGGGGCAGCGTGGGCTCGAGATGCGAGCCGTCCTCCCTGTGCATCGAGGAGTACTTGCGCATGGTCGGCCGCCCGTGGATGACCGGCCCCTGGTCGGCCAGCGGCACCACGGCCTCGGCGTCCGCGCTCGCGATGTGGACGGCGCCGCGCACGCGGAATGTGACGGGGTCGCCCGCGCGCACCTTCACCCGCATCTCGTCACGGCGCAGCGTGACGTCGAGCTGCGATCCCTGCCACGAGAGCGCGTACTGCAGCTCCGGCCAGTCGCGCGGCAGGCGCGGGTCGAAGCTGAGCTCGCCGTCGTGGTCGCGCATCCCGCCGAAGCCGGCGACGAGCGCCGTCCAGACGCCGCCCGCCGAGGCGACGTGCACGCCGTCCGAGGCGTTGCCGTGCAGGTCGGCGAGGTCGACGAACAGCGCGTGCTCGAAGTAGTCCAGCGCGAGGTCCTGGTACCCCACCTCGGCGGCGAGGATCGACTGCACGACCGCCGACAGCGTCGAGTCGCCGGTCGTCAGCGGGTCATAGTACTCGAAGTCCGCCAGCTTCTCCTCGGCGCTGAACTGGTCGCCCTGCAGGTACAGCGCCAGCACGACGTCGGCCTGCTTCAGCACCTGGAAGCGGTAGATGACGAGCGGGTGGAAGTGCAGCAGCAGCGGGCGCTGCTCGTGCGGCGTGTTCTCGACGTCCCACACCTCGCGCTCGAGGAACAGCGAGTCCTGCGGATTGATCCCGAGCTTCTCGTTGTAGGGGATGTAGACGGCGTCCGCGGCGCGCTCCCACGCCTCCGGCTCCCCCGGGTCGAGCTGCACCCGGTCGACGAGATCGCGGTACTCGCGCCCCGCTCGCTCGGCCATCAGGCGCACGACCTGCGCGGCCGCGCGCAGGTTGAACCGCGCCATGACGTTCGTGAAGAGGTTGTCGTTGACGACCGTCGTGTACTCGTCGGGGCCGGTGACGCCGTGGATGTGGAAGCTCTCCTCGCCCTCGTTCTGGCGCCAGAACCCCAGCGTCGTCCACATCCGCGCGGTCTCGACGAGGACGTCCGCCCCCTCCCGCGCCATGAAGTCGAGATCCCCCGTGGCGCGGACGTAGCGCACCAGGGCGAAGGCGATGTCGGCGTTGATGTGGTACTGCGCGGTGCCGGCGGCGTAGTACGCCGACGCCTCCTCGCCGTTGATCGTGCGCCAGGGGTAGAGCGCGCCGGCTTCGCTCATCTTGGCTGCGCGGCGCCGCGCGGCCGGCAGCATCTTCGTGCGCATGCGCATGGCGTTCCGCGCCCAGAGCGGGGTCGTGTACGCGAGGAACGGCAGGATGTAGATCTCCGTGTCCCAGAAGTAGTGCCCGCTGTACCCGGATCCGGTCACGCCCTTGGCGGGGATGCCCCACCCGTCCGCCCGCGCCGAGGCCATCGCGAGCTGCAGGAGGCACCAGCGCGTCGCCTGCTGCAGGTCGTCGTGCCCCGTGATCCGGACATCCGAGCGCTGCCAGAAGTCGTCCATCCAGCGCCGCTGGGCGGCGTAGAGCCCCTCGACGCCCGCCGCGACCACGCGGTCGAGCGTGCGGAGGCTGCGGTCGATGAGCTCCCCCGTCGGCACGCTGCGCGAGGAGTGGTAGCTGATGACCTTCGTCAGCGTCACCGGGACGCCGGCCTTCGCCTCCACGCGGAACACGTTGCGGGCGATGTCGGGCTCGAGGTGGGACTCGTGCGAGTGCTCGTTGTCGGTTGCGATGAGGTGGTCGGCGAGCACGGCGATCGACATGTCGGACGACGCCGTGCGGTACGACAGCGCCGTGCGCGTGCCGTTCTGCCAGTGCTCCTGCGGCAGGAGCACGCGCTCCGCGTCGATCCGCTCGGCGCGGCGAGGGTCGGCGACGCCCGGCCCGTGCGGATGGCCGCCGTAGACGTCCTGCCCGTCCTGCCGGTTGATGAGCTGGCAGTCGACGGTGACGGGCGCGTCGGCGTTCCGCACCGTGACCGTCATCCGCTCCACCGCGACGTGGCGGTCCTCGAAGGGCACGAGACGGTCGGATTCGAGGAGCACCTCCTTGCCCGAGGGCGTGACCCACAGCAGCCGGCGCCGCATGACGCCGTCGCGGAAGTCCAGCGTGCGCTCGTACTCGCGCACGTCGGCGAGGTCGAGCGAGAGCGGCTCGTCGTCCACGTACACGCGCATGACCTTGGGGTCGGGCACGTTGACGATGGTCTGTCCGACCTCGGCGAAGCCGTACGCGCTCTCGGCGTGGCGGATCGGCCAGGTCTCGTGGAACCCGTTGATGAAGGTGCCGTGCTCGTGCGCGTGGCGTCCCTCCGGGTAGTTGCCCCGGAGGCCGAGGAAGCCGTTGCCGACGGCGAACAGCGTCTCGGTGACGCCCGCGTCCTCCTCGGAGTAGCGGGTCTCCACGAGACGCCAGGGGTCGATGGGAAATCGGTCGCGATCGATCATGCGAGAAGCTCCGGGATGGCGGTGGCCGAGAAGGCGGCGGATGGCGGTGGCCGGGACGGCCGCGTGCGCTAGCGGGTGGCGGGGCCGACGAGCTCGGCCAGGTCGCCGACGACCACGTGCGCGCCGGCGGCGGTCAGCGTCGCCGCTCCCGCGCCGCGATCCACGCCGATGACGAGTCCGAAGCCGCCCGCGGCGGCCGCCGCGACCCCGCTCAGCGCGTCCTCGAGGACCGCGGACCGCGCGGGCACGGCCTGCAGCTGCCGGGCGCCGGCGAGGAACATGTCGGGCGCGGGTTTCGAGGGCAGGCCGTCGCGCTCGGCGGTCGCCCCGTCGACGATCACGGGGAAGCGGTCGAGGATCCCCGCCGCCGTGAGCACGTCCCGCGCGTTCTTGGAGCTCGACACGACCGCGACCGGCGTGCCGACCGCGGCGAGCGCGTCGAGCAGCGCGAGGGATCCGGGGTAGGCCGCGATCCCCTCCTCGGCCAGCACGCGCGAGAACACGATGTTCTTGCGGTTGCCGATCCCGCACACGGTGTCGAGCGACGGATCGTCGGACGGGTCTCCCCACGGGACCTCGACGTCGCGGCTGCGCAGCAGGGTGGCGACGCCGTCGTAGCGCTTCTTGCCGTCGAGGTGGTCGAAGTAGTCCTGGTCGGTGTAGGCGGGTTCGATCCCCCACTGCGCGAACAGCTCCTCGAACATGGCGCGCCACGAGTGCATGTGCACCTCGGCCGTGGGCGTGATCACCCCGTCCAGATCGAACAGCACGGCGTCGCAGCGTCTGAGGTCGGGCAGGTTCGCATCG
Organism: Microbacterium oryzae; assembly: GCF_009735645.1. Taxonomy (NCBI): domain Bacteria; kingdom Bacillati; phylum Actinomycetota; class Actinomycetes; order Micrococcales; family Microbacteriaceae; genus Microbacterium; species Microbacterium oryzae. The sequence goes on along the minus strand of NZ_CP032550.1, from coordinate 2,997,540 downwards.
GGCAGTGAGGTCACAGATCCTCCGTCGCGGGCTGTCGGTGTCCGACCAGCGTAGTGGCGCTCAACTCGCGGCGGCCAGGGATTGACGAGCGATCTCCAGCTCCTCGTCGGTCGGCACGACGAGCACCGCGACGCGGGAGGCATCGGTCGAGATCACGGCGATCTCCCCTCGGGAAGCGCTCTCGTTGCGGGCCTCGTCGATCTCCACGCCCGCGAACCCCAGCGTCGCGAGCGCCGCCGCCCGCACCTGCGGCGCGTTCTCGCCCACCCCGGCCGTGAACGAGATGACGTCGACCCCGCCGAGCTGCGCGAGGTAGGCGCCCGCGTAGGCGCGCAGGCGGTGCACGTAGACGTCGAACGCGAGCTGCGCGGCCTCGTCCCCTGCCGCGCGGCGCTCCTGCACGTCGCGCATGTCGGAGACCCCCGCGAGCCCCTTCAGGCCGCTGCGGGTGTTCAGCAGCCGGTCGAGCTCGCCGGTGGTCATGTCCGCGCGCCGGGCGAGCTGGAAGAGCACCGCCGGATCGAGGTCGCCGGAGCGGGTGCCCATCACCAGCCCCTCGAGCGGGGTCATGCCCATCGACGTTTCCACCGAGCGGCCGCCGTCGACGGCCGTGACCGATGCGCCGTTGCCCAGGTGGAACACGATCTGCCGCAGCTCGGTCAGCGGGCGCCCGACGTGGCGGGCGGCGGCCTCGGCGACGTACTTGTGGCTCGTGCCGTGGAAGCCGTACCGGCGGATGCGGTGCGCGGCGGCGACCTCGCGGTCGATGGCGTACGTGTAGGCGGCGGGCGGCAGCGTCTGATGGAAGGCGGTGTCGAAGACCGCCACGTGCGCGACGCCGGGGAACGCGCGGCGCGCGGCCCTGATGCCCTGGAGCGCACCGGGATTGTGCAGCGGCGCGAGCACCGAGAGCTCGTCGATGTTGATCTCCACGAGATCGGTGACGACCGTGGGCTCGAAGAAGCGCGCGCCGCCGTGCACCACGCGGTGGCCCACCGCGGCGAGGTCGGCGGGATCGAGCAGCGGCCCGTGCTCGGCGAACGCGTCGAGCATGACGCGGAAGCCGGCGGTGTGATCGGGGATGGCCGTCTCGCGGGTGTGCGTCGCCTCCGCGATCGCGGGGGCGGGCTCCCCCGCGCCTGCCGCGTACCGCACGGTGTGCCGCGCCGCGCCGCGGTCCTGCCCGATCCGCTCCACGAGGCCCGAGGCGAGCACGCGCTCGGTCTGCATGTCGATGAGCTGGTACTTGAACGACGACGAGCCGCTGTTGACGACGAGAACGCTCGTGCCGCCCATGGTCACTCCCCCTGCGCCTGGATCGCGGTGATGGCGACCGTGTTCACGATGTCCTCCACGAGCGCGCCGCGCGAGAGGTCGTTGATGGGCTTGTTGAGGCCCTGGAGGACCGGCCCGATGGCGACCGCGCCGGCCGAGCGCTGCACGGCCTTGTACGTGTTGTTGCCGGTGTTGAGGTCAGGGAAGACGAACACCGTCGCGCGCCCCGCGACCTCCGAGTCGGGCAGCTTGGCGCGGGCGACGGCGGCGTCGGCCGCGGCGTCGTACTGGATCGGCCCCTCGATCGGCAGCTGCGGCGCGCGCGTGCGCGCGAGCCGCGTCGCCTCCCGCACCTTGTCGACGTCCGCGCCGGAGCCCGACTCCCCCGTCGAGTACGACAGCATCGCCACCCGCGGCTCGACGCCGAACTGCCGCGCGGTCTCCGCGGAGGAGATGGCGATGTCGGCGAGCTGCTCGCTGGTGGGGTCGGGGATGACCGCGCAGTCGCCGTACACGAGCACGCGGTCGGCCAGCGCCATGAGGAAGACGCTGGAGACGACCGAGACGCCCGGCTTCGTCTTGATGATCTCGAACGCGGGGCGGATGGTGTGGGCCGTCGTGTGGACGGCTCCCGACACCATCCCGTCGGCGAGGCCGAGATGCACCATCATGGTGCCGAAGTAGCTGGGGTCGGTGACGGTGTCGGCCGCGCGCTCGTAGGTCATGCCCTTGTGCGCGCGCAGCGCGGCGTACTCCGTCGCGAACTTGTGCACGTGCACCGCGTCGAAGGGGCTGAGCACATGCGCGTCGCGCAGGTCGACGCCGAGCTCGATGGCCCGGGCACGCACCTCGAACGGCTCGCCCAGGATCGTGAGCTGCGCCACGCCCCGCTGCAGGAGGATGCCCGCCGCCCGCAGCACGCGGTCGTCGTCGCCCTCCGGCAGCACGATGTGACGCCGGTCGGAGCGCGCGCGCTCCAGCAGCGTGTACTCGAACATCAGCGGCGTGACGACGCTCGCGTGCGCCACGCCCAGCACGCGCGTGAGCTCGGCGGTGTCGACGTGGGTCTCGAACAGCGACAGCGCGAGGTTGTACCGCTGCGGCGAGCTCGCCGCCAGCCGTCCGCGCGCGCTCATCACCTGCACCGCCGTGGTGTAGGTGTCGCCCTCCGAGCGGATGACGGGCAGGCGCGAGCCGAGCCCCTCCAGCAGGCGGGAGACGGACTCCGGGATGTCGAAGGGCCCGTTGAGGATGATGCCGGCGATCGACGGGAAGGTGCCGGAGGCGTTCGCGAGGAGCGCCGCGAGGAGCACCTCGCTGCGGTCGCCCGGCACGATGAGGCAGGCGCCCTCGGTGAGGCGCGGCAGCACGTTCTCCATCGACATCGCCGCGACGACCACGCCGAGCGCCTCGCGCGTGAGGAGCTCCTCGTCGCCGTGGATGAGCCGCCCGCCGACCGCGCGGAGCACGTCGCCCATCGACGGCGCGACGAGCATCCGGTCCTCGGGGACCGCCCACACCGGTGCGCTCGGCGTCGCCTGGCGCACCGCCCGGATGATGTCGTCGCGGCGCGCGTCGTCGGCGCGGTTCACGACGGTCGCCAGCAGCTCCGCCCGCTCCCTGGCGAGCTCGGGCACGGCGAGCGCGGCGATCTGGGCGACCTCCTCCGGCGTGCGCGCCGAGGTGGTGCCGAGCTGCTCGCTGCCGCCCTGGTGCGCGCGCCCGCCGAGCACGAGGAGCACCGGCGTGCCGAGGTTCACCGCCACCCGGGCGTTGTAGGCGAGCTCGGCGGGGCTCCCGACGTCGGTGTAGTCGCTGCCGAGCACCACGACCGCGTCGCACTTGGCCTCGACGGCCTTGAAGCGCTCGACGATGCGGGCGAGGGCGGCCTCCGGGTCGGCGCGGACGTCGTCGTACGTGACCGCGACGCACTCGTCGTAGGCGAGGTCGACGCCGTCGTGATCGAGGAGCATCTCGAGGACGTAGTCCCGCTCATCCGTCGAGCGCGCGATGGGGCGGAAGACGCCCACGCGGGGCGTCGCCCTGCTCAGCGCGTCGAGCACTCCGAGAGCGACCGTTGACTTGCCGGAGTGGCCCTCCGCCGACGTGATGTAGATGCTTCTCGCCACGTCCTCCAGCCTACGGGCGAGAACGCGGCCGGGACGGGGAGATGACGGATCCGTCCGGGCATGAAAAGGCTCTCCGCGCACCCGACAGAGCCCGGTTACCCTTGCTACGTTTCCGTCCTGGGGGAGTTGGCCTGGATGCCGCCACGCGGAGAGCTGGAGATAGTCTAACCCCGAATGCGAGGTGGCCCGTGCCAGAGACGATGACGGCCGACAGATTCCTGCAGGCGTCGGGCGAGATCACCGCGTCGATCTCCCGCGTGATCGACGGGAAGCCCGAGGCCGTGCGCAGCGCGGTGACCGCCCTGCTCGCCGAGGGGCACCTCCTCATCGAGGACGTCCCGGGGGTCGGGAAGACGCAGCTGGCCCGCGCGCTCGCCACGACGATCGCGGCGACCGTCCGGCGGATCCAGTTCACGCCGGATCTCCTGCCCAGCGACGTCACGGGCGTGTCGGTGTTCGATCCGGGAACGCGCGAGTTCGAGTTCAAGCCGGGCGCGGTGTTCGCGCACATCGTCATCGCCGACGAGATCAACCGGTCCTCTCCCAAGACGCAGTCGGCGCTCCTGGAGGCGATGGAGGAGGCGCAGGTCACCGTCGACGGGCGCACGCATCCCCTCCCCCGGCCGTTCCTCGTCGTGGCGACGCAGAACCCCCTGGAGATGGAGGGCACGTACGCGCTCCCCGAGGCGCAGCGCGATCGGTTCATGATGCGCATCTCGATGGGATACCCCGACGCGGAGGCCGAGGCGCTGATGCTGCGGCAGCGCGACACCGGCGACCCCCTGGACGCCCTGCGCGCGGTCGTGGATGTCGGGACGGTCGCGGACCTCATCGCCTGGGCTCGCTCCGTGCACGTCGCGCCCGTCATCGAGCAGTACGCGGTCGCCCTCGCTCAGGCCACCCGGCACCACCCCGATCTGCGCCTGGGCGCCAGCCCCCGCGCGACGATCCAGCTCGTGCGCGCGGCGAAGGTGCGCGCCGCGCTCGACGGGCGCGAGTACGTGATCCCCGACGACCTCATGGCCCTGCTCGCGCCCGTGTTCGCGCACCGGCTCATCCCCACGCGGACCGCCGTCGCACGGCACGGCGACGACGACGTGGTGCCCGCCGTCCTCGAGCGCATCGTGCGCTCGGTCCCCGTCCCGCTGGCCGCGGCCCGCTGACGATCATGCGCCGGGGACCCCTCACCTCGCGCGGAGCGGGAGCGCTGGCTCTCGGTCTCGCACTGTGCGCGGGCGCCCACGCCGCGGGCTCCCCGGAGGCGCTGGCGTTCGGCGTGCTCCTGGTGTCACTCGCCGTCGCGTGTCTGCTCTCGCTCTACCTGCGACGGAGCCCCGCCCGCGTCCTGCGGACCCTGCGACCGGAGGCGGTGGCCGTCGGCGAGGAGTGCGCGGTGTCGCTGCGGATCTCCGGCCGCTCGCCCCTGCCGACGCCGGGCGGCACGTGGACCGACGTCGTGCCGGCGGGCCTCATCGGCACCGCGTCGGGATCTCTGCCCGCCTCGCTCACCCCCGGCATGCGCGAGACGCTCGAGCTCGGGTACACGGTCACCGGGCTGCGACGCGGGCCCTGGACCCTCGGCCCCCTCACCGTCGTCGAGCACGACCCGTTCGGCCTCGCGCGCCGCACCCGGCGCCTGGGCGGCGCCACCCCCGTCACCGTCACGCCGCGGGTCGCCCCGCTCGCCTCGCTGAGCCGCGTGGGCGGCGATGCGGGGGTCGCGCTCGCGACCGCCGAGCGGCGCGGGCAGGGAGCGGACAACCTCATCCCCCGCCCGTACGCCCCCGGCGACTCGATGCGCCGCGTCCACTGGCGCGCCTCCGCGCGGCTCGGCGAACTCATGGTGCGCGAGGAGGAGCAGGAGTCCTCCCCGCAGGCGCTCGTCGTGCTGGACCGCGGCACCTCCCGGTGGGCGGCCGCGGCCGCGGCGCCCGGCGGCGACCCCGCCTTCGAGGTCGCCGTGTCGCTGTGCGTGTCGATCGCGTGGCGGCTCGCGAACGACGGCTACGTCGTCGAGGTCGTGGACGGAGACGGCCTGGCGCTGGCCGCGCTCGCCGCAGCGCCGGGCGCGGACGAGCGCGACCAGCTCGCGCGTGCGTTCGCGACCCTCGGCACCCGCTCGGCCGACACCCTGCCGCACCTGGATCGCGCGCTCGTCGGCAGGACCGTGGGCCCGCTCATCGTGATCGCCGGGCGCCTGGAGGGCGACGACGCCCCGGTCCTCGCCCGGCTCGGCCATCGCGGCGCGCTGCCGCTGCTGTTCGCCGCCGACCCGCGCCTCGACGCGCTCGCCGAGGCGCGGCGGGCCGGATGGCGGGTCGCGGCTCTCGGGGACGACGTCGAGGACACGTGGCTGCGCGGCACGGAGGCGACCCATGTCGGCCGCTGAGGGCGCTGCCGCCCGAGGACGTGCGAGCGGCGATCCCGGGCTGGCGCTGTGGACGGCGGTCGCCGTGCTCGCCGCCGCCCTGCCTATCTCGCGCGTCGTCCTGCCCTCGTGGCTGCCGCAGACCGTGCTCGTCGTCGCGGTCGTCACGGCGGCGGGCTGGGCGGTGCGACGCAGTGCGCGGCTCTCCTGGCCGATCCTGGCCGAAGCGGCGGCCTGGCTCGTCGCCGTGACCGTGGTGCTGCCGGCCGCCATCCCGCGGCTCGTCGTCGTCCCCTCCCTCGACACCGTCCCCGCCGTGCGCGCCATGCTGAGCGCGGTGGTCGACGAGCTGCTGCGCGGCGTCGCGCCGGTGCGGCCCACTCCCGCGCTGTCATGGACCATCACCGCGGCGATCGGGCTCCTCGCGATCGCCATGGCGCACGTCGCCCTCACCGCGCGCCTGCCGCTCCTGGCCGCCACCGGGCTCATCGCCGTGGCGCTCATCCCGTCGCTCGTCGTGCCCCAGCGGGTGGATGTCGTCTACTTCGTGCCGCTGGCGGTGGCGATCCTGCTCCTCCTGCGGGCGGACACCCGGGCGCGCGACCCCCGGGACGGGCTCGCGCACGCGGCCTCGGCCTCGGCGGTCGCCGCGGTCGTCGGCGTCGTCGCGGTCGTCGCGGCCCTGGCCATCCCCCCGTTCCTCCCCCAGCCGGTCGCCAAGGCGGGCACGGGCATCGGCCCGACCACCACCATCGACGCCGATCTCGACCTCGGCGCGAGCCTGCGCCAGCCCGCGGAGACCGAGGTGCTGCGGGTCACGACCGACGCGGGCTCCGCGCCGTACCTGCGCGTGGCGACCCTGTCGTCGTTCGACGGAGAGGTCTGGACCCCCGACACCGGCGCGCTGACCTCGGTGGCCGCCGGCCTCCCCCCGCTCGAGCGCAGCTCGGCCGAGCGCGTGGCGGGCACCGCGCGGATCGACGTCACCAAGCTCGCCGGCTCGTACCTCCCCCTGCCCTACGCGGCGGTGGAGCTCGAGGGCGTCGACGAGGCGTGGTCGCTGCTCACCGCGAACCGCACCCTCGTCACGAACTCGGCCACCTCCCTCGACGCGCAGTACACGGTGTCGTGGGAGCGCCCGGCGCCCACGCGCGAGGAGGCCCAGCAGGCCACGGTCGGCGGCGAGGGCGCACCCGCGCAGGCGCTCGAGCTGCCCGCGCTGCCCGCCGTCATTCCGGAGCTGGCCGCCGAGGTGACCGAGAGCGCCGAGAGCCCGTACGACCAGCTGCGCGCCCTGCAGGGCTGGTTCCGCGGCGGCGCGTTCCGCTACTCCCTGAACGCACCCGTCGAGGAGGGCTTCGACGGGTCGGGCGTGGAGGCGATCGCGCGATTCCTCGACGAGCGGGCCGGCTACTGCGTGCACTTCGCGTCGGCCTTCGCCGTCATGGCGCGCACGCTGGGCATCCCCACCCGCGTCGTGGTGGGATACCTCCCCGGCACGTCGACGGGCCAGCCGGGCGCCGACGGCACGATGACCTACTCGGTCACGAGCGGTCAGCTACACTCCTGGCCCGAGGCGCACCTCGACGGCATCGGCTGGGTCGCGTTCGACCCCACCGCCTCGCTCGGGGTGCCGACGAACTTCCTGCCGGAGACGCCCACCGGCGCGCAGACGCCGACGGACGAGCTCGAAGGGCGCTGGGCCACGCCGCGGCCGACCCCGACGACGACGGCGACCGCCGCTCCCGGAGCCGACGCGGCCGACGCGAGCTCGGCCGGAGGCGCGCGCGGGAGCGGAGGGGCTTCGACCGCGCTCGGCGTCGCCACCGCCCTCGTGCTCGCCCTGCTCGTGCCGTTCCTCGTGCGGGTCGGGCGACGGCGCGGGCGCCTCCGCGCTCCGGACGGCCGCCGCGCCGAGGCCGCCTGGCGCGAGCTGGTGGACACCGCGATCGACGCCGGATACGACGTCAGCGCGAGCGAGTCGCCCCGCGCGCTGGGCGCGCGTCTCGTCGCGGAGGCCGGTGCGCCGGCGCCGCAGGTCGCCCTGCTGGTCGGCGCGGTCGAACGCGCGGCGTACGCCAGGGAGGGCGATGACCTGCCCGCGTCCGCGACGGCCGATGCGCTCCGGGCCGCGCGCCGCGCCATCCTGCCCCGGCCGGCCGATCGACTGCGGGCCGCGGCCGCTCCCCGATCGCTCGTCGTCCGGCCGTCCGTCGACGAGCTCGTCTGAGACGGGCTCAGGGGGCCTTGACGACGGTGCCCTTCCCGACCAGCGTGATGCCGCTCGGCGTGATGACGTAGCCGCGGGCGGCATCGGCCTCGCGCGAGAGGCCGACCGAGGCCCCGGCCTCCACGACGACGTTCTTGTCGAGGATGGCCCGGCGCACGGTCGCGCCCGGCTTGATCCGCGCGTTGTCGAACACGATCGAGTCGCTCACGTGGGCGCCGGACTCGACGATGCCGTTCGCGCCGAGCACGCTGCGCTCGATGTGCGCGCCCGAGATGACGCTGCCGCCGGCGACGATCGAGTCGATCACGGTGCTCAGCGTGCCGCGTGCGTCGCGGGCGAACTTCGCCGGCGGCATGTTGACCTGCTGCGTGAAGATCGGCCACTCCTGGTTGTACAGGTTGAACACCGGCAGCACCGAGATGAGGTCCTGGTGCGCCTCGAAGTAGGAGTCGATCGTGCCCACGTCGCGCCAGTAGTATCGGTCGCGCGCCGATGCGCCGGGCACCGTGTTGAGCTTCATGTCGTAGACGCCGGCGGTGCCGCGCTCGACGAACGCGGGGATGATGTCGCCGCCCATGTCGTGGTTCGACCCCGGGCGGTCCTCGTCACGCCGCACCTCGTCGATGAGGGCCTGGGTGGTGAAGACGTAGTTGCCCATGGAGGCGAGCACCTCGTTCGGGGAGTCCGGCAGCCCCTCCGGGGCCTTGGGCTTCTCCAGGAACTCGCGGATGCGCGTGGGCTGCTCGGGATCGATGTCGATGACGCCGAACTGGTCGGCGAGCGAGATCGGCTGGCGGATGGCCGCGACCGTGGCATCGGCTCCGGAGGCGATGTGCGCGTCGATCATCTGGTCGAAGTCCATGCGGTACACGTGGTCGGCGCCGACCACGACGATGTAGTCGGGGCGCTCGTCGTAGATGAGGTTCAGGCTCTGCAGGATGGCGTCGGCCGAGCCCTGATACCAGCGCTTTCCGAGGCGCTGCTGCGCGGGCACCGAGGTGATGTACGAGCCGAGGATGCCGTTCATGCGCCACACCTGCGAGATGTGCCGGTCGAGGCTGTGGGACTTGTACTGCGTGAGGACGACGATCTGGCGCAGGCCCGAGTTCACGAGGTTGGACAGCGCGAAGTCGATGAGCCGGTACTGGCCGCCGAACGGCACCGCCGGCTTCGCGCGGTCCTCGGTGAGGGGCATGAGGCGCTTGCCTTCTCCGCCTGCGAGCACGATGCCGAAGTACTTAGACATGGCCTCACCATAGTGATGTCCGAAGGAGAAAAGCAGACCTCGCGTTGCGTGGCGAAATGTGCAAGTGTCGATCTCCACCACGTGCCCCCTCCGAGCGCTAGGTTGACTGCATGCGAGTCGATCTCCTCTCCCGCGAATACCCGCCCGAGGTCTACGGCGGTGCCGGTGTCCATGTCGCCGAGCTCGTGAAGGCGCTGCGCCGGGACATCGACGTCGTGGTCCGCGCCTTCGGCGCTCCCCGCGACGAGGAGGGCGTCTTCTCGTACGGCTCGCTCGCCGAGCTGGCCGGCGCCAACGGCGCCCTGCAGACGATGGGCACCGATCTCGCGATCGCCCGCGATGTCGCCGGCGCCGACCTCGTCCACTCCCACACCTGGTACGCGAACTTCGGCGGCCACGTCGCGAAGCTGCTGCATGGCATCCCGCACGTGGCCACCGCGCACAGTCTCGAGCCGCTGCGACCGTGGAAGGCCGAGCAGCTCGGTGGCGGCTACCGCCTCTCGAGCTGGATCGAGCGCGAGGCGCTCACGTCGGCCGACGCCGTCGTGGCGGTCAGCGAGGGCATGCGCCGCGATCTGCTGCGCGTGTACCCGGAGCTCGAGCCCGACCGCGTGAAGGTCGTCTACAACGGCATCGACCTCGACGGCTGGCAGCGCGTGGACGATGCCGACGCCGTGCGCGCGCTCGGCGTGGACCCCGACCGGCCGTCGGTCGTGTTCGTCGGCCGCATCACGCGTCAGAAGGGCCTGCCGTACCTGCTGCGCGCCGCGCGCTCGCTGCCGCCGGAGGTGCAGCTCGTGCTGTGCGCGGGCGCTCCCGACACCCCCGAGATCATGGCCGAGGTCGAGGGACTCGTCGCCGAGCTGCGCGGCGAGCGCGACGGCGTCGTCTGGATCGACCGCCACCTCCCGCGCGCCGAGCTCTGCGCTCTGCTGAGCGCGGCGACGACGTTCGTGTGCCCGTCGGTGTACGAGCCGCTCGGCATCGTGAACCTCGAGGCGATGGCGTGCGGCGCGCCGGTCGTCGGCACGCGCACCGGGGGCATCCCCGAGGTCGTCGCCGACGGCGTCACCGGCACGATCGTCCCGATCGAGCAGATGGACGACGGCACCGGCACCCCGCTCGACCCCGACCGCTTCGTGGCGGATCTCGCCGCGGCGCTCACCGAGATGGTGTCGGACCCCGAGCGCGCCCGCGCGCTGGGAGCCGCCGGCCGCGAGCGCGCCGAGCGCGAGTTCTCGTGGGGCGCGATCGCCGACCGCACCCGTGCGCTGTACGCCGAGGTGCGAGGCGCCTGAATGAGAGAGGTCCCGTCCGGCAGAACCGGACGGGACCTCATCGGCGGAAGCGACAGGATTTGAACCTGCGATGCGAGTTACCCCGCATACTTGGATTCCAGCCAAGCTCCTTAGGCCGCTCGGACACGCTTCCAGGGGAAGACTTTATCACGGGGTGAACGCCGCCTCGTCACGCGCGCTCTACTCGCAGGCCACGCCGTCGCCATCGCGGTCGAGGTGCGGCCCGTAGCCGTCGTCGCCGCGCCGCACGGGAGCCGCGCCGTCCGCTCGCGCGGCCGCGCAGTTCTCGTACGGGGCGGATGGCCCGGTCGCCGTCGACGGCGGAGCGGCGGACGCGGCGAGGGCGGGCTCGTCGGGGCACGCGTCGAGCACGCGCGCCATGGCGTCCTTCTCGGCGGGAACCACCCACAGCCCGTAGGCCGCCTTCACCGAGATCTGCCGCGCCACGTAGGCGCAGCGGAACGCCTTGTGCGGCGGCAGCCACGTGGCGGCGTTCCCCGCGCCCTTCTGCGCGTTGGTGGAGCCGTCGACGGCCAGCAGGTTCAACGGGTCGTTCGCGAGCGCGACGCGCCGCTCGGCGCTCAGCCGCTGCGCGCCGGTGCGCCACGCGTCCTTCAGCGCCACGACGTGGTCGATCTGCACGAGGTGCGACGTGTCGACGCCGCGCTCGAACGCGATCGTCCGCCCGGTGTACGGGTCGTCCAGCTCCCCCGCCCGCACCACGCAGCCGTCGTCCGTCACCGCGTCGGCGAGATCCCGTCGCAGGATGTCGTCGCGCGTGCCGCACCCGTTGCCGTCGACGTCGAGCCAGGACTCGCCGAAGTCGCCCACACGGTCGTAGCCGGTGCCGGGCGCGCTGCCCTTCACGGGAAGCGTCGCCAGCACCTCCGCGGCCGTCGCGTCGTCGACCGCCACGCCGCCGCCCGCCGCACCCCCGTCATCCGCGACGCCGCCCGCCGCACTGCCGCCATCCGCACCGCCGCCGGCGAGCGCGGCGAGCATCGCCGACGCCGCGAGGACGAGGCCGACGACGAGCGCGAGGAGCGGCAGCCGCCGCGCGCTCACCCGCAGTTCGGGCAGACGCCCGTCAGCGGCATCTCCATGAAGCAGGTCGGGCAGACCGCCGCGACGCGCTCGGGAGCGGCCGGCCTGCGCGTGCTCTCCCGCCGAGGCGCGACGGTCGGCAGCGGCCGCGCGACCGGGTGCGTGACACCCCAGGCGCCGTGGAAGCGGCGGCTGGGCCACCGCTCGAGCTCCCCCGCCAGGCGCTGCGCGTCGGCCTCGGAGCGGAACCCGTTCGTGTACCCCGCGTGCACCTCGAGCGCGGCGCTCCCGCGCCGCTCGAGCTTGAAGTACGTGCGGTAGCCGACGTAGCCGGTGACGTCGGCGTTCTCCGCGATGCGCCGGACGACGGCCTGGTTCTCGGGCGGCACGCCGTGCCGCTGCAGCGCCTCGTCGAGCGAGGCGTAGCGCTTCGGCCGGCCCTCGCGCCCCTGGTCGATGCTGGATTCCGGCGACTCCGTCACGATGCGCTCCCTGCCACCCCTCGACGGTACCCCTGTCGTCCGCTCGCCACGAACCCGTCAGCGGAGCGCGGCCCGCGCCCGCGGCTGCGGCGAGCGCGGGATGACGATCCCCTCCTCGCGCAGCACGCGCGCGGTCCGCTCCGCGTCGACGAACGCCCCGACCGTCTCGCCGCCCGCGGCGGGGACGACGGTGTGCAGGATCGTCCGCTCGTAGACGTGCACGAGGTTGAGACTCTGCGCGGCGTCGCGGCCGCGCGTGCCGCGGCCCGGCGTGAAGAGGTCCTGGGTGTAGCAGGTGGAGGACGCGACCGACACCGGGATCCCCTCGAACACGGCCGTGGTGCTGTAGTGCAGGTGACCGGCGAGGATGGCCCGCACGTCGGTTCCGCGGACGACGTCGCCGAACGCGCGCTGGTCGCGGAGCTCCACCGTCACGGCGAGGTCCTGCACGCAGGGCACCGGCGGGTGGTGCATGGCGATGATCGTGCCCTCCGGCGCCGGCGTCTCCAGCACGCCCGCCAGCCACTCCAGCTGCGCCGGGTCGAGTTCGCCGTGCGCGGCGCCCGGCACGGTCGAATCGAGCACCACGAGCCGCAGCCCGTCCACCCACGCCACGCGGTCGTACGGCTCGGTCGTCGGCGCGGCGTCGAGGAGCTCACGGCGCATGGTGGCGCGGTCGTCGTGGTTGCCCATCACCCACACGATGCGAGATCCCAGGCGCGCCGCGGCCTCCTCGGCGATCTCGCGCAGCTGCCGGTACGCCGCCGCATCGCCGCGGTCGGCGAGGTCGCCCGTGAAGACGAGGGCGTCGGGGCGGATGGCCATGGTCGCAAGCGAGCGCAGGAGGTCGTGCAGGCGCTCCCCGGCTTCCACCGCGCCGTAGAGGCGCTCCCCGGGCGGCACGAGGTGGGTGTCGGAGATGTGCACGAGGACATGGTCGGGCAGCGGGTGTTCGGCCATCCGGGTGCTCATGCCTCGACCGTCGCGCACCGCGGTGACGGCCGCGTGCACGGCGGCCGACGCCCGGGTGAACGGCCGGGGTCAGTCGCCCAAGAACGCGGCGAGCGCCGCGCGCACCTCCGCGAGCGCGTCGGCGCCGAACGCGACGATGCGCGCCTCCTCGACCCCCGTGTCGGCGGCGGCGATCGTCTCGATCGCGGCGGCGATGGCATCGGCCCTCGGCCATCCGTAGATGCCCGCGCTGATGAGCGGGAACGCGATCGTCCGCGCGCCGAGCTCGTCGGCGACCGCCAGACTGCGCCGGTAGCAGGACTCCAGGAGCGCCCGATCGCGCTCGCCGGCGGCGTGGTTGGGCCCGACCGTGTGCACGACCCAGCGCGCGGGCAGCCGACCCGCCGTCGTCCAGCCCGCGTCTCCCGTGGCGAGCCCGTGCGGGAAGCGCGCGATGCAGTCCCGCAGGATCTCCGGCCCGCCGGCCCGGTGGATGGCGCCGTCGACGCCGCCCCCGCCCCGCATGGCGCGGTTGGCGGCATTGACGATCGCGTCCACGTCCTGGGCCGTGATGTCGCCGTGGACGGCGGTGATGACCGGACTCGCCATGCGCTGCTCCTCCCGTCGCGGGCGCATTCCGCACCAGCATGCCCCCGCGCGCACCCCCGTGTCGACCCCCGCCGCCTGGGTATCGCCGGACCGTAGCCTGGCAGCCCCATCCGTATACCGTCCTTCGCATACGCACGCCGCTACGGTGAGAGCAGCGATCGGCGTCCGCCTTTGGCTTCCACGGCCGCAGGCTCCGATCGACAGGAGAAGTCGATTCCCCACACCCAGACCGCACCCGTCACCTCCCGTCTCGGCGCTGTGCGCCAGACGTATGCGGGAACAGAGACGTTCCCCCCCATGGCCCGCGCATACACCCAGGTCTCCCAGGTCGTGCGCGAGACGGGCCTCCTCCGCCGTGCGCACGTCTTCTACGCTCTCGTGGGCGCCGGCATCCTCGTCGCCCTGGGCGGCGCGGTCACGGGCTTCCTCCTCCTCGGCGACAGCTGGTTCCAGCTGCTCATCGCCGCCGCGCTCGGCGTGATCTTCACGCAGGTCGCCTTCCTCGCCCACGAGGCCGCGCACCGGCAGATCCTCACGAGCGGCCCGGCCAACGACCGCCTCGCGCGCATCCTCGCCGGCAGCATCGGCATGAGCTACTCCTGGTGGGACTCCAAGCACAGCCGTCACCACGCGAACCCCAACCGGGTCGGCAAGGATCCCGACATCGAGGTGGACACCGTGTCGTTCCTCGAGGAGGACGCGGCGAAGGCCCGGGGCCCGCTCCGGTTCATCACCCGCCACCAGGGCTGGCTGTTCTTCCCCCTGCTCACGCTCGAGGGCCTGAACCTGCACCGCCTCAGCCTCACGCACCTGCTCTCGCGCGGCCCCGTCAAGGGCCGTTGGACCGAGCTCTCGATCATCGCCGCGCGCTTCGCCGTGCTGCTCGTGCCGCTGTTCCTGCTGCTGCCGGTCGGGATGGCCTTCGCCTTCCTCGGCGTGCAGATGGCCGTCTTCGGCGTGTACATGGGTGCCTCGTTCGCCCCCAACCACAAGGGCATGCCGGTGATCGCCCCCGACGCCCGCCTGGACTTCTTCTCCAAGCAGGTGCGCACCTCGCGCAACATCGCCGGCGGCTGGTGGGCGACGTGGCTCATGGGCGGGCTCAACTACCAGGTCGAGCACCACCTGTTCCCGAGCATGCCGCGCCCGCACCTCGCGCAGGCGCGCGAGATCGTGCGCGACTTCTGCGCGACCAACGACGTGCCCTACACCGAGACGAGCCTGCTGCGCTCGTACGGCATCGTCATCGACTATCTGAACCGAGTCGGGCTCGCCGCCCGCGATCCGTTCGACTGCCCGATGGCCTCGCAGTACCGCCCCGCTTGAGACCGGGATGCAGAAGACCCCTCGCCGCGATCGCGGCGAGGGGTCTTCTGCATCCGTCAGGACGGCGCGCCTGCCGACTCCACGGTCTCCTGCGTCTCCGCAGCCGTGACGCGCGGTGCGGCCGGCTCCTCGGTGCGCGCCGCAGGCGCCGTCTCCTCGACACGCGCGCCCGCGGCCATCCCGCGGCCGACGGCGTGGCCCTGGATGACCGCCGACAGGTCGACGCCCGTCGCCGCGCGCACGCTGTCGAACATCGACCGCATGCCCGCGGCGGTCTCCCCGGCGAGGTGAGTGCTCGCGCCCTCCGCGCCGCCGCCGGCGAGAACGGTGACGCTGCCGACGTTCGCGTAGCCCTTCGCGAACTCCGTCATCATCGGCACGAGCGCATCGAGCGCGCGCTGCGCGAGGAACGCGTCCTGGTTCTTCGCGAGCGCCGCGGCCTCCGCCTCGATGGCGGCCGCCTTCGCGTCGCCCTCGACCCGCACGGCCTCGGCGTCGGCCTCGGCCTTGATGCGGATGGCCCGCGCGTCCTGCTCGGCGATGAGGGCGGCCG
Organism: Microbacterium oryzae; assembly: GCF_009735645.1. Taxonomy (NCBI): domain Bacteria; kingdom Bacillati; phylum Actinomycetota; class Actinomycetes; order Micrococcales; family Microbacteriaceae; genus Microbacterium; species Microbacterium oryzae. Next base: position 2,982,029 of record NZ_CP032550.1, on the reverse strand, counting down.
CCTCGGCCTCCTTCACGCGCGCGTACGCGTCGGCGTCCGCGCGCTTCTGGCGCTCGTACAGCGCGGCGTCGGCCACGCGCTTCACGTCGGCGTCCAGCTCGGCCTGCTTGTTCTCCGCCTCCTGCATGAGCACGCCCTGCTGGGCGCGGGCGCGGGCGAGCGCCTCCGCCTGCTCCGCCTCCGCGCGGGCCTGACCAACGTCGGCCGCAGCCGCGGCCGAGTTGCGGTCGAACGCGGTCTGCTCGATGAGCGTCTCCTCGCTCGTGGCGATCTCGCGCGCCTTGATCTGGCGCTCGGCGTCGATGCGCGCGATCTCCGCCTGGCGCTTGACCTTGGAGACCTCCTCCGCGCCCAGTGCGTCGATGTAGCCGTTCTGGTCGGTGATGCCCTGGATCTGGAAGCTGTCGAGCACGAGCCCCTGATCCTCGAGGTCGCTCTTGATGAGCGCGGCGATCTGATCCGACAGCTCCTGCCGGTCGCGCATGAGCTGCTCGACGGTGAGCGTGGCCACGACGCCGCGCAGCGCGCCCTCCAGCTGCTCGGTGGTGAAGACCTCGATGGCGTCGTCCTGCGACACGAACCGCTCGGCCGCGCTGGCGATCGCGTCGGGCGTGGATCCCACCTTGACCAGCGCGACGCCGGTGACGTCGACCGTCACGCCCTGGATCGACTGGGCGGTGGGCTTCACCATGATCTGCCGCGCGCGCAGCGACAGCGTCTCCGCCCGCTGCGTGATCGGGTTCACCACGGCGCCGCCGCCGCGGATGACCGACACGTTCGAGGGCGTGCCGTCCTTGCTCTTCTGCTTCTTGCCGACGATGATGAGCGCCTCGTCGGCCCGTGCGACCTTGTACCAGCCCCGCAGCACCAGCGTGCCGATGAGCGCGGCGACGATGAGCACGACGGCGACGACCGCGATCGCGACCACCGCTCCCGCACCTCCCGCCGCGGCGATGAATCCCTCCATGGACGACACCCTTCACGACCGCCCGCGGCGCACCGATCGGGGCGCGTCGAACGCTGGCGGTCTCGCCGCCACCCTATCGAGGCCGACGCGGCGCGCGAATCGACGGGTCGGAGCGCACTGTCAACCCCTGGCGACGGTCACGGCGGCGCGGCACCCTGGAATCCCGACTCGAGGAGGACGACATGGCACACGTGGAGGGAACCGATCCCGACTTCCCGGTCCGCCCCATCCAGCCGCACGACGTGCCGGCCGATGCGGACCTCGATGCGCTCGAGGACGACCGGGAGCCCGCGGACCTCGCGGACGACCGCGGGCCGCTTCCGGAGGCCGCCACCGACCATCCGGTGCTGCCCGACGACGAGCGCGAGATCGATGAGGGATACGCGGGCGAAGAAGAGGTCTTCGTCACCGAGAGCGAGGAGAACGTCTGATGCACGAGAATCGCACCACTCCCGACGACAGCATGGACGAGCGCCAGGCGCACTCCGGCGAGGTGCCGGCCGGCCGCGGCGGCGCCGACAGCGGGGCAGCCGATCTCGTGGGCGTCGAGGGCACAGCGCCCGCCTCGCCCGAGGAGGGCGAGCAGAACGACATCGCGGGCGTCGAGCCGGTCACCTCGGAGGCGCGCGACGGGCTGCAGACGGCGCCGCGGCAGGACGTGCACGACACCACCGAGGACGCGCGCCTGCAGGGGATCCTCGTCCAGGTCCAGGCCGACCTCTCGACCCGGCGCATCCCGGAGGGCGAGGTGCGGCGCATGCTCGAGCGGCGCCTGAGCGACGTGGGCATCCCCGTGAAGGACCAGGACATGGAGTCCCTCGTCCGCCAGGCGATGGTCGAGCCCGACACGAGCGTGCGGGGGGCCGAGCCCGGCGCCGACGCCTGACCGCCGGCCGCGGGCGCGCGGAACGGGCGACCTAGACTGGGGGCATGCCCGATTCCGCTGCGCCCGCGACCCCCGGTGTGACCCCTCGACGCGTCTCGGTCCTCGACGTGCTGCGTCTGCTCACCGAGCTCGCGGCGCTCGCGTCCCTGGCGGTGTGGGGCTTCCTCGCGTGGGCCGCCCCGTGGAACATCGTGGTCGGGATCGGCGCGCCCGTGCTCGCCATCCTCGCGTGGGCGCTGTTCGTGTCGCCCAAGGCCGTCATCGCGGTGCACCCGTTCGTGCGGGCGATCGTCGAGCTCGCCGTCTTCCTCGCCGCCACCATCGCGCTGTGGGACCTCGGCCTGCCGTGGGCGGGCGTCGGCTTCGGCGTCGTGGCCGTCGTCGTGGGACTCCTCCACAACCGACGCGCCCTGGGATGAGCGAGGCGCTCGCGCGGCTCCGGGCGGCCCTCGGCGAGCGCGTCGACACCGGAGCGGAGACCGTCGAGGCCGCGCGCGCCGACCGATCGGGGTTCCGCTCCGCGGGCGCCCCGCTCGCGGTCGTGCACGCCGAGTCCGTCGCCGACGTGCAGACCGTGCTGCGCATCGCGCACGCCACCGGAACCCCCGTCGTCACCCGCGGGGCGGGCACCGGACTCGCGGGCGGCGCGAACGCGGGCCCCGGCGAGATCGCCCTGTCGCTGCGGCGCATGACGCGCATCCTCGAGGTCTCCCCCGACGATCTCCTCGCGGTCGTCGAGCCGGGCATCCTCAACGGCGACCTCGACGCGGCGCTCGCCCCGCACGGCCTGTGGTGGGCGCCCGATCCCGCGAGCCGCGCGATCTCGACCGTCGGCGGCAACATCGCCACGGGCGCCGGCGGCCTCCTCTGCGCGAAGTACGGCGTCGTGCGCGACGCGGTGCTGGCCCTGGACGTCGTCCTCGCCGACGGACGCCTCATCCGCACCGGCCACCGCAGCGTGAAGGGCGTCACGGGCCTCGACCTCACCGCGCTCCTCATCGGGTCGGAGGGGACGCTCGGCGTCGTCGTCGGCGCGACCCTCAAGCTGCGCCGTCGGGTCGCGGGCGCGGTGTGCACCCTCACGGCGCTCTTCCCCGACGTGCGCTCGGCCGCCGCGGCGTCCGCCGCCGTCACGGCCGCGGGCGTGCAGCCGGCCATCATGGAGCTCCTCGACGCCGCGTCGGTGGCGGCGATCAGCGCGCTCCTCCGGGTCCCCGACGTCGCGGCCGGCGCCGCGCAGCTCACGATCCAGACGGATGGTCCGGCTGCGGCTGCCGAGGCGGACACCATCGCGCGCGTGCTGCGCGAGGCCGGCGGCCGGGTCGCGCTCACGGCCGATCCGGAGGAGGGCGAGCGGCTCCTCGCGTTCCGACGCGCGATGCATCCCGCGATGGAGACCCTCGGCACCGCGCTCATCGAGGACGTGTCGGTGCCCCGCAGCCGGATGGCGGAGATGTTCGACGAGATCGAGCGGGTCGCCCGCGAGCACGACGTCGTCATCCCCACGGTCGCGCACGCGGGCGACGGCAACCTGCACCCGAACTTCGTGTTCGACGGCGCCGAGGTGCCCGAGCGGGTCTGGGCCGCGGCCGACGACCTCTTCCGCGCGGCCCTTCGGCTGGGCGGGACGCTCACCGGCGAGCACGGCGTGGGCGTGCTGAAGCGCCGCTGGCTGGCCGACGAGCTCGGCGACGACCAGTGGCGGCTTCAGCGCGACATCGCGCACGTGTTCGACCCGCGCGGCATCCTCAACCCGGGCAAGGTCTTCACGCCCTGAGCGTCAGATCCCCTGCCACACCGGCTTGTTGTCCCACGCGAAGCGGTAGTAGTCGGCGCGCTCGAGACGCGAGGCGGCCGCCTCGTCGACGACGACGGTCACATGCGGGTGCAGCTGGATGGCCGAGCCCGGGAGCGACGCGGTCACCGGCCCCTCGACGGCGCCGGCGACGGCGGCCGCCTTCCCCTCCCCGAACGCGAGCAGCACGAGGTGACGCGCGCGCAGGATGGTGCCGATCCCCTGCGTGATGCAGTGACGGGGCACCTCGTCGACGGTGTCGAAGAAGCGCGCATTGTCCTCCCGGGTGCGGCGGGTGAGCGTCTTCACGCGGGTGCGGGAGGCGAACGACGAGCCGGGCTCGTTGAAGCCGATGTGGCCATCCGTGCCCACCCCGAGGATCTGCAGGTCCACGCCGCCGGCCGCCTCGATGGCCGCCTCGTAGTCCTCGCCCGCGTGCTCGATGCCCGCGAGGGATCCGTCCGGGGTGCGGATGCGGTCGGGGTCGAGCCCGAGCGGCTCGACGACCTCGCGGGTGATGACTGAGCGGTACGACTCCGGGTGCGCGGGATCCAGGCCCACGTACTCGTCCAGCGCGAAGCCGCGCACCTGCGAGACGTCCACGCCGTCGATGCGCCCGTGCAGCGCCTCGTACACCGGCAGCGGCGTGGATCCGGTGGCGAGCCCGAGCACGGCGTCCGGGCGACGGCGGATGAGGGCGACGATCTCGTCGGCGACGATCGCTCCCGCGCGCGCGGCGTCGGGGACGATGACGACTTCTGCCATGCGAATGCCTCCTTCGACCGCGGCGCGGGCCGCGGAGGTGCGGGCATGGACGCCGTCGGCTCCCCGATCCTCTCACCCGCGCCGTGGACCCCGCACCTGCACCCGCAACCGATATGCGGGTCTGCCCGATCGTGCCCACATCGTGATTCCCGCACGGGTTGAGGTAAGGTGTCCGCCCTTACGATGAGAACCGGACCATGCCGCGCACCGCGGCGGGCATCTGGGGGTAAGACATGACCGATCTCGCGACCAAGCCGTCACCGGGCGCCGACGACGCCGGCGATCAGGCCGCGAACCCGCCCGTCGAGTGGGCGCCCGCCGAGCCGGCACCTCGCCGTCGGCGTCTCGGACTCTGGCTGGGGATCCCCGCGGGCCTCGTCGTCGCGGGAGCGGCGGCCTGCTCCGCGATCCTCATCGCCCCCGGTGTCGTCGCCGCCGGCGCGGACGTCGGGTGGCACACGGCGGGAGCCGCCACCGAGGCGATCGCCACCGGCATCTCCGACACCGAGGTGACGATCACCTCCCCCGAGGGCGACGCGACCTTCACCGGGGCCGAGCTCGGGGCATCCGTCGACGCCGACGCGGCCGCCGAGCGCGTGTTCGGCGACCATCCGCTCTGGAACGTCGGCGCCTGGAACCCCGGCGCCGTGCCCGTGGACGTCTCGATCGACGCCGACACCGCGCTCGAGGCGGTCCAGGCCGAGCTGCCCGAGCTCTTCACCGCCCCGACGAACGCGCAGATCGCGTTCTCCGACGGCTCCTACGCCGTCGTCGAGGACCGCGACGGCTCGGGGATCGACGTCGACGCCCTCGCCGCGGACATCACCCGTGCGCTCGCCGAGGGCGGCGATGTCACCGTCGAGGCCAGCACCACCGCCATCGAGGCGCCGATCACGGCCGCCGACGCGCAGGCCGAAGCCGACAGCCTCAACACCCTCGTCGCCGACGCCGGCTTCTACGTGGGCGATGAGAAGGTCGTGGGCGTCGACCCCGCCGAGGCCGCGCAGTGGATCACGGTCGATGCGACCGGCGACGAGCTCGCCGTCACCGTCGACGAGGGGGCGGCAGCGGCCGCCGTCGCCGACACCGTCGCGTCGCTCCCCGAGCGCGTGAATCGCGAGGTCGTCGAGGAGAAGATCGTCACGGACTCCGACGGCAAGCACCTGCGGACCGTGCAGGAGGGCGAGAACGGACGCGCCCTCGAGTCCACCGACGGCATCGCCGACGGCTTCGCCGCGCAGCTGGCGTCCGGCCAGGCTGCCTACGAGCTGCCCGTGACGGAGGTCGAGTACGACACCGCCCTCCTCTTCCGCCGCATCGAGGTGGACAAGAGCGCGGGCACGACCACCCTCTACGAGAACGACAAGGTCGTCGACACCTACTCGATCGCGCTCGGCAAGCCCGGGCACGACACCCAGGAGGGGCACTTCAAGGTCTACGGCCAGCTCACCCAGCAGGACATGGGCGACTGCAACGGCGACTACGGGTTCGGCTACTGCACGGAGGACGTCCCGTGGGTGACGTACTTCAACGGCGATCAGGGCTTCCACGGCACGTACTGGCACAGCAACTTCGGCCCCGGCGCCATGATGAGCCACGGTTGCGTGAACATGACGATCGACGCCGCGCAGCGCGTCTACTACTTCGCGCAGACCGGCACCGAGGTGTGGGTCCACGCGTGATCGCACGCTAGCCTGTCGCTATGACCGACCTGCGCCTCGTCGAACTCTCGGCCGACACCATCGTCCAGGTGAACAATCTGTCGCTCAAGCCCGGCCAGGAGCAGTTCCTCGCGCCGGTCTCGTACGGCATCGCCGCCTCCGTCCTCAATCCCAAGACGACGTGGCAGCGCGTCGTCCTGGACGGGTCGGACGTCGTGGGCTTCGTGAGCGCGAACTTCGACCGCGAGGCGAAGCCCGAGCACTTCCAGTCGGTGCTGTGGCGGATCAACGTCGACGCCGACGACCAGGGTCGCGGTGTGGGCCGCTTCGCCGTGGCGGGACTCCTCTCGGAGGCCCGCGATCGCGAGTTCGACCGCCTGAACGTCATCTACGAGGCGGGCGAGGGCGGACCCGAGGCGTTCTTCCACCGCGTCGGGTTCGCCCCCGTGGGCGAGACGGAGTACGGCGAGGTCATCGCCGAGATCCGCCTCTAGCCGGTCACACCAGGGAGCCCTTCCACGCGGCGTGCAGCTGCGCGAACTTGCCGGTTCCCGCGATGAGGGCGTCGGGCGCATCGTCCTCGATGACGCGACCGTGCTCCATCACCAGCACGCGATCGGCGATCGCGACCGTCGAGAGCCGGTGCGCGATGATGATCGCAGTGCGGTCCGACAGCAGCGTCTGCAGCGCGCTCTGGATCATGCGCTCCGACGGGATGTCGAGCGACGCCGTCGCCTCGTCGAGGATGAGCACGGCCGGGTCGGCGAGGAACGCGCGCGCGAACGAGATGAGCTGCCGCTGCCCGGCCGACACGCGCCCGCCGCGCTTGTTCACGTCGGTGTCGTAGCCGTCGGGCAGGGAGCGGATGAACGCGTCGGCGCCCACCGCGCGCGCGGCCGCGGTGATCTCGTCCATGGTCGCGTCGGGCCGGCCGAGCGCGATGTTGTCGGCGACGGTGCCGCTGAAGAGGTACGCCTCCTGCGTCACCATGACGATCGCGCGGCGGAGATCGCGCCCCTCGAGCTCGCGCAGGTCGACGCCGTCGAGGGTCACACGCCCCTCGGTGGGGTCGTAGAACCGGGAGAGCAGCTTCGCGAGCGTGGACTTGCCGGCGCCCGTGGTGCCCACCAGCGCCACGGTCTGCCCGGCGGGGATGTCGAGGTCGAACGCCGGCAGGATGGTGCGCCCGCCGCCGTATCCGAACGACACGCCATCGAAGCGCACGTGCCCGCGTGCGCGCGGAAGCGGCGTCGGGGAGTCCGGCTCGGCGACCGTGAGCTCCTCCTCCAGCACCCCCGACACCTTCTCCAGCGCGGCGGAGGCCGCCTGGAAGGAGTTGAGGAACATCGCCACCTCCTGCAGCGGCGTGAAGAAGTTGCGGACGTAGAGCACGGCGCTCAGCAGCAGCCCGGCCGTGAACTCGCCGGTGGTGACCCGCACGCCGCCCCAGAGCACGACGGCGCCGATCGCGCACGCCGAGATCGCCATCAGCCCGGGCTCGAAGGTGCCGAACAGGCGGATCGACCGCATGTTCACCTCGCGGTACTCCTTCGCGAGCCCACCGAACTCGCGCTCGTTGCGCGGCTCGGTGCGGAACGCCTTGCCCGCGCGGATGCCCGTCATCGTCTCGACGAACTTCACGATGAGCTTGGCGCTCACCACGCGCGAGACGCGGTACGCGCGCTGCGAGTTGACGTAGAACCACCGCATGAGGAGCGCCAGCGGGACGAACGAGACCACCAGCACCAGCGACGAGCGCCAGTCGACGAGCGCGAGCGCGATGAACGTGAACAGGCCGTAGAGGACGCCGTGCACGAGCTGGTTCAGCCCGCCGTTCAGCAGCTCGCGGATGGTGTCGAGGTCGCTCGTCTGACGGGAGATGATGCGGCCCGACGTGTACGTCTCGTGGAACTCCAGACTCAGCCGCTGCGTGTGGCGGAACACGCGCGTGCGCAGATCGAGCAGGACGTTCTGCGTGACCCGCGCCGCCAGCAGGTCGTACCAGGCGAGGAGCGCGGCGCCCCCGACCGCCGTGACGACGTACGCGCCGCCGACGAGCCACGCCGGGCCCCAGTCCGCCTGCTCGAGGACGGACGGCAGCGCCCGGTCGATGCCGATGCCGATGAGGGCGGGCCCGATGACCCGCACCGCGGTCTGCGCCACGACCACCACCGCGACGAGCACCACCTGGCGCTTCAGCGGGGCGAGCAGCGACAGCAGCAGGCGCCACGAGCGTCGGCGGATGGCGCGGCTCTCCTCGCGCGTGAACTCCGAGCGGTCCTCGCCCGCGGTCCCGTGGACGGTGCTGCTCATCGGCTCGTCTCCTCGTCGCTGTCGTGTGCGGTCGCCCCGGTGGAGACGATCGGGATCGCGCCCGTCACCACGTCGAAGCCGTGCTGCGGGTCCATGCGCCGCGCGCTGTCCTCGGAGTCCTCCCGCTCGAAGCTGGAGATCACGCCGCGGTAGTGCGGCGAGGTCGCCATGAGCTCGGTGTGCGTGCCGACGGCCGCGACGCGTCCGCCCTCGAGGAGCGCCACGCGATCCGCGAGCGCGACCGTCGACGGCCGGTGCGCGACGATGAGAGCAGTCGTCCCCTCGAGGACGCGGCGCAAGCCCACCTGCACCCGCTCCTCGGTGTCGACGTCGAGAGCCGACAGCGGGTCGTCCATGACGATCACGGTCGGCCGCGCCGCGACCGCGCGGGCGAGCGCGAGGCGCTGCCGCTGGCCGCCCGACAGGCTCATGCCCTCCTCGCCGATCATCGTCTCCACGCCATCCGGGAGGCTCGCGACGAACTCCGCCTGCGCCACCCCGAGCGCCTCCTGCAGCACCCGGTCGGCCTCCTCCGACCGGATGTCGAGGTCGTCGCGCCCCAGCAGCACGTTCTCGCGGACGGACGCGGAGAAGAGCGTGGCGTCCTCGAACGCGGTCGCGATGTGCCGCCGCAGCTCGACGAGCGACAGGTCGCGGATGTCGACGCCGTCGAGCGTGACGCGGCCGCCGGTGACGTCGTAGAGGCGCGTGGGCAGCGTGGTGAGGGTCGTCTTCCCGGAGCCCGTCAGCCCGACCAGCGCCATCGTCTCCCCCGGACGCAGCGCGAGGTCGATCCCGTTCAGCAGGTCGGGTTCGGATGGCCCCGCGTCCTGATAGCGGAAGTGCACGTCCTCGAAGGCGAGGGCGCCGCGCGGCCGCGCGAGGGCGACGGGCCGCTCGGGATCGGCGATCGTGTCCACGGCGTCGAAGACCTCGAAGACGCGGTCGGCGGCCGTGCGCGCGTCGAGGAGGAAGGAGAAGAGGAACCCGATCGACTCCATCGGCCACCGCAGCACGGTGGCCATGGCGAAGTACGCGAACAGCTGCGACACCGTGATGCGGTCGACGGAGGCCAGCCAGATGCCCATCACGAGCGAGACGGCGAAGGCGAGCTCCGGCATCGCGACGAGCCAGAAGTCGATGCGCGCGATCGCGCCGGCCTTCCGCATCTCGGTGTCACGCAGATTCTCCGCCTGACGCGTGAACCGGCGCAGCGCGTGCCCGCCGCGGCCGAACGCCTTCAGCACGCGGATGCCGTGCACGCTCTCCTCGACGCTCGTGGCGAGGTCGCCCTGCTGGTCCTGGCTCTGCCGGCTGAGCAGACCGTACGTCTGCTCGAAGCGGAAGCCCTGGTACCAGATCGGCGCGCCCGAGACGATGAAGACCACGGCGAGCGCCCAGTGCCACTGGAACAGCAGCGCGGCGCCGATGACGACGGTCAGCGTGTTGACGACGAGCATGATGAGGCCGAAGGCCATCCACCGGCGGATGACGCCGATGTCCTGCATCATGCGGCTGAGCAGCTGACCGCCCTGCCACCGGTCGTGGAACTCGATGGGCAGGCGCTGGAGGCGGTTGTAGAACCGCGTGCGCACGTCGTACTCCACCGTGGTGGCGGGGCCGAGGACGAGCCAGCGCCGCATCCAGACCATGCCCGCCTCGGCGAGGCCGAGGGCGAGCACGCCCACGGCGCCCCATGCGATCGCGGTCACCGAGCCCGAGGCGATCGGTCCGGCGACCACGCGCTCGAGCACGATCGGGATGAGCAGCGCGAGGACCGCGGCGGTCAGGGCGCTGAGGCCGCCGAGCGCGAGGCGCGGCAGCACGGGTCTCGCGAACGGGAGCAGTCGCAGCAGCGAATGCAGGGTCGACCGTCTGTGGGCAGGCGTGATGGGGCGCGACATGATCCTCGTGGCGGATCCGACGACGGATCCGTGTGGCAGGCTTTCCGGCACCCGAACGGGGGCCAGCCCGCCAGCCTATCCTCTCGGCGGAGCGTCGGGAAAGGCTTTCACGCTTTCCCGTCCCAGCAGCGCGCGCTTGACGTCGGCTCCCCACGCGAAGCCCCCGAGGCTCCCGTCGCCGCGGAGCACGCGGTGACACGGCACGAACAGGGCGGGCGCGTTGCGTGCGCAGATCGACGCGGCGGCGCGGATGGCGCGGGGCGCGCCGAGCGCGGCGGCGAACGCCGTGTAGGTCAGCGGCACCCCCGGCTCGATGTCGCGCAGCGCTCGCCAGCCCGCCAGCTGAAGGGGCGTGCCCGTCTGCCGCACCGCGACCGCGCGGATGGCGTCCACGTCGCCGTCGTAGTACGCGGCCACGGCGTCGGCCGCGGCGAGGACGCCCTCGCGGACGTCGTCGGGGCGCAGCGCCGTCGGGATGCGGGCGGTGACGGCAGCGGCGTCGGCGGACCAGCCGGAGGCGAGGACGGCGCCGTCGCGGTCGGCGACGAGCGTGAACGGGCCGTCGGGGGTGTCGAGGGTCTGGACGACGGCGGTCATGAACGGGCCTCCTTGACGGGACGGGCGGCGAGGGCGGCTCGCCAGAGGTGCATGGAGAGATATGACCGCCATGGCGCGGCCCTCGCGGCCCAGGCGACCAGCTCGCTCGGCGTGGCGGGCAGCCCGGTCGCGGCCGCCCCCGTCCGCAGCGCGACGTCGCCGGGGAGCACGATGTCGGGGTCGCCGAGGACGCGCATGCGCACGTAGTCCGCGGTCCATGGGCCGATGCCGGGCAGCGCGAGGAGCGCTTCGCGCTGAGCGATCGGGTCGTCTCCCGGCGTCAGCGCGAGCTCTCCCGAGGCCAGTGCTCCCGCCGCCCCTGCGATCGCGCGGATGCGCGCCGCAGGGCCGCGCAGCACCTCGGCGCCGTGCTCGGCGATGGCGGTCATGGTCGGGAACAGCCGCAGCGTGCGCCCGTCGAGCTCGACGTCCTCGCCGAGGTCGGCCACGAGCCGCGTGAGGTGCGTGCGCGCGCCGGCCACCGAGATCTGCTGCCCGACCATCGCGCGGATGAGCATCTCGTGCGGATCGGCGGCTCCCGGAAGCCGCATGCCCGGCACGGCGGAAACGAGCGGCCGCAGCTCCTCGTGCGCGGAGAGCGCGGCGTCGACGGCCACCGGGTCGGCGTCGAGATCGAACAGACGCCGCACGCGGGCGACGAGGGCGGCGAGGTCGGGCAGGCTCTGCAGCTGCGCGTCCATCCGGAGCCGGCCGTCGAAGCGCAGGCGGAACCACCCCGCTCCCCCGGGCAGGCGCACGGCGCGCTCGAACGAGACGGCGTCTCCCGCCTCCATCCCCGGAAGCGCGCGCACGGCCATCCAGTCGAACAGCCCGACGTGGTCGAACGGCTCGCGCACGGGCAGAGCGAGCGAGATGCCGGCGGTGGAGGCGTGTCCGCGCCGGCTCGCGCGGAGCGCGGTCGGCGTGAGGCCGAACACCTCCCGCACCGTGTCGTTGAACTGCCGCACGCTCGCGAAGCCGGCGGAGTGCGCGACGTCGGAGGCCGCGAGGTCGGTGCCGACGAGCAGCAGGCGCGCGGTGTGGGCGCGCTGCGCACGGGCGAGGGCGAGCGGGCCCGCTCCGAGCTCGTCGGCGAGGAGCCGCGAGAGATGGCGCGACGAGTACCCCACGCGCGCGGCCAGGCCTGCGACGCCCTCGCGCTCGACGACCCCGTCGGCGACGAGCCGCATGGCGCGCGCGACGACGTCGCCGCGGAGGTTCCACTCCGGTGATCCCGGTGCCGCCTCCGGCAGGCACCGCTTGCACGCGCGGAAACCCGCCTCGTGCGCGGCGGCGCTCGTGGCGAAGAACCGCACGTTGTCGGGCTTCGGCGTGCGCGCGGGACAGCTGGGGCGGCAGTAGATGCCGGTCGTCCGCACCGCGGTGACGAACTGGCCGTCGAAGCGGGTGTCACGCGCGGAGATCGCGCGGTACCGCTCGTCGAAGGTCATGCTCGTCGTCATGCCCCCAGCCTCGCACCTCCGCGCGGTCGAGGCTGGCGGTTTTCGGACATCACGGCGAAGGCGGGGCGGCGATCTCGTCGCCGCCCCGCCTCACACCATCGGGTCAGTGGAAGAAGTGGCGCTCGCCCGTGAAGAACATCGTGACGCCGTGCTCGCGCGCGAGCGCGATCGTCTCCTCGTCGCGGACGGATCCGCCGGGCTGGATGATCGCGCGCACGCCGGCGTTGATGAGCACCTCGGGCCCGTCGGAGAACGGGAAGAAGGCGTCGGACGCGGCGATGGAGTCCTGCGCGCGGTCGCCCGCGCGCTCGACCGCGAGACGGCAGGAGTCCACGCGGTTCACCTGGCCCATGCCGACGCCGACCGTCGCGGAGTCCTTGGCGAGGACGATGGCGTTCGACTTCACCGCGCGGCAGGTCTTCCACGCGAAGATGAAGTCCACCATCTCCTCGTCCGACGGCCGCTCGCCCGAGACGAGCTCCCAGCTCTGGGCGACGGACTCGATGTCGTCGGGGAAGCGGTCGGCGTCCTGCAGGAGGAGCCCGCCGGAGACGAGGCGGACATCCATCTCCTCCTGGCGCCAGTCGGCCGGCAGCTTGAGGAGCCGGAGGTTCTTCTTCGCCTTGAGCACCTCGAGCGCCGCGGGCTCGAAGTCGGGCGCCACGATCACCTCGGTGAAGATGTCGCGGAGGTTCTCCGCCATCTTCAGCGTGACGGGGCGGTTGGCGGCGATGACGCCGCCGAAGGCCGACAGCGGGTCGCACTCGTGGGCGCGCAGGTGCGCGCTCGCGATCGGGTCGAGGGCGCTCGGCGTCGCGACGGCGATCCCGCAGGGGTTCGCGTGCTTGATGATCGCGACCGCCGGCAGGACGTAGTCGTAGGCGGCGCGCAGAGCGGCGTCGGCGTCGACGAAGTTGTTGTACGACATCTCCTTGCCCTGCAGCTGCGTGGCCTGCGCGATGCCGTGCCCGCCCTGGCGGGAGTACAGGGCCGCGCGCTGGTGCGAGTTCTCGCCGTAGCGGAGGTCGCCGAGCTTCTCGGCCTTGATGGTGAGGTGCTCGGGCAGCTCGACCTGGCTGCCGATGGTGCCCTCCGAGAACCATGCCGCCACCGCGGTGTCGTACGCCGCGGTGTGCGCGAACGCACGAGCGGCGAGCTCCTTGCGCTGTCCGAGCGACGTGCCGCCCGAGTTCACGGCCTCGACGATCGCGGGGTACGACTCGGGCGAGACGACGATCGCGACGTTGGCGTAGTTCTTGGCCGATGCGCGCACCATGGCGGGCCCGCCGATGTCGATCTGCTCGACGACGTCGTCGCCCTCCGCGCCCGAGCGGACGGTCTCGACGAAGGGGTACAGGTTCACCACGACGAGTTCGAAGGGCGCGATGCCGAGCTCGCCGAGCTGGCGCTCGTGGTCCTCGAGGCGCAGGTCGGCCAGGAGCCCCGCGTGCACGCTCGGGTGCAGCGTCTTCACCCGGCCGTCGAGCGACTCGGGGAAGCCGGTCACGCTCGAGACGTCGGTGACGTCGTAGCCCGCATCGCGGATCGTCGACGCCGTCGAGCCCGTCGACACGATCTCGACGCCGGCGCCGGCGAGCGCCTCGGCGAGCTGCAGGAGGTTGGTCTTGTCGCTCACCGACACGAGCGCGCGTCGGATGGGGACGACGTCTCGGTCGCGGTACAGCGAGTGGTCGTGACGGGGGCCGGCCATGAGGACTCCTTGTCGAGGATTCGGCTGCGGGGGTTCGGGGGCGTCAGCGGACGGGATGCGCGAGATCGATGTCGCCCTCGGCGATGCGCCGCACGACGTCGATGAGGAGGCGCCGCTCGACGGGCTTGATGCGCTCATGCAGCGTCGCCTCGTCGTCGCCGTCGAGCACGGGGATGCGCTCCTGCGCGAGGATGGGGCCGCTGTCCACGCCGTTGTCGACGATGATGACGCTGGCGCCGGTCTGCACGGCGCCCGCCGCGAGCGCGTCGCGGACCCCGTGCGCGCCGGGGAACTCCGGCAGGAACGCGGGGTGCGTGTTGATGATGCGCGGCGAGAACTCCTCGACGAGATCGGCGGGAAGCAGGCGCATCAGACCGCTGAGGACGATGAGGTCGGCGTCGACGCGGCGGAGGTGCTCGGCGAGCGCGGCGCCCCACTCCTCGCGCGATGCGTGCTGGCGGTAGGGCACGGTGAAGGTCTCGACGCCGAACTCCGCGGCGTGCGCGAGACCGGCGGCGTCGCGGTCGGCGCCCACGGCGACGATGCGGGCGGGATATCCGGGTTCGCTCGCCGCCTCCAGAAGGGCGCGGAGGTTCGAGCCGGTTCCGGAGATGAGGACGGCGACCGAGAGCACGCGGCCAGTCTACCGGCGAGCGAATGCGCCGCTGTCGGCGGGCTGCTCGTCGGCGGCGGTCCGTCGCCCCTGCGGGGCGAGGAGGAGGATGGCCGCGCCGAGGAGCACCTCGAGGCCGACGGCGAGCGCGACCGCGCCGGGATCTGGTCCCGCCACCGCCAGCCGCCCCGGACCCATCGACCCTGACGAGAGTGCGGCCAGGAGCGCCGCGATCGCGCCCGCGATGACCGCCGTCGCGACGGCGACGACGATGCGCGGCGACACCGGCTCGTGAGGATGGCCGTCGTGAAGAGGCGGGTCGCTCTCCCATTCCGCCGCGAGCACGGCACGAGCGTGCCAGCCCGCCGCAGCGCCCGCGGCGACCGGCAGCAGCGCGACGAGGAGGAGCCATCCGGAGCCCTGCTCGGGCAGGAGGCCCAGCACGGGGACGCCGGGGACCGCGCCGAGCTGCGTGCCGGCGGGCGACACCGTCGTGGCGGCGCCGACGGCGAAACCGGGGCCGGCGACCCACGACACCGCCCATCCGAGCAGCGTGGGCAGGTAGACCAGCTGCGCGAGAGCGACCGCGGTGGCGCCGAGCACGTCGACCTGCGCCTGCTCGAAGAGCCCGATCACCGCGTCGGCGCGCAGGATCACCGCCACGACGAGGGCGAGCGCGGCTGCGCCCACGACGCCGGCGATCGCGATCGTCCCGCCGCGCACGGCGAGCGACGGCACCTCGCGCCACGAGCTGGACCAGTCGTCCGCGCGCTCATGCAGTGCGTCGACGAGGCCGCCGTCGCCCTCGCTCCAGGCCTCCGCCCAGGCGCCGCAGAGCGCGCCGACGCCGTACACCGCCGTGGGGAGGACGACGGCCTGCCAGGGCACGACGTCGGCGAGGGCGTTGCCCGAGGTCACCAGGACGAGCGCGGCGATGCCCGCCGTGACGGCCGTCCCCGCGAGCACGCCGGTGATCCCCGACCCCGCGCGGACCGCGCGGACGCCCGAGCGCGCGGCGAAGATCGCGGCGAACGCGGCGAACGCCCACGGCGCGAGGGTCAGGGCGAACGAGGCGGCCTCATCGGGCAGCCCCAGCGCGAGCAGAGCGTCCGCGTCGAAGCGCAGCGCGAGCGGGACGAGGTTCCCGAGCTCCCAGATGCGCGCGGTGGCCGGCCACAGGCCCGCCCAGTCGGCGGTCACGCCCAGCGTGAAGATCCACAGCAGCGTGAGCGGGGCCAGCACGACCGCGAGGCCGACCAGGCCCGCCACGATCGCGTCGAATGCGGCGAGCAGGGCGATGAGGATCCGATGCATGGCGAATCGACCCTACCCGCGGGCGCCGGGAGAACCCCGGATCCGCGCCGGGGAGCGGCTACCCCGCCATCGGCTCGAGGACGAAGACCGCGATGTGGCGCGACGTGCGCTCCTGGTACTCGGCGTACGGCGGGTAGGCGGCGACCGCGCGCTCCCACCACTCGGCGTACTCGTCGCTGTCCACGTCGAGCTCGCGCGCCGAGTAGTCGCGCTTGACGGCGCCATCCTGCAGCTCGACGTGCGGGTGCGCCGTGACGTTGGCGTACCAGGCCGGCGGGCGAGGGGCGCCGCCCTTGGAGGCGACCACGGCGTAGCGGCCGTCGTGCTCGACGCGCATGAGCGGGGTCTTGTGGAGCCTGCCCGATTTCGCCCCCACGTTCGTCAGCACGATGATCGGCCAGTCGGTGCCCGCGAGCACGTTCGCCTCGGCGCCGGCGGTCGCCTCGTATGTCTCGGCCTGCTCCCGCGCCCCGTCGTCGGTGCTCGGTGCGTACTCTCCCTGAAGCGGCATGCCGCGAGCCTATTGCCCCGGCGCGCCGGGTGGGAAGCTCCCCACGGGAGGCGCGGGCCTTGACACCCCGAGCTGGTCCTGCCGATAGTGAGGCATGCAGGCGAATCGGCATGTTGCGAGAGAAGACGGCACGCGAGGAAGCGGGATGTCCGGAAGCGGCACGACCGGGAGGTGCCCGCGATGAAGAAGCTGATCGGCGATCCGGGCGCGGTGGTGGCGGATGCCCTCGTCGGCATCGAGGCCGCGCTGCCGCAGGTGCGCGTGGACCATGAGAACCGCGTCGTGCTGCGGGCCACGCCGAAGGACGAGGGCAAGGTCGCGCTGGTCTCCGGCGGCGGCTCCGGACACGAGCCGCTCCACGGCGGCTTCGTCGGATTCGGGATGCTCGATGCGGCATGCGCGGGCGAGGTGTTCACCTCCCCCACGCCCGACCAGGTGCTCGCCGCCACGACGGCGGTCGACCGCGGCGCCGGCGTGCTGCACATCGTGAAGAACTACACCGGCGACGTCATGAACTTCGAGATGGCCGCCGAGCTCGCCGAGGGCGCCTCGGTCGCGTCCGTGCTCGTGCACGACGACGTCGCCGTGGAGGACTCCACGTACACCGCGGGGCGCCGCGGCGTGGGGCTCACCGTCTTCCTGGAGAAGATCGCCGGCGCGGCCGCCGAGGAGGGACGCCCCTTGGACGAGGTCGTGCGCGTCGCGGAGAAGGTGTCGGCGCAGGGCCGTTCGATGGGTGTGGCGCTCACGAGCGGCACGGTGCCCGCCGCCGGCCGCCCCACGTTCGACCTCCCCGACGACGAGATGGAGGTGGGCGTCGGCATCCACGGCGAGCCGGGCCGGCACCGCGAGAAGCTCGCCCCCGCGCCGCGGATCGCGGAGATGCTCGTCGAGCCCGTGCTCGCCGATCTCCCGTCGGGCGGCGAGCCCGTGATCGCCATGCTCAACGGCATGGGCGGCTCTCCCCTGCTCGAGCTCTACCTCATGTACGGGGAGGTCGCGAAGCTCCTCGAGAAGGCGGGCGTCTCCGTCGCGCGCACGCTCGTCGGCAACTACATCACCTCCCTCGACATGGCGGGGTGCTCGCTCACCCTGCTGCGCGCGGATGACGAGCTGCTGCGCCTGTGGGACGCGCCCGTCGAGACCCCCGGCCTGCGCTGGGGGCGGTGACATGGCCGCCGACATCACCGCGCTCACCCGCTGGGTCGCGCTGTTCCGCGACCGCATCGCGGCCGAGCAGGAGCGGCTCACCGCCCTCGACTCCGCCATCGGCGACGCCGACCACGGCGCGAACATGGCACGCGGCACCATGGCCGCCGCCGCGAACGTCGCCGAGACGCGGCCGAAGACGGTCGCCGAGTTCGGCAAGGCGGTCGGCATGGCCCTGGTCTCGTCGATCGGCGGAGCCAGCGGCCCGCTCTACGGCACCTTCTTCCTCCGCCTCGGCACCGCCGGCGACGGCCTGGACGAGCTCGACGGCCCCGCTCTCGCCCGCGCGCTGCGCGCGGGGCTCGACGGCGTGGTCTCGCGCGGGCGGGCCGAACCCGGCGACAAGACGATGATCGACGCGCTCGCTCCGGCCGTGGCCGCGTTCGAGGCGGGTGCCGACGACATCGCAGCCGCTGCCGCGGCCGCCGCTCGCGCGGCCCGAGAGGGCAGCGACGCGACCGAGGCGCTCGTCGCCCGCCGCGGCAGGGCCAGCTACCTGGGCGAGCGGAGCGCCGGCCACCTCGATCCCGGATCCGTCTCGTCGGCGCTGCTGTTCGAAGCGCTCGCCGACGCCCTCGCGGAGGAGCGCGCATGATCGGCTTCGTCGTCGTCTCCCACAGCGTGGCGCTCGCCGAGGCGGCCGTCGCCCTCGCGAGCGAGATGGCCACGCCGACCCCGCCGCCCATCGCGGTGGCAGCCGGCACCGCCGACGGCGGCACGGGCACGGACGCCGCGCTCATCGCCCGCGCGATCGAATCGGTCGCCTCCGACGACGGGACGCTCGTCTTCACCGACCTCGGCTCCGCCATCCTCAGCGCGGAGCTCGCGCTCGAGCTCGTCGACGCGGGCGAGGTGCGTCTCGCCGCCGCTCCCCTCGTCGAGGGGCTCGTCGCGGCCGTCGCGCGCGCCGCCGCGGGCGGCGACCTCGCGGAGGTCGAGCGGGAGGCGCGCCGCGCACTGGAGGCGAAGCTGCGTCACCTCGGCGTGGACCCGGCGGCGGAGGAGCTGCCCGAGCCGCGCGGCCGGTCGGAGTCCTTCGTGCTGACGAACCAGATCGGCCTGCACGCGCGCCCCGCCGCGGCGCTCGCCGGCGCCCTGCGCGGCCTGGACGCGGTCGTGCGCATCGGCACCGCCACGAAGCCGGCGGTCGACGGCCGCAGCCTCGTCGGGCTCATGGCTCTCGGCGCGCGCAAGGGCGACGCCATCGACGTCACCGCGGAGGGCCCTGACGCCGACCGCGCGATCGACGCCATCGGCGAGCTCGTCGCCTCGGGATTCGGGGAGTGACGGGCGGCGCCCGCGCGGCCTAGGGTCGGGTCATGGCATCCGAGCGCATCGCCCTCACCGTCCCCGGCCCGCACGGCGACCGCGAGATCGGGCTCTCCAGCCCTGGGCGGCTCGTCTGGCCCGAGGCGGGAGTCACCAAGCGGGACCTCGCCGAGTACCTCATCGCGGTGGCGGGCCCGTTCCTCGCCCACAACGGCGACCGCCCCGTGTCGCTCGAGCGCTACTCCGGCTCGGTGGATGGCGAGAGCTTCTTCTCGAAGAACCCTCCGAAGGGCGCTCCCGACTACGTCGAGTCGGTGACGGTCACCTACAACAGCGGGCGCCGCCATCCGCAGCTCGTGCTCACGGAACCCGCGGCGGTGGTGTGGGCGGCGCAGATGAACACCGTCGTCTTCCACCCGTGGTCGTCCGCTGCCGGCGACTCCGACCACCCGATCGAGCTGCGCGTGGACCTCGACCCCCAGCCCGGCACGGACTTCGCCGACGCCGTCTTCGCCGCGCACGCCATGCGCGAGGTGCTGGGCGAGGCGGGGCTCGAGTCGTGGATCAAGACGAGCGGCAACCGCGGCATCCACCTGTTCAGCCCGATCGAGCCCGAGTGGGAGTTCCTCGACGTGCGGCACGCCGTCATCGCCGCGGGGCGCGAGCTGGAGCGCCGTCACCCGGACCGCGTGACGACGAGCTGGTGGAAGGAGGAGCGCGGCGAGCGCATCTTCGTCGACTTCAACCAGACCAACCGCGACCGGACGATGGCGGGCGCCTACAGTCCGCGCGCCCTGCCGCAGGCGACCGTGTCGACGCCCGTCACGTGGGACGAGCTCGACGGAGTGGACCCGCTCGCCTTCACGGTGAAGACCACGCCGCGGCGTCTCGCCGAGGTCGGCGACCCCTGGGCGGCGCTGCGGGAGGCGAAGCCCGGCCGCATCGACGCGCTCCTCGGCTGGTGGGAGCGGGATCTGGCGGACGGCCTGGGCGAGCTGCCGTTCCCGCCCGAGTTCCCGAAGATGCCCGGCGAGCCGCCCCGCGTGCAGCCGTCCCGGGCGAAGAAGCCCTGAATGCAGCGAGCCGACCCCGGGAAGTCCCGGGATCGGCTCGCTTCGCTCGCTGCGTGTTACAGCGACTCGATGATCTCGCGCATCAGCGCGGCGGTCTCGCTCGGGGTCTTCCCGACCTTGACGCCGGCGGCCTCGAGGGCCTCCTTCTTCGCCTGCGCGGTGCCGGCGGAGCCGGACACGATCGCGCCGGCGTGGCCCATCGTCTTGCCCTCGGGGGCGGTGAAGCCCGCGACGTAGCCGACGACCGGCTTGGTGACGTTGGCCTTGATGTACTCGGCAGCGCGCTCCTCGGCGTCGCCGCCGATCTCGCCGATCATGACGATGGCCTTCGTCTCGGGGTCGGCCTCGAACGCCTCGAGGGCGTCGATGTGCGTGGTGCCGATGATGGGGTCGCCGCCGATACCGATGGCGGTGGAGAAGCCCAGGTCGCGCAGCTCGAACATCATCTGGTAGGTCAGCGTGCCCGACTTCGACACGAGGCCGATCGGGCCCTTGCCGGTGATGTTCGCGGGCGTGATGCCCACGAGCGCCTCGCCGGGGGTGATGATGCCGGGGCAGTTCGGGCCGATGATCCGGGTCTTGTTGCCCTTCTCGATCGCGTACGCCCACGCCTCGGCCGAGTCGCCGACGGGCACGCCCTCGGTGATCACGACGAGGAGGCCGATCTCGGCGTCGATGGCCTCGACCATGGCGTCCTTCGTGAACGCGGGGGGCACGAACGCGATCGACACGTCGGCGCCGGTCTTCTCGATGGCCTCGGCCACCGATCCGAAGACGGGCAGCTCGACGTCGTTGCCGTCCTTGTCCTGGTGCGTGACCGTGGTGCCGGCCTTGCGGGCGTTCACGCCGCCGACGACGTTCGTCCCGGCCTTGAGCATGAGGGCGGTGTGCTTGGTGCCCTCACCGCCCGTGATGCCCTGGACGATGACCTTGGAGTCCTTGTTGAGGTAGATCGACATGTTCTGTGTGTCCTCTTCCGTCTCAGGCGTTCGCCAGCTCGGCGGCCTTGTCGGCGCCGTCGTCCATGCTCGCCGCGAGGGTGACCAGCGGGTGGTTCGCCCCGGCGAGGATGGCACGGCCCTCTTCGACCTGGTTGCCGTCGAGTCGCACGACGAGCGGCTTGGTGGCCGCGTCGCCGAGGATCTCGAGGGCCTTCACGATGCCCTCCGCCACGGCCACGCAGCTGGTGATGCCGCCGAAGACGTTGACGAAGACGCTCTTGACCTGCTCGTCGCCGAGGATGACGTCGAGACCCGCGGCCATGACGGTCGCCGAGGCTCCGCCGCCGATGTCGAGGAAGTTCGCCGGCTTCACGCCGCCGTGCTTCTCGCCGGCGTACGCGACGACGTCGAGCGTCGACATGACGAGGCCCGCGCCGTTGCCGATGATGCCGACCTGGCCATCCAGCTTCACGTAGTTGAGGCCGGACTCCTTGGCCTTCGCCTCGAGCGGGTCGGCCGCGCCCTTGTCCTCGAGCTCCTCGTGCTCGGGGTGGCGCACCTCGCTGGCGTTGTCGTCGAGCGACACCTTGCCGTCGAGGGCGACGATGTCGCCGGCGCCGGTGAGGACGAGCGGGTTCACCTCGACGAGGGTCGCGCCCTCGCTCTTGTAGACGTTGTAGAGCTTGACGAAGACGTCGGCGACCTTCTCGACGAGGTCCTCTTCCCAGCCGCCGGCGCGGGCGATCTCGAGCGCCTTGGCGTGGTCGATGCCGGTGAGGGCGTTCACCTCGACGCGCGCGAGCGCCTCGGGCTTCTCGACGGCGAGCTGCTCGATCTCCATGCCGCCCTCGACGCTCGCGAGCGACAGGTAGGTGCGGTTGGCGCGGTCGAGCAGCACCGAGAAGTAGAACTCTCGCGCGATGTCGGCGCCCTGGGCGACCATGACGCGCTTGACGACGTGGCCCTTGATGTCGAGCCCGAGGATGGCCTGGGCCGCCTCGTACGCCTCGTCGGGGGTCTTCGCGACCTTGACGCCGCCGGCCTTGCCGCGACCGCCGGTCTTGACCTGGGCCTTGACCACCACGACGCCGCCGATCTTCTCGGCTGCCGCCTTCACCTCCTCCGGGGTGTCGGCGACGATGCCGGCGAGCACCGGCACGTCGTACTTCTCAAAAAGGTCTCGAGCCTGGTACTCGTACAGATCCACGTTGCATTCCTTCGATGGGGCGACGGGGCAAGACGCGTGGAAACGTCTCGACGTCGAGATATCTCGACCGACCCTCCCAGCCTACTACCGCCCGAAAGCGGCTCCCCTCGGCGCCCCGCCCCGAACGCGAAGAAGCGGCTCCGGATGATCCGGAGCCGCTTCTTTCGATGCCGAAGTCGCGGGCTATTTCGCCTTGACGTGCATGGGCAGCGCCATGGCGAGGCAGATCAGCAGGATGCCGGCGGCGAACACGAGCCCCTGGAACGCCGAGACCATGAAGGCGACCGCGAACAGCGCCATGCCGGCGAGGAAGAGGACAAAAGCCACGATGAACATCTCTGCTCCTTCTTGAAGACTTCCTCCAGCTTAGATGATCCGCGCCGGGGACTGCGCCTAGCCTGTGGCCATGGCAACGGAGCTGTTCCCCGGAGAGAAGGTGCCGACGTACGACGTCGCGAAGAAGATCCTCGACGTCGACTACTACGCGGTGTTCGCCGATGTCACGGGCGCCGATCGCGAGATCTGGTCCCGCGCCCGCGAGATCGGGCAGCGGCTGGCGCCGCGGATGCGCGCCGCGTGGGACCGCGCGGAGTACCCGCTCGACGTCGTCCCCGAGCTCGGCGCGGCGCACCTCTTCGCCGACGCGGTCGACCATCCCGACGTGCCGGCGATGACGCCGCTGGCGGCGGGGCTGGTGAACATGGAGATCTCCCGTCACGACGGGTCGCTCGGCACGATCGTCGCCGTGCAGGGCGGGCTGGCGCTGCGCACCCTGGCGCTCTTCGGCAGCCGCGAGCAGCAGGCGCGCTGGATGGGCCCGCTGCAGCGGGGCGAGGTGCTCGGCTCGTTCGCGCTCACCGAGCCCGATCACGGGTCCGACTCCACCTCTCTCGAGACGATCGCCCGGCGCGACGGCGACGGATGGCTGCTGCGCGGCGCCAAGAAGTGGATCGGGAACGGCGCCTCCGGCGGGATCTCGTTCGTCTGGGCGCGAGTGCAGTGCGCGGGCGACCCCGACGACGGCAGCGTGCGCTGCTTTCTCGTCGAGCAGAGCACCCCCGGCTATGTCGGCACTGTCATCGAGGGCAAGGGCGCGCTGCGCGCGATCCATCAGGCGCACGTGCTCCTCGACGACGTGCGGCTGTCCGCCGACGGCGTCCTGCCCGGCTCCCACTCCTTCAAGGACGCCAGCACCGTGCTCTTCGCCACGCGCTCGGGCGTCGCATGGTCGGCGCTGGGTCACGCCACGGCCTGCTTCGAGGCCGCGCTCTCGTACGCGACGCAGCGCGAGCAGTTCGGGCGGCCGCTCGCCCGCTTCCAGATGATCCAGGAGCGCCTGTCGCAGATGCTCGCGCAGCTGACGTCGATGCAGCTCTTCCTGCGGCGTCTGGCCGACCTCGAGGCCGCGGGCGCGATGCGGCCGACGCAGGCGTCGCTGGCGAAGTACCACTGCACGCGAACCGCTCGAGACATCGCGCGGACCGCTCGCGACATGCTCGGCGGCAACGGCATCCTCCTCGACAACGGCGTCATGCAGCACCTGGCCGACATCGAGGCCATCCACACGTACGAGGGGACGGAGAGCGTCCAGGCGCTCCTCCTCGGCCGCGATCTCACCGGCGTCGGCGCATTCGTCTGAGCCACCGCCGCCCGAGGCTGGCAGGATGGCCGTATGGCGACACGTCGGGCGACGGTGGTGGGCAGCGGACCGAATGGGCTCTCCGCGGCCGTGGTGCTCGCGCGCGCCGGGTTCGAGGTGACGGTGCTCGAGGCGCAGGACGGGGTCGGCGGCGGCACGCGGACCGCGCAGCTCACGCTGCCGGGCTTCCGTCACGACGTCTGCTCGGCCGTCCATCCCGCCGCCCTCACCTCGCCCTTCTTCCAGGCCTTCGGCATGCGCGAGAAGATCGGATGGCTCGTCCCCGACGCCTCCTACGCGCATCCGCTGGACGGCGGGCGCGCGGCGGTCGCCTGGCGCGACATCGGCCGCACGGCGGCGGAGCTCGGCGTCGACGCCGGGGCGTGGAAGGCGATGCTCCGCCCGCTGTCGCGTCGCATCGAGGGCGTCGTCGACTTCACCGGCCACCAGATGCTGCGCGTCCCGCGGCATCCGGTCACGGCCGCCCGCTTCGGCCTGCGCGCGCTCGAGCTGGGGACCGCGCTCGGCCGACATTCCTTCCGCACCGAAGAGGCGCACGCGCTGATCTCCGGGGTGATCGCCCACGCGAACACGCGGCTGCCGACGGTCGGCGCGGCAGCGGCCGGGCTGCTGCTGGCGTCTCAGGCGCATGCGGACGGCTGGGGCTACCCCGTCGGCGGGGCCCAGGCCATCCCGGACGCGCTGGCAGAGGACCTGCACGCGCACGGCGGCCGCATCGTCACTCGGCACCGCGTCGACGACCTGTCGACCCTCGACTGGGGCGACCCCGAGCGCGGCGACGTCGTCGTGTTGGACGCGCCGCCGCGACTCGCGCTGACGCTCCCCGACGTGCCCGCTCGCTGGGCCCACGCCATCCGCTCGTACCGCTACGGACCGGGGGCCGCGAAGGTCGACTTCGCGCTCGACGGCGACGTGCCATGGACCAATCCCGACGTGCGCCGCTCCCCCACCGTGCACGTGTGCGGCACGCGCGCGGAGGTGGAGGCGAGCGAGAACGCGGTCGCGCGCGGCCGCATCTCCGAGCGCCCCTACGTGCTCACGGTGCAGCCATCCGTTCTCGACCCCACGCGCGCACCGAAGGGGAAGAGCGTGCTGTGGACGTACATCCACGTGCCGCCCAACTCGACCTTCGACGCGACCGAGGTGATCACCCGGCAGATCGAGCGCTTCGCGCCCGGGTTCCGCGATCGCATCCTCGCGTCTCACGCGACGACCGCCGTCGAGCACGCGGAGGAGAACCCGTCGTCGATCGGCGGCGACTACGCGGGCGGCGCGGTCAGCTTCGGGCAGCTCATCGCCCGCCCCCTTCTCAGCACCGCGCCGTGGCGCACGCCGATGAAGGGCGTGTACCTCGCGTCGGCGTCGACGCCCCCGGGCCCCGGCGTGCATGGGACCGCGGGCTGGGAGGCCGCGCGCCTCGCGATCGCCGACACCACCGGCGAGCGGGTCGAGCTCGGCGACCTCTTCTAGATCCAGCCCTTGTCGTGCGCGATGCGCGCGGCCTGCGCGCGGTTCACGCCGCCGGTCTTCCCGATGACGGAGGAGAGGTGATTGCGGACCGTGCCGGCGGAGAGGAACACCTCCGCCGCGATCTGCGCGACGGTCCGCCCGTCGACCGACAGGCGCAGCACCTGCTGCTCGCGCTCGGTGAGCGGGTTCGCGCCGTCGAACAGCGATGCCTCCGCGAGCCCGGGATCGACCGCGCGGAGCCCGGCGTGCACGCGGCGGACGGCGTCGGCGAGCTCGACCGCCGGCGCGTCCTTCACCACGAATCCGGATGCCCCCGCGGCGAGCGCCTCGCGCACGTACCCCGGACGGGCGAACGTCGTCACGATGAGCACCCGCGTGTTCGGACTGGAAGCGCGCACCGCACGGGTCGCTGCGAGTCCATCCATGCCGGGCATCTGGATGTCCATGAGGCAGACGTCCGGGCGCAGGCGAGCGGCCTCGGCTTCCGCCCGCCCGCCGTCGCCCGCCTCTCCCACCACGACGAGATCGGGCTCCAATCCGAGCAGGGCGCCGAGGGCGCCGCGGATGAGCGCCTGGTCGTCCACGAGAAGCAGGCGGATGGGCGCGCTCACCAGACCACGCTCACCCTCGTGCCGCCGGATGCGGCTTCCTCCACGCGCAGGGTCGCTCCGGCCGCGGCGGCGCGCTCGGCCATCCCGCGCAGGCCGTTCCCCGCGGGTCCGCGCAGGCCGCGGCCGTCGTCCTCCACGAGGACCGTCCCGGGCTCGACCGTGATGCGGACAACGGTAGCGGCGGCATGACGGAGGACGTTCGTGGTCGCCTCCCGCAGGATCCACCCGGCCGGCAGCGACTGCGCAGGCGAGAGCGCGTCGGGGTCGCCAGTGGTCTCGACGGCGATGCCCGCCCCCTCGAACGCCGCCGCACACGCCGTCAGCTCCTCGGCGAAGCCGGCTCCCCGAAGGCCGGTGACCGTGCTGCGCACCCCGCCGATCGCCTCCGTGGCCAGACGCACGATGTCATCGAGCTCGGCTTTCGTCCGGGAGGGATCCTCGTCGATGAGCCTCCGCGCCAGCTCGGCTTTCAGCTTCACGGCGGTCAGCGAGTGGCCGAGCAGATCATGCACGTCCCGCGCCACCACCGAGCGCTCCTCGCTGGCCGCCATCTGCACCCGCAGCTCCTCCGAGCGCAGCGACCGGCCGATCAGCCAGGTGCTGATCGTGTTGACGACGGCGATCATGACGATGATCCCGAGCATCTGGCCGTGCTGCGGGAGGTCGCCGGTCAGGAGGATCGCGCCGAGCACGGCGGTGAGGCCGCCCGCCGAGGCCCACCAGTGCCACGTCCGCCCGAGGCCGTACGCCGCGTAGGACATCAGGAACGGCACGAAGCTCAGCGCCTGGCTGCCGATGGCGGGCACGGCGAGCGCCGCGCAGAGCAGGAGCACCCAGAAGATCGCCACGACCAGCCTCCCCGGCCGGTGCCAGGTGCCGCGCATCCCGTGGACGAACCCGATGATGTACAGCAAGGCGAAGAGCACCAGGCTCGCCCAGCCCAGCAGACGCCAGCCGAGCGGGGCGACGGAGTCGACCAGGGAGACGACCGGATAGACGAGGAAGACCATCCAGACGACGGCCATCAGCCATCCCCACCGCTCCCACGGCGCGCCTGTGTCCCGCGCACCCGTCATCGCCATCGCCGCCACCGGGAGAGCCTATCGACGCGCGCGCGAGCGCAGCACGCCGAGGCGGACGAGCGCGGCGAACAGCAGGGCCCACACCAGCACGTTGAGCGTGACCGCCCAGAGAGGATCGGAACCGCCCGACACGAGCTGCCCCGCGGTCGCGGGCCAGCGCACGAGCGCGGCGAAGCCGTACATGGGGGTGAACTTCGCCACATCCAGCATGCCGCCCTCCAGCGGCACGAAGACGTTGCCGAAGAAGCCGAAGAACGAGATGGAGATCGAGGCGAGGGCGGCGCCGGAATCGGAGTTGAATGCCAGGCCGACGCCGAGACCGTAGAGCCCGTAGACGAGACCCAGTCCGAGGGTGAGCCCGGCCGCGGCGAACCAGCGCCAGGCGTCGTCGGCCGCGGCGCCCGTGGTCAGGCCGGCCACATAGACCGCCGCGAGCGACAGCGCGGCGAAGCTCAGCGCGGTGAGGAGCTTCGTGGCGGCGTACGCCGTCGTGGTGAGCGGGGTGAGCGCGAGCTGACGACCCCACCCCTGGCCGATCTCGGCGGCGGCGAGCGAGCACAGCGAGCTCATCGCCGTGGCGGTGCCGAACGCGCCCATCGAGACCATGATGTAGAACGCGACGTTGGCGTGGCCGACCCCCTGGGACCCGTACTCCATGCCCGCACCGAACAGGACGTACATGGCCACCGGCATCACGAGCGTGAACACGAGCGTGTAGGGGTTCCGGATCTGCCGCAGGGCCTCCGTGCGGTAGAGCGGCGACGAGACGAGGGCGGTCATGAGCGGTCCTCCGTGAGGGATGTGAAGGCGTCTTCCAGGGTGGGGGCGGCGATCTCGAGATCGGACGCGCCGAGGGAGAGGAGCCGCGCCGCGAGCGCGTCGGATGCCGAGGTGCGGGCGGTCAGTCGGCCGCCGCTCAGCGAGAGGTCGGAGACGGACGCGTCCTCGCGCAGGCAGGCGACGACGCTCTCGGACGCACCGGGGAGCGTGGCCGAGACGGTGCGCCCGCCCAGGGAGGCGCGCAGGCGCGCGGTGTCCTCGTCCGCGACGATCCGCCCCCTGCTCATGACGATGGTGCGGCGGGCGAACTGCTCCGCCTCCTCAAGGTAGTGCGTGGCGAAGACGATCGTGCGGCCGGCCGCGGCGTCCTCGCGCATGGCGTCCCAGAAGCGGCGCCGCGCGGTGACGTCCATGCCCGCCGTGGGCTCGTCGAGCACGAGCACGTCCGGGTCCGGCAGCACCGCGAGTGCGAACTTGAGCCGCTGCTGCTCGCCGCCGGAGCACTTGCTCACCCGGCGGCGGGCGATGCCGGCGAGATCGGCGCGTTCGATGACGGCGTCCACGCGGTCGCGGGCGCCGTGGATGCCGGCGACGACCGCCACCGTCTCCCGCACGGTGAGGTCCGCGAGGAGTCCTCCGGTCTGGAGCACCGCGGAGAGGCGACCGGTGGCCACCGCCAGACGCGGGGCCTCGCCGAGCACCCGCACCTCGCCCTCGTTCGGCTCGGACAGTCCCAGCATCATGTCGATGGTCGTCGTCTTCCCGGCGCCGTTCGGACCGAGGAGGGCGACGATCTCGCCGCGCGCGATGCGCAGGTCGACGCCGTCGACAGCGACGACCGGGCTGTCGCCCGAGTCGAATCGACGGACAAGGCGCGACAGCGAGATCGCCGAGGTTCCGCCGGCGTGCAGGTCCGGGCCTGCGGCGGTGGAGGTATGGGTGATGCTCATGCCTTCAGCCAACCGCGGAGTCGTCGCCGGCGCCGGAGGCCGATGTCACGACCGCGACGTGACATCCGTCATGGTCGATAGGCTGGAACGCTATGACGACCCGCCTCGAACCCGGTACCCCCGCCCCTGACTTCACGCTCCTCGACCAGGACGAGAAGAGCCTTTCGCTCTCCGACCTGCGCGGGCAGAGGGTCGTGCTGTACTTCTACCCCGAGGCGCTCACGACCGGCTGCGCGAAGCAGGCCTGCGACTTCCGCGACAGCCTCGGGTCGCTCGCGTCGGCGGGGTACACGGTCGTCGGGATCTCGCGCGACCTGCCCGAGAAGCTGCGCCGCTTCCGGGACCGAGACGGACTCACCTTCGAGCTCCTCAGCGACCCCGAGCGTTCGGTGCACGAGGCGTACGGCACCTGGGGCGAGAAGAGCAACTACGGCCGCATCGTGCAGGGCGTCATCCGCTCGACATTCGTCCTCGACGAGGACGGCGTCATCGTGAAGGCTCTCTACAACGTCAAGGCCACCGGTCACGTGGCGCGCCTGCGCCGCGAACTCGGCATCGACGCCTGAACCCGGACCCTCCCGCTCGCTGCCCCGGCGAGCGCTGCGGCTCACGTCCGCCTCGACACCAGGGTGCGGCGCAGCCTGCTGCGCAGCCGGGTCGCGGAGCCCTGCGCGGGACGCGGCCGGCACGCGCGGTCGATCCAGGCGGGCGGGGCGAGGTACGGCACGCCGCCCCTCATCCGGATGGCCCATCCCGACTGCTCGAGGTGGTGATGATGCCACCAGCAGAGCAGGACACCGTTGTCCGTGGTCGTCGGGCCACCCTGCGCGTAATCCTGCACGTGATGGATCTCGCACCAGGCCGCCGGGATCGTGCAGCCCGGGATGACGCAGCCGCCATCGCGGGCGACGATCGCCTTCCGCTGCGTCGCGGTGAAGATCCGCTGCACGCTGGAGAGAGACAGCAGCCGACCTTCCGCGGTGAACACCGCCCGGAGGATGTCGCCGGTGCAGCCGATGCGCTCGGCCACCCCGAGAGGCACCGGCGCGTCGACACCATCCAGGTGCGCCACCGGCCGGGTGAACGCCGCCCCTGACGCGTTCGCCTGCCGGGCCAGATCATCCGCGCTGACGTGCACCATGACGGTCGGCGCGGCCCCGCCCAGACTCGGCGTCTCCGCCGCGCGCGACGCGGCCTCCAGCATGGCCATCAGCGCGTCGTGGCGCTTCTGGGTCGCGCTGCGCGTATCGGGCATCGCATCCGGCGGCGGGAGCTCCACCTCCGGCCACTGCGCAGCACCGCCCTCGCCGCCCTCTCCCGCGCCGCCGCCATCGCTCTCCCCGCGCACATCGCCATCCGACGTGAAGCGCACATTCCGAGCGGGGTTGGTGTGAGCGGAGAGCAGCGCCTGCAGCAGCGCCCCCGCCTCCGGCACGAGCACGCCGTTGATGCGGAACGCGCCGCTCGGAAGCGGCGTGAGGGTCAGCGACCGCTGACGCATGGCGCCGTCGTGATCGGGTTCCGCACCGTCGGCGGTGAGCACGTCGATCCACGCCTGCGCGTGCAGGTTGACGACCGACAGCGGCGGCACCGGGGCGAGCGTCGCCAGCGGATCCGCCTCGGAGCGGCCCTCCTCGTCGTCCGCCCCATCGCCGGGCTGCGCGTCGGGATCGATCGTCCCGGTCGCGATCGCGACGAGGTGCCGCTCCATCAGCTCGACGCGCTCCGGGTCGCCACCGCCACGACGAGCGGTGTCGACCGCCTTCATGATCCCGGCCGCGGCTTCCATTCCCAGCAGCCCGGAGGCGAGGCCCGCGGCCACGTGCTCCAGGCGAGGCGCGAGGTCCTCTCCGGTGAGCGCGGTGCGCGTGCGGGTGCTCT
This sequence comes from Microbacterium oryzae, assembly GCF_009735645.1. Taxonomy (NCBI): domain Bacteria; kingdom Bacillati; phylum Actinomycetota; class Actinomycetes; order Micrococcales; family Microbacteriaceae; genus Microbacterium; species Microbacterium oryzae. The sequence goes on along the minus strand of NZ_CP032550.1, from coordinate 2,951,396 downwards.
CATCGAGCCGAGCGCGCCCGCGCAGCTCGCGCGACGAGGCGCCGGTGAGGCGCTCGAGCAGCTCGGTCCCCGTGCGACACCCGTACCGGTCTGCCAGCGCCGCGTCATCCGCCCGGCACGACCGGAAAGCCACTTCCCCGGCGACTCGAACGCGCAGAGCGTCGACGGCTCGACCGAGATGCTCGACGACGCCGACCAGGGCGACGAGATCCGCATCCCTCAGCTCGCGAACCGAGGGAGCAGCGCCGTCGAGCTGCGCGGCGGCCTGCCGGGCCGCGTCGCTCGGGTCGAGATGCACTGGCTTCTTCGCCATGCCCTCATTATAGAACAGAGATACGACTAGGACAACCACTTTTCCCAGATCAAAAGGTCAATCGCGAGCACTCGCCGCTAGCACAGACCGCCGACATTAGCGCCACAAAATCGAACAGAAGAACAACTGGGATCAGCTCAGCCGGTACCGATGCTCGGGCCTCCCTGCGGATCCGTACTGGAGCGTCACGTCGATCGCCCCACGGGCCGCGAGCTCCGCGAGGTGTCGTTGCGCGGTCGCACGCGAGACGCCGACGCGCTCGGCGATCTCCACGCTCGACGCCTCCCCCGCGGCGAGCGCATCGAGGATGACCTGCTGCGTCCCCGCCCGGGCCGGCGCCGGCACGGCGCCGCCGTGGAGCACGCTCACCGCGCGGTCGATGGTCTCCTGCGTCGCACTGCCGGTGGAGAGCAGATTGCGGAAGCGCGCATAGCGGTCGAGCCGATCCTGAAGTGCGCGGGGGTCGAACGGCTTCACGAGATAGTGAAGTGCGCCGCTCGTCAGCGCCCGGCGGATCGTCGCCACGTCGTCAGCGGCGCTCAGCACGAACCGATCGATCCCGGCCTCCCGTCCGATCTCGATGCCATCGCCATCCGGCAGGTAGACGTCGAGCAGCAGCAGGTCGGGGCGCATGTCGCGGATGGCGATGCGTGCGGATGCCGCGTCCCTCACGGGCGGCAGGGCGGTGAAGCCCGGCCGAGCGGCGACGAGGTCTCGGTGGATGCCGCTGACGCGGAAGTCGTCGTCGACGATCAGGACGCGGATCTCGTTCGTCATGCCGTTCCCTCTTCCGATGTGATGGCACCATCGAGCTCGTCGTCGCCCGCGGCCCGCATGACCCCGGGAAGCCGGGCGGCGAACACCGCGCCGTGGCCGCCGCCACGCGCCTCCGCGAGCCAGAGCTCGCCGCCCCGTCGACGCGTGAAGCGGCGGGCGAGCGGAAGGCCGATCCCCCGTCCGTGCACCCGTCCGGTCTCGTCCTCCTCCGCCGCCCGAGCGCGATCGAAGACCGATTCGGGATGGTCGACGCCGATCCCCGAGTCCGTCACCGTGAGCGCGAGTTCGTCCCGGTCGTCCAGCAGCGAGACCTCCACCCACCGAGGCTCCTCCCCGGCGGCGGCCGCCGTCACGGCGTTGTCCACGAGGTTGCCCAGCACCGCGGCCACATCCTCGGGTTCGGCGACGACGCCGAGGAGGAGGGTGTCCTCTCCCACACGCAGCTCCACGCCGCGCTCGCGCGCCTCCATCCTCTTGGACGCGAGGAACGAGCGCAGGAACGGCTCGGCGACGGGCACCCCCGCCTCCTCCGGCAGAGCACCCCGGGCGGCGAACTCCGACAGGAGCTCCTGCGCCTCCGCGGTCCGCCCCGCCGCGACCATGCCGCGGACCGCATGCATCCGGTTCGCGAACTCGTGCCGCTGCGCACGCATGGCGTTGGTCGCCGCGCGCACGGCGTCGAGCCGCTCCGCCAGCGCCACCACGTCGGTGCGGTCGCGCAGCACCGCGACGACTCCGAGCGAGCGCCCCTCGTGCCCCACCCGGCGGACCTCGACGTAGACGACCTGCTCCGACAGCACGAGCTCGCCGGTGACGAGGGAGTCGCCGCCCAGGGCGCGGTCGAGCGCTGTACGGAGGCGCGGCGGGAGGTCCAGCTCGTCGATGTGCCGCCCCACCGCGTCATCGTCGCCGACCACCCGCAGCGCGGGCGCGTTGGCCGCGCGGACGACCCCGTCGTCCGACACCGCGAGCACCCCGTCGTGCACCCCCTCGAGCACCGCGGCTCTGCTCTGCAGCAGACCGCCCAGCTCCTCCGGCTGCACGCCGCGCGTCAGGCGCTCGAGCCGACGGCGGATGACGACCGAGACGAGCGCGGCCACCGCGAGCGCCACCACCGCGATCAGCACGAACAGGCCGACGAGGAGCGGCGCGTCGGCGAAGACCCGAGCCGGCGCGAACCCCACGCTCACCTCGCCGACGATCCTGCCGCCATCCGGAGCGAAGACGGGGACCTTCGCGCGCACCGACTCCCCCAGCGTCCCCCGCTCCCAGGCGATGACCTCCTCGCCCGCGATCACGGAGGCGAAGTCGGTGCTGACCCGCCGACCGAGGAGGTCCGGATCCGGGTGCGCGAGACGCAGCCCGAGGTCGTTCGCGACGACGACGAACAGCGTCTGCGTGCGGTCGACGATGCCTGCCGCGTACTCCTGCAGCGCGCCGTCGGCGAGGGTCGCCGCGTCGAGATCGCTCCGCCCCGCGAAGCCCGCCACATCGGCGCGCACCTGCGGGTCGCTGGCGACCGTGCGGGCGACCGCGAGCGCCGTCGACTCGGCCTCGTCGCGCAGCTGTCCGATGCCGAGCAGCGCGAACGCCGACACGCACACCGCGATGACCGCGGTGGCGGCGAGGAGCTGCATCGCGAACACGCGCGTGGTGAACCGCATACGTCGAGTATCGTCGCGCGACCGAGTGAGCAGAATGCGCACAACTGACTCAACGCGCAGATCCTCGCGCAATGCGCGCATCCCGACCCGGGCCGTCCGCTCGCCGTATCGTCGCCGCGTACGCTCCACCGCCGCAACGCGACGACGCGAACGCGGCACGACGACAAGGACGTCAGATGCTCGTCATCCTCGGTTTCACCATGATCCTCGCGTTCATGGTGCTCATCATGACCAAGCGGCTCACGCCGATGGTCGCGCTCATCCTCGTGCCCACCATCTTCGGCCTCTTCGCGGGCGCCGGGCTGGGCATCGGCGACATGGTCCTCTCGGCCATCGGCGACATGGCGCCCACCGCCGCGCTGCTGATGTTCGCGATCATGTACTTCGGCATCATGATCGACGTGGGCCTGTTCGACCCGCTCATCCGCTTCATCACGCGCACGCTCGGCAACGACCCGGCGAAGGTCGTGCTCGGCACGGCGCTCCTCGCCGGTGCGGTCTCGCTCGACGGCGACGGCTCGACCACGTTCATCATCACGACGTCGGCGATGCTGCCGCTCTACCTGCGCCTCGGGATGAGCCCCGTGGTCCTCACGTGCGTCGCCGGCCTCATGAACGGCACGCTCAACATCGTGCCGTGGGGCGGCCCGACCGTCCGCGCCGCCACCGCGCTCGGCCTGCAGCCCACCGACGTGTTCGTGCCGATGATCCCGTCCCTCGCCGTCGGCCTCGCCGTCGCGCTCGGTCTGTCGTGGCTGCTCGGGCTCTCCGAGCGCCGCCGCATCGGCAGGCTCTCGCTCGATGCGCTCGACGACATCCCGGCGGACGGCGGCAGCACGCGCGCAGGACGCTTCGGCATGCGCGTTCCCCAGCTCCGCTCGGGCGTCGGCACCCCCGGTGCGCGCGCCGTGCTCGGCACCACGAACATGCTGACGATCCAGGGCTCCGGCTCGGCCGGCCCCGCGGTCCTCACCGAGGACGAGCGCGACACCGCGATGGCCGACACCATGCTGAGCCCCGACCGGCCGACGCTGCGGCCGAAGCTCATCTGGCTGAACCTCGCGCTCACGGTCGCCGTCATGGTGCTGCTCGTGCTCGACGTCATGCCGCTCGCGTTCGTCTTCATGATCGGCACCGGCGTCGCCCTCGTGCTGAACTTCCCGAAGCTGAAGGAGCAGAGCGCGGAGATCGTCGCGCATGCGCCGAGCATCGTGGGCGTCGTCTCGATGGTGCTGGCCGCCGGCGTGCTCGTCGGCGTGCTGGATGGCACGGGCATGGTCACCGCGATGGCCGACTGGGTCGTCGAGATCGTGCCGCCGGCGCTCGGCCCGTTCTTCGCCGTCATCACCGGGCTGCTGTCGATCCCGATGACGTTCTTCATGTCGAACGACGCGTTCTACTACGGCATCCTGCCGATCCTCGCGGAGAGCGCGGCGACCTACGGCATCGCGCCGGTCGAGATGGCGCGCGCATCGGTGATCGGCCAGCCCGTCCACCTGCAGAGCCCGCTCGTCCCGGCCATCCTGCTGCTGGTCTCGCTGGCGAACGTCAACCTCGGCGATCACCACAAGAAGGTGCTGTGGCGTGCCCTCGTCGTCTCGCTCGTCATGCTCGCCGTCGGCATCCTCGTCGGATCGGTGCCGCTGGGCTGACGCGTTCTGACAGAGGGCTCCCCGCGTGCGCGCGGGGAGCCCTCGATGCCTCTCCGGTCAGAGCGACCGGACAGACATGAGCTTCCAACCCTCGGGAACCTTCGCCTCGAGCGCCGTCATGTCGTCGGCCTCGATCTCGGCGATCTCGGTGTGACGGTAGCGGCCGACCGCGCTGATCCGCGTGGAGCGCTTCACCATGGCGACCCGCGCATCGGTGAGCACGTGGCCCGCCGGCACCTGCGCCTCGAGCGCCTCCCTCACCTCGGCCTGCGTCTCGGCCTCGGCCTCGAGCTGTCCGCCATCATCTCTTCTGATCACACCCACGAGCACGACTCCAGGGTACGAGACCCCTCCGACGTCGCCGGTGTCACGCGCCCTTCCTGGTTCGTCCCAGGTCGGACCGCGTAATCTCGTGCTGTGCGAGACGGGGGCGGATGGCGATGCTGAGCGCCTGGATCATCATCGGAATCGAGGCCCTCACCCCGCAGCGGGCCGCCGCCGTGCAGAACTGGCACCTGCGGACCGACCCCCGTTGCAATCGCTTCCAGCGTCCGAAGCCCGGCAGCCGGCTCGAGCGCATCACGCGCGGGCGCGAGTGCCCCCCCTGCCGCCGTCGTCAGGCGTCCGCGGCGCCGCGGTAGACGCGGGCTCGAATTCGCGCTATCTGTCGTTGGGATCGTCCGTGTCGTCGGGATCACGGTCGTCGGAGCCATCACGGTCGTCGGAGTCATCGCGGTCGTCGGAGTCCCCGTGATCATCCGCGTCGTGCGTGTCGGACGTCTGCGTCGGCTGCGCCGAGGGCGTGACGGTCGCGGTGGGCTCGGGCGAATCCTCTCCTGATTCCCTGGCGCTGCATCCGGAGAGAAGAAGAGGGGCGAGTACGCCCAGGGTGAGCGCCGTCCGAGACAGTCGGTTCATGCCCGCAGGATACCGACGGCCGAAGCGGCAGCCACCGGGGGTGACTGCCACTCATGGCAGAGGTAAGCTCATGCGCCGCGACCGCCACTCGGCGTCGCGCTGGTGGTTCCCTTCACCCCCGAAGCACCTCGGACGGCATCAGCGGAAAAATGGGGGAAACAGGGGCCGGTGACCTACGCTGACCGACCACGTAGCCGTCTTCGCCGCGGCCGCATGGCCCGCCATCGCCATCTGGACGCTGGGCACCGTGCTCCGCTTCCTCATCGGTGCACTCGGACGGCCGCCACGGTGACATAAGACGAAGAGGCCCCCGGTCGACCGCTCAATAGGAGCAGCCGACCGGGGGCCTTCACGTAGCGTCCGGTGATCGCGCTACGCGCGTGTCCGCTTCCGGCCATGTTCACCTCCTCTCCTCGTGTGCGTGTCCGATATGTGGCCAGACATGAGAAAGGCCCCCACCCAACCGCTCTTTGGAGAGCAGTGGGGCGGGGGCCTCTTTCATGTCCGAATCCTTCTCCGACTCGGCCTCCTCAGAACGCCCAGTCGTCGTCCTCGGTCGCGACGGCCTTGCCGATGACGTACGACGAGCCCGACCCCGAGAAGAAGTCGTGGTTCTCGTCGGCGTTCGGCGAGAGCGCCGACAGGATGGCGGGATTCACGTCGGTCACGGAGGACGGGAACATCGCCTCGTAGCCGAGGTTCATCAGCGCCTTGTTGGCGTTGTAGTGCAGGAACTTCTTGACGTCCTCGGTGAGGCCGACGGAGTCGTAGAGGTCCTGCGTGTACTGCACCTCGTTGTCGTAGAGCTCGTACAGCAGCGAGAACGTGTAGTCCTTGAGCTCCGCGCGCTGCGCCTCGTCGACGCGCTCGAGGCCCTTCTGGAACTTGTAGCCGATGTAGTAGCCATGCACGGCCTCGTCGCGGATGATGAGGCGGATGAGGTCGGCGGTGTTGGTGAGCTTGGCGCGGCTCGACCAGTGCATCGGGAGGTAGAAGCCCGAGTAGAAGAGGAAGCTCTCGAGCAGGGTCGAGGCGACCTTGCGCTTGAGCGGCTCGTCACCCCGGTAGTACTCCATGATGATCTGGGCCTTCTTCTGGAGGTTCTGGTTCTCCACCGACCACCGGAAGGCCTCATCGATCTCCTGCGTCGAGCACAGCGTCGAGAAGATCGACGAGTAGCTCTTCGCGTGCACCGACTCCATGAACGCGATGTTCGTGTAGACGGCCTCCTCGTGCGGGGTGAGCGCATCGGGGATGAGCGACACCGCGCCTACGGTGGCCTGCACTGTGTCGAGCAGCGTCAGACCCGTGAATACGCGCATGGTGAGCAGCTGCTCGTGCTCGGTCAGCGTGTTCCACGACTGGATGTCGTTGGACAGCGGCACCTTCTCCGGCAGCCAGAAGTTGCCGGTGAGGCGGTTCCACACCTCGACGTCCTTCTCGTCCTCGACGCGATTCCAGTTGATCGCCTGGACGTGGTCCAGAAGCTGCAGCTTCTCGGTCATCCTCGTTGTTCCTCTTCCGTTTCGTCTCGCGTCGCTCGGTGACCGGAGGTCAGAGCGTGCAGCTGACGCACATGTCCAGCTCCGTGCCCTCGAGGGCCATCTGACGGAGACGGATGTAGTAGATCGTCTTGATGCCCTTGCGCCATGCGTAGATCTGGGCCTTGTTGATGTCGCGCGTGGTCGCGGTGTCCTTGAAGAACAGCGTGAGCGAGAGGCCCTGGTCGACGTGCTGCGTGGCCGCGGCGTACGTGTCGATGACCTTCTCGTAGCCGATCTCGTACGCGTCCTGGTAGTACTCCAGGTTGTCGTTCGTCATGAACGGCGCCGGGTAGTAGACGCGGCCGAGCTTGCCCTCCTTGCGGATCTCGACCTTCGACGCGATCGGGTGGATCGACGACGTCGAGTTGTTGATGTACGAGATGGAGCCGGTCGGAGGCACCGCCTGCAGGTTCTGGTTGTAGATGCCGTGCTTCTGGATGGACTCCTTCAGGAGGATCCAGTCCTGCTGCGTCGGGATGTGGTGGTTCGCGAAGAGCTGCTTCACCTTCTCCGTCTGCGGCACCCACTCCTGCTCGATGTACTTGTCGAAGAACTCGCCCGAGGCGTACGTCGAGTCCTCGAACCCGTCGAAGGCCTGGCCGCGCTCGGCCGCGAGCTTGTTCGACGCCCGCAGGGCGTGGAACAGCACCGCGTAGAAGTAGATGTTCGTGAAGTCGACGCCCTCTTCCGAGCCGTAGAAGACGCGCTCGCGAGCGAGGTAGCCGTGCAGGTTCATCTGCCCGAGGCCGATCGCGTGCGACTTGTCGTTGCCGTCTTCGATCGAGCGCACCGAGCGGATGTGGCTCTGGTCGCTCACCGCGGTGAGCGCGCGGATCGAGGTCTCGACGGTCTGCCCGAAGTCGGGCGAGTCCATCGCGAGCGCGATGTTCAGCGAGCCCAGGTTGCAGGAGATGTCCTTGCCGATCTGGTCGTACGAGAGGTCCTCGTTGAGCGTCGTCGGCGTGTTCACCTGCAGGATCTCGCTGCAGAGGTTCGACATGTTGATCCGGCCCTTGATCGGGTTGGCCCGGTTCACCGTGTCCTCGAACATGATGTACGGGTAGCCCGACTCGAACTGGATCTCCGCGAGCGTCTGGAAGAACTTGCGCGCGTTGATCTTCGTCTTCTTGATGCGCGGGTCGTCGACCATCTCGCGGTACTTCTCGGTGACCGAGATGTCGCCGAAGGGCACGCCGTAGACGCGCTCGACGTCGTAGGGCGAGAAGAGGTACATGTCCTCGTCGTTGCGCGCGAGCTCGAACGTGATGTCGGGCACGACGACACCGAGGGAGAGGGTCTTGATGCGGATCTTCTCGTCGGCGTTCTCGCGCTTGGTGTCGAGGAAGCGCATGATGTCGGGGTGGTGCGCGGAGAGGTACACCGCGCCGGCGCCCTGACGCGCACCGAGCTGGTTCGCGTAGCTGAACGAGTCTTCCAGCAGCTTCATCACGGGGATGATGCCGCTGGACTGGTTCTCGATCTGCTTGATCGGAGCGCCCGCCTCGCGGATGTTGGACAGGAGCAGCGCCACGCCGCCGCCGCGCTTGGAGAGCTGCAGCGCGGAGTTGATGCCGCGCGCGATGGACTCCATGTTGTCCTCGATGCGGAGGAGGAAGCAGCTGACGAGCTCGCCGCGCTGCGCCTTGCCGGCGTTGAGGAACGTGGGCGTCGCCGGCTGGAAGCGGCCCGAGATGATCTCGTCGACGAGCTTCCACGCGAGGTCCTGATCGCCGTCGGCGAGCGCGAGGGCGGTCATCACGACGCGGTCCTCGAAGCGCTCGAGGTAGCGCTTGCCGTCGAACGTCTTGAGCGTGTAGCTCGTGTAGTACTTGAACGCGCCGAGGAAGGTCTCGAAGCGGAACTTCTTGCCGTAGGCGAAGGCGTTGAGCTTCTCGACGAACTCGAAGGGGTACTGCTCGATGACAGCGCCCTCGTAGTACTCCTTCTCGACGAGGTAGTCGAGGCGCTCGCGCAGCGAGTGGAAGAAGACCGTGTTCTGGTTGACGTGCTGGAGGAAGTACTCCCGAGCGGCGCGCTTGTCCGCGTCGAACTGGATGCGCCCCTCGGCGTCGTACAGATTCAGCATCGCGTTGAGGGCGTGGTAGTCCATGCCGTCGAACCGCGCGTTGTGCTTGAAGTCCGCCTCGGTCAGTGCTGTTGCTTCCACCATCGTTCCAATCCGTCGCTCACGCGATCGATGTCTTCCGGAGTGCCGAAGAGTTCCAGCCGGTACAGGTGCGGCACGTGGCACTTGCGGCTGATGATGTCGCCGGCGAGGCAGAACGCATCGCCGAAGTTCGTGTTGCCCGCGGCGATCACGCCGCGGATGAGTCGTCTGTTGCCCTCATCGTTGAGGAAGCGGATGACCTGCTTGGGGACGGCGCCCTTCTCCTCGCCGCGTCCTGCTCCCCCGCCGTAGGTGGGGGTGACGAGCACGTACGGCTCGTCGACGAGAAGAGGGCCTTCACCCGGATGCAGCGGGATGCGCCGGGAGCGGATGCCCGGCGAGCGCTGCTCGAGCTTCTCGATGAAGCGCGCCGTGTTTCCAGACACGCTCGAGAAGTACACGAGCAGGGGCGCCGCCGTGGCTGTGGGAGTCGCGGTCATGTGAACATCGCTCCCCTCCCCGGCGCTTCAGACCAGGCGGGCGGCGAGCTCGTCGATCTTGTCGGGGCGGAAGCCCGACCAGTGGTCCTCGTCGGTGACGACGACGGGCGCCTGCAGGTACCCGAGCGCCTTGACCTGCTCGAGCGCGTCGGCGTCCTGCGAGAGGTCGGTGACCTGGTACTCGATGCCCTTGGCGTCCAGCGCGCGGTACGTCGCGTTGCACTGCACGCAGGAAGGCTTGGTGTAGACCGTGATCGCCATGTCTTTCCCCTCAGATCCGTTTTCGGCCGGCATGCCCTGCCGGGCTTCCAATACTACATATGGGTGCCGACCTTCGGGGGCACCACTAGGGCTAGTAGTTACATCCGTGTGATTCTCCACCGTTCCCCACAGCTCCATCCACCGATGCCTCCACAGGAGTACAACGCTGACGGGCCCTCGAAAATGCCCGGTTCGCGCGGATCTCCTGTCCCGCCGCCGACGTTCTCCACAGGCCGGACGCTATCGGCGACCACCGACATCCGCCCCGCTGTGAAGCAGCCAGACCGGCGTGTCGCGGCGACCGCGCCGAGCGCCCAGCGCGAGCGGATAACGTGGGAGCGTGTCTGGCTATCGGGATCTGCTGCGCGCCCCGGGAGTCGCGCGCATCATCGCTGCGCAGCTGGCCGCTCGGCTTCCCAGCGGCATGCTGGCACTCGCCGTGCTCCTGCACGTGGAGCACATCCACCACTCCTACGGCGCCGCCGGAACGGTCCTCGCCGCGACGTCGATCGGACAGGCCGTCGCCGGCCCCGTGACCAGCCGATGGATGGGCCGCTGGGGGATGCGCCGCGTGCTCGTCGCGACGACGCTCGTCACCGCGGCGGCCATCGCCGCGCTCGCGCTCGTCCCCGCCCCGCTGCCGGTGACCATCCTGTTCGGTCTCATCGCGGGGCTGGCCTCACCGCCCGTCCAGTCGGCCGTGCGCACGATCTACCCGAAGATGGTCAACGCCTCGCGCCTGACTGCCCTGTACTCCCTGGATGCCTCGCTGCAGGAGATCATCTGGATCGCCGGCCCCGTGCTCATCACGTTCGTCTCCACGCAGGTCTCGACCGTGGTCGGACTGCTCATGATCGTCGCCGTCACGCTGGCCGGCGGGCTCTGGTTCATCCTCTCCCCCGAGCTCGGCCGCGTGCGCATCCCCCGCAGCCGCCGGTCCTTCGGCCGCGTGCTGCGCACGCCCACGGTCATCCTCACCACGGTGCTGGGCTTCCTCCTCATCGGGGCGACCTCGGCCGCTGAGGCCGGCGTGGTGGCTTCCTTCGGCGAGGGCGCCCTAGAGTCGGGCTTCATCCTGGCCGTCTTCGCGGTCGGCAGCTTCGTGGGCGGGCTCGCCTTCGGCAACATCCCGATGTCGCCCTGGTCCATGGCGCGCCGGTTCACCATCGTGGCCGCGGGGATCGCGCTCACCCTGGTCTCCCTGAACGCCTGGTGGCTCGGCGGCTCGCTCGCCCTCGCCGGCCTCGGCATCGCCCCGGTGCTGGCGATGTCGTTCGCGATCACGTCGGCCAGCGTGAAGTTCAGCGAGACCGCCGAGGCGTACGGCTGGATCAACACCGGCCAGCTCATCGGCGCAGCTCTCGGCTCGGCGGTCGCGGGCTTCATGATCGACGGCGTGGGCGCGCGTGGCGCGATGCTCACGAGCTTCGCCTTCGTGCTGGTCGGCCTCATCGTCGCGGCGGTGTTCGTGAAGGGCTTCCCAGACCTCCGCCATCGCGACGCGTCCCCCATCCCCGACACGGAGCCTGTGCAGACCCACCCGTAGGCTGGCGCCATGAGCGCTCGCTTCGACCCTGCCGATCACCTGTCCGACGAGCTGCTCGCGCGGATCCGCTCGCGAGCAGCTGCGGTCGACGCAGAGAACGTCTTCCCGCAGGCCGACCTCGACGAGCTGCGTGAGGCCGGCTACCTCCGCATCCTGGTGAGCGTCGAGCGCGGCGGCGCCGGGCTGTCGCTGGCGCAGGCGTCGGAGCTGCAGCAGCGTCTGGCGCACGCCGCCCCTGCCACCGCACTCGCCGTCAACATGCACCTGGTCTGGACGGGCGTGGCGAAGGTCCTCCGCGATCGCGGCATCGACGACCTCGCATTCGTGGAAGAGCAGGCCGCCGACGGCGCGGTCTTCGCCTTCGGCATCAGCGAGGCGGGCAACGACCTCGTGCTCTTCGGCAGCGACACCGCGGCGGCCCCCGGGCCGGATGGGTCATACGCGTTCACCGGCACGAAGATCTTCACGTCGCTCGCCCCGGTCTGGACCTGGCTCGGGCTGCACGGGCTCGACACGACCTCGCCGGATGGCCCGAAGCTCGTCTTCGCCTTCGTCGACCGCGACGAGCGGGTCGTCACACGCGACGACTGGGACACCCTGGGCATGCGAGGGACGCAGAGCCGCACGACGGAGCTCCACGGCGTCGTGGCACCGGCCGAGCGCGTGGTGCGCACGATGCCGGCCGGGCCGAGCGCCGATCCCCTCGCCTTCGCGATCTTCGCCGTGTTCGAGGTGCTGCTCGCCTCCGTCTACACGGGCATCGCCCGGCGCGCGCTCGAGCTCGCGATCGAGAGCGCTCACCGTCGACGCTCGAAGCGGACGGGCCTCCCCTACAGTCAGGATCCGGACATCCGCTGGCGCGTGGCGGAGATGGCTCTCGCCTACGACGCCCTTCCGCCGCAGCTGACCGCGATCGCATCGGATGTCGATGGCCGGGTCGACCACGGCGCGCGCTGGTTCTCGCTGCTCTCGGGTCTCAAGCACCGCGCGACGACGACCGCGCGCACGATCGTCGACGAGGCCATGCTCGTCGGAGGCGGGTCGTCCTACTTCTCACGCAGCGAGCTGTCGCGTCTCTATCGCGACGTGCTCGCCGGCGCGTTCCACCCATCGGACCCGGAGTCGGCCCACAGCACCGTCGCGAGCGCCTGGCTCGGCCCGATGGAGGCGTGAGCCGGCGTCACTTCCCGTCGAAGTCGAAGGCGCGCAGCAGCTCGCCGACCGCCTTCTCTCGCTCGTCGCCGCCGCTCTCGAACATGTCGGTCACGTGGGTGCGCAGGTGGTTCTCGAGGATCAGCCGGTTCAGCGACTCGAGCGAGCGCTGGATGGCGCGTGACTGCGTGATGATGTCCATGCAGTACTCCTCGTCCTCGATCATCCGGCCGAGTCCGCGCAGCTGTCCCTCGAGGATGCGGGTGCGGTGCAGGGCGCGCTTGTGGATGTCGTCGATCACCGCGCAAGCGTACATCCCTCGCGCGCGAAGCGGCACCGCCTGCCGCCGCACGAAGGCATCGTGCGAGGATCGGGCCATGCCGCGCACACCGACCGAGCTGCTGACCATCGCCGACCAGGCGCGCCGCGCATCGCTCCGCCGAATGAAAGCTGTCGCACTCGGGGCGCTCATCCTCATGGCCGCGCTGTTCGTCGCCGGCTTCGCCTTCGAAGACGCGGTGCCCGCGATGGCCTACCTGCGAGCGGCTGCGGAGGGCGGGATGGTCGGGGCGCTGGCGGACTGGTTCGCGGTCACCGCGCTCTTCCGGCATCCGCTCGGCCTGCCCATCCCGCACACCGCGATCATCCCGTCGCGGAAGGACGAGATCGGCCGCACGCTCGGGGAGTTCGTCGAGACGAACTTCCTGTCGTCGCCGGTGGTGCGCGAGAAGCTCGGCAGCGCGCGCATGGCCGAGCGGGCGGGCACATGGCTCGCGCAGCCGGAGCACGCCGAGCGCGGCGCGTCGGAGGGTGCGGCGATGGCTCAGGGCGTCCTGCGGGCGCTGAGCGACGACGACGTCCAGGAGCTCGTCGCCTCCCTCGCCCGTGAGCACCTCATCGAGCCGGAATGGGGCACTCCGGCCGGCGCCTCCCTCCGCCGCGTCGTGGCGAGCGGAGCGCACCGCGCGGCGGTCGACCTCGCCGCGGACAGCGTCGCGGGCTGGCTGCGTGAGAACAGCGACGCGTTCGCCGGCCTGGTCTCGCGCCGGCTCCCGTCGTGGCTGCCGTCGGTCGCGCACCGGGTGATCGACGGCGCGCTCTACAACGAGGCCGTCTCGTTCGTCGATGCTGTTCGCGCCGACCACCGCCATCCGGCCCGCGCCGCGATCGACCGGTACCTGGCTCGTCTCGCCGACAATCTGCAGCACGACGAAGACACCCGTGCGAAGCTCGAGGCCGCGAAGACCGCGCTCTTCGACAGTCCGCGCGTCCGCGAGCTCGCGGCCAGCGCCTGGGACACCGCGAAGAACGGTCTCATCGCCTCGCTCGGTGACGAGAGCAGCGCGCTGCGAACACGCATCCGCGAGGCCCTCATGGAGACCGGTGAGCGGCTGCAGTCGGATGCTCCCCTGCGGCAGCGCGTGGACGGCTGGGTCATGGACGCGGCCGGCTTCCTCGTCGAGCGCTACCGACACGACATCGCGTCGATCATCACGGACACGGTCGAGAAGTGGGACGCCGAGGAGACCACCGAGAAGATCGAGCTGCTCGTCGGCCGCGACCTGCAGTACATCCGTCTCAACGGCACCGTCGTCGGTGCGCTGGCGGGGCTCGTGATCTTCGCGGTCGCGCACGCCGTGTTCGGCTGAGGCTCGGCTCTCTCGTCCCGGTCGTTGTGTGAGGGAGCGCAGCGACCGAGCCGGAACGCGGTGGGCGGGGAATGGGCCTGGAATGCACGAAAGGCCACCCGTCGTCGGGTGGCCTTTCGGTTACGTGAAGTCCGGCGGTGTCCTACTCTCCCACAAGGTCCCCCTTGCAGTACCATCGGCGCTGAGAGGCTTAGCTTCCGGGTTCGGAATGTGACCGGGCGTTTCCCTCTCGCTATGACCGCCGAAACACTTGGTGATGTGTTTCTGACATCTAGCTTCTCTATGAAACTGTTTGGTGCCCGTACATCGGGAACCACAAAGTGGACGCGAGCACTCGCAGAAGGAGTGTGTTATCAAGTCATCGGCTTATTAGTACCAGTCAGCTGCACCCATTGCTGGGCTTCCACGTCTGGCCTATCAACCCAGTAGTCTGCTGGGAGCCTCTCACCCCGAAGGGTATGGAAGTCTCATCTTGAGGCCGGCTTCCCGCTTAGATGCTTTCAGCGGTTATCCATCCCGAACGTAGCCAACCAGCGGTGCCCTTGGCAGGACAACTGGCACACCAGAGGTTCGTCCAACCCGGTCCTCTCGTACTAGGGTCAGATCCTCTCAAACTTCCTACGCGCGCAGCGGATAGGGACCGAACTGTCTCACGACGTTCTAAACCCAGCTCGCGTACCGCTTTAATGGGCGAACAGCCCAACCCTTGGGACCTACTCCAGCCCCAGGATGCGACGAGCCGACATCGAGGTGCCAAACCATGCCGTCGATATGGACTCTTGGGCAAGATCAGCCTGTTATCCCCGAGGTACCTTTTATCCGTTGAGCGACAGCGCTTCCACAAGCCACTGCCGGATCACTAGTCCCGACTTTCGTCCCTGCTCGACCTGTCAGTCTCACAGTCAAGCTCCCTTGTGCACTTACACTCGCCACCTGATTGCCAACCAGGTTGAGGGAACCTTTGGGCGCCTCCGTTACTCTTTAGGAGGCAACCGCCCCAGTTAAACTACCCACCAGGCACTGTCCCTGAACCGGATCACGGTTCGAAGTTAGATATCCAGAGTGACCAGAGTGGTATTTCAACAACGACTCCACGGTAACTGGCGTCACCGCTTCAACGTCTCCCACCTATCCTACACAAGCCACACCGAACACCAATACCAAGCTGTAGTAAAGGTCACGGGGTCTTTCCGTCCTGCTGCGCGTAACGAGCATCTTTACTCGTAATGCAATTTCGCCGAGTTCGTGGTTGAGACAGTTGGGAAGTCGTTACGCCATTCGTGCAGGTCGGAACTTACCCGACAAGGAATTTCGCTACCTTAGGATGGTTATAGTTACCACCGCCGTTTACTGGGGCTTAAATTCTCAGCTTCGCCTTGCGGCTAACCGGTCCTCTTAACCTTCCAGCACCGGGCAGGCGTCAGTCCGTATACATCGTCTTGCGACTTCGCACGGACCTGTGTTTTTAGTAAACAGTCGCTACCCACTGGTCTCTGCGGCCACCACACCCTTTCCGGAGCAAGTCCGTATAAGTGGATGGCCCCCCTTCTCCCGAAGTTACGGGGGCATTTTGCCGAGTTCCTTAACCACGATTATCTCGATCTCCTTGGTATTCTCTACCTGACCACCTGAGTCGGTTTGGGGTACGGGCGGCTAGAACCTCGCGTCGATGCTTTTCTTGGCAGCATAGGATCACCCACTTTTCATCCCCATCACATCTCAGCCTTAATGAGTCACGGATTTGCCTATGACTCGGCCTACATGCTTGGACCAGGACAACCATCGCCTGGCTTGGGCTACCTTCCTGCGTCACACCTGTTAATACGCTAACCGCACCAGCATGGGGTCACGCGCTCCCCCGGACGGTGCCACCCGAAGGTGACGATGTCCGGCTTTGGGCGTTTAGCACCACTGGATTGATTGGGGCGGTTCTTCGCCGGTACGGGAATATCAACCCGTTGTCCATCGACTACGCCTGTCGGCCTCGCCTTAGGTCCCGACTTACCCAGGGAAGATTAGCTTGACCCTGGAACCCTTGGTCTTCCGGAGGACGTGTTTCTCACACGTCTTTCGCTACTCATGCCTGCATTCTCACTCGTGTGCCGTCCACGGCTGGATCACTCCGCCGCTTCACCCCGCACACGACGCTCTCCTACCCATCAACACGGCTGGACCACGAAGGCCTACCATTAATGTCAATGCCACAGCTTCGGTGGCGTGCTTGAGCCCCGTTACATTGTCGGCGCGGAATCACTTGACCAGTGAGCTATTACGCACTCTTTCAAGGGTGGCTGCTTCTAAGCCAACCTCCTGGTTGTCTAAGCAACTCCACATCCTTTCCCACTTAGCACGCGCTTAGGGACCTTAGATGGTGGTCTGGGTTGTTTCCCTCTCGACGATGAAGCTTATCCCCCACCGTCTCACTGCTGCGCTCTCACTTACCGGCATTCGGAGTTTGGCTGACGTCAGTAACCTTGTAGGGCCCATCGGCCATCCAGTAGCTCTACCTCCGGCAAGAAACACGCAACGCTGCACCTAAATGCATTTCGGAGAGAACCAGCTATCACGAAGTTTGATTGGCCTTTCACCCCTATCCACAGCTCATCCCCTCAGTTTTCAACCTAAGTGGGTTCGGCCCTCCACGACGTCTTACCGTCGCTTCAGCCTGGCCATGGATAGATCACTTCGCTTCGGGTCTAGGACACGCGACTGAAGGTCGCCCTATTCAGACTCGCTTTCGCTACGGCTACCCCACACGGGTTAACCTCGCCACGTATCGCTAACTCGCAGGCTCATTCTTCAAAAGGCACGCCGTCACCCCAACAAGGAGGCTCCGACGGTTTGTAAGCAAACGGTTTCAGGTACTATTTCACTCCCCTCCCGGGGTACTTTTCACCTTTCCCTCACGGTACTTGTCCGCTATCGGTCATCTGGGAGTATTTAGGCTTACCAGGTGGTCCTGGCAGATTCACACGGGATTTCACGGGCCCCGTGCTACTCGGGATACCACTCGCGGCAGGAACACGCATGTCGACTACGGGGCTACCACCCGCTCTGGCCGGCCATTCAAAACCGTTCGTCTATACGCACCTGTACCACGCGGAACACGGCAGCGTCCCCTAGTGGTCCCACAACCCCGAACGTGCAACGCCTGCCGGCTATCACACACGACTCGGTTTAGCCTCTTCCGCTTTCGCTCGCCACTACTCACGGAATCACTATTGTTTTCTCTTCCTGTGGGTACTGAGATGTTTCACTTCCCCACGTTCCCTCTACCCGCCCTATATATTCAGGCGGGAGTCACCAGGTCAGCACGCCGCCTGGCGGGGTTTCCCCATTCGGAGACCCTCGGATCACAGCCCGCTTATCGGCTCCCCAAGGCTTATCGCAGATTGCTACGTCCTTCTTCGGCTCCAGATGCCAAGGCATCCACCGTTTGCTCTTAAAGACTTGAAATCACATGAGTACACACACCCCAGCCGAAACCGGAGTATGCGAATTTCTTTAAGATGCTCGCGTCCACTGTGTAGTTCTCAAAGTACGGGCGGCACCACCCCACCCACCGGAAAACCCGGCTTCAGGATGGCCCACAAGGATCCAGCCACCAACAGGTGCCTGAGCCCTCAGGACCCAACAACGTGCACGCGCCCCACCCGCAGCCAGCACCCCGTTCCCACCCCGTCCGAAGACGAGACGTACTAAGAGCACCAGCGCGACTGAGGCGCCTTGTCAAATGTTCCACCCATGAGCTACCAGCACCACACATTCGGTGATGAACTGGCCTCTAGAACCTAAAAGGTTCGAGATGCTCCTTAGAAAGGAGGTGATCCAGCCGCACCTTCCGGTACGGCTACCTTGTTACGACTTAGTCCTAATTACCGATCCCACCTTCGACAGCTCCCTCCCACAAGGGGTTAGGCCACCGGCTTCAGGTGTTACCGACTTTCATGACTTGACGGGCGGTGTGTACAAGACCCGGGAACGTATTCACCGCAGCGTTGCTGATCTGCGATTACTAGCGACTCCGACTTCATGAGGTCGAGTTGCAGACCTCAATCCGAACTGGGACCGGCTTTTTGGGATTCGCTCCACCTCACGGTATTGCAGCCCTTTGTACCGGCCATTGTAGCATGCGTGAAGCCCAAGACATAAGGGGCATGATGATTTGACGTCATCCCCACCTTCCTCCGAGTTGACCCCGGCAGTATCCCATGAGTTCCCACCATAACGTGCTGGCAACATAGAACGAGGGTTGCGCTCGTTGCGGGACTTAACCCAACATCTCACGACACGAGCTGACGACAACCATGCACCACCTGTACACCGACCATAAAGGGGCGACCATCTCTGGCCGTTTCCGGTGTATGTCAAGCCTTGGTAAGGTTCTTCGCGTTGCATCGAATTAATCCGCATGCTCCGCCGCTTGTGCGGGTCCCCGTCAATTCCTTTGAGTTTTAGCCTTGCGGCCGTACTCCCCAGGCGGGGAACTTAATGCGTTAGCTGCGTCACGGAGACCGTGGAAAGGCCCCCACAACTAGTTCCCAACGTTTACGGGGTGGACTACCAGGGTATCTAAGCCTGTTTGCTCCCCACCCTTTCGCTCCTCAGCGTCAGTAACGGCCCAGAGATCTGCCTTCGCCATCGGTGTTCCTCCTGATATCTGCGCATTCCACCGCTACACCAGGAATTCCAATCTCCCCTACCGCACTCTAGTCTGCCCGTACCCACTGCAGGCCCGAGGTTGAGCCTCGGGTTTTCACAGCAGACGCGACAAACCGCCTACGAGCTCTTTACGCCCAATAATTCCGGATAACGCTTGCGCCCTACGTATTACCGCGGCTGCTGGCACGTAGTTAGCCGGCGCTTTTTCTGCAGGTACCGTCACTCTCGCTTCTTCCCTGCTAAAAGAGGTTTACAACCCGAAGGCCGTCGTCCCTCACGCGGCGTTGCTGCATCAGGCTTCCGCCCATTGTGCAATATTCCCCACTGCTGCCTCCCGTAGGAGTCTGGGCCGTGTCTCAGTCCCAGTGTGGCCGGTCACCCTCTCAGGCCGGCTACCCGTCGACGCCTTGGTGAGCCACTACCTCACCAACAAGCTGATAGGCCGCGAGCCCATCCCCAACCGAAAAATCTTTCCCATCACAGACCATGCGGCCATGATGCATATCCGGTATTAGCAACCGTTTCCGGCTGTTATCCCAGAGTCAGGGGCAGGTTGCTCACGTGTTACTCACCCGTTCGCCACTAATCCACCCAGCAAGCTGGGCTTCATCGTTCGACTTGCATGTGTTAAGCACGCCGCCAGCGTTCATCCTGAGCCAGGATCAAACTCTCCGTAAAAAACAGAAGCTGACCGCCACCGGGAAAACGGTGAAACGAACAGCGAGTTCAATCATGACCAAATACGGATGTCATAACTGACAACCATTGTTTTGATCCAAAGGAATTCTCAAACCCAGTCACAAAGACCAGGCCGAGGATAATTTGGCATTTGACAAGTGCACGCTGTTGAGTTCTCAAGGATCAGACGCACCCAGCCCCACGACTCCCGCCGTGGCCCTCCGGGGCAACTTCTCTACCGTAGCCGAAGCCCGAACCGGATGCAAACCCGACACGCCGTGCCGGTTGCAGCCACCCGAGGGACGACCACGCACCAACTCGAACCCGCCGCACATGATGCGTGGACTTCGAGGAGATGTTGTCGCTGACCTGGGGCGGGGAACCTTCCGGCTCAACCTCGCTGCTTGGCGGCGACAAGAGACAACATTACGTTCATCCCCCCACCCCCGCAAACCGGACCATCCGTCGGGCGTGTCGCCCACGAGGCATCTCGACGCGTCGAACCCTCGCCGCCGCCATCCGCACCCTCGGCGGCCGTGAACACTCTCGTCGCACAGCGCCTTCGCTCGCGTCCTGCGGTCCCGCTCCGAGAGTGCGCGCGGTGCCTGCGGTCTCGGAGCGAGCGCGCCTATAGCGCTGGGGATGACGACGGCTGGGAGCGTCAGCACGGTCGGCGAGCAGGCGCGCCGTCCGGGAGCGGACAGCCGGTGTGCACCCAGGCCGGTCGCCGGCCCGGGGTACGAGAAAGGCCCCGTCCGATGGACGGGGCCTGACCGACTGTCTCAACTCAGTGTGGACCCAGGGGGATTCGAACCCCCGACCTTCTCATTGCGAACGAGACGCGCTACCAACTGCGCCATGGGCCCTTGCAACCCGCAATACGTTACCAGAGCGGGAGCCGGTTGCCGAATCGAGGGCAGCCGCGCGCGTCAGCTCGCCGCGCGGCGGGCGAGCAGCTGCCGCACGTGCGCTTCGATCTCGGCGTCGTCCACGACGCCCATGCCCGCGTACCGCGAACGCTCGGCGGCGGGGCGAGCGGTCGCGATCGACACGGGAGCCGACGCCGCCGCCTGTGCACGCAGACCCTCTTCGCGCGCGGCGGCCCGCAGTGCCTCCTGCGCACGTGCCTCCGCGAGCACGACCGCGGCGCGAGATCCCGACACCGAGACGAGCGGGGCGGGCAGCGACCGAGGCGTCCACCCGCGGTCCTGCGCGTCGAGCAGCACCGGAGCGGTCCGGTGGGCGGGAACGGAGGCCGGTGCCGGCGCTGCCTCCGGCACACGGGTGACCGCCTGCGCGGCCGGTCGACGCGTGCGCCGCGCGACCGCGGCCATCCGCGCCAGTGCCTGGAGTGCGACCAGTGCCGTCACCGCTCCCCCGGCCAGCCACCATCCGGCCCCGCCCTGCGCGAGTGCGGTGGCGCCGTATGCGATGGCGGCGAGGCTCGCAAGCAGCGTCCCGGTGGCGGCGAGACGCAGTGCGCGCCGCGCGCGCGCCTGACGGGCGCGGCGGACGGCGGGGTCGCGGCGAGCGGCGTCGAGCGCCCGGCGCCGGCGGTCGGCTTCGGCGGCGAGCTCGGCACGGCGCCGCTCGAGTTCGAGGGCGGCCTCCTCGCGCGAGCGGTCCACGTCGGCCTGCACCTCGAGGCGCTTGCGCTCGAGTGCGATGCGGTCCTGCTCCGCGCGCAGCCGCTCCTCCTCCGCGCGCATGCGCTGCACGAGACGCTCTTGGGCGCGCGCCTCGCGCGCGGAGAGCTCGACGTGGATCTCCGCCGGCGTCTCACTCGTCTCGGCGAGCACGCGCAGCGCTTGGCTGAGACGCACGGCGTTGCGCTCCGACGCGTTGTAGCGCATCCGGCTGTACCACGTGGGAAGCAGGTACACGATCCACAGCAGCACCGCGACGGCGATGATCACGCCCCCACCCAGCATCTGCCCACCCATGCTCTAAAGGTAGGGGAATCAGGCCGCGGGCATCGACCACGCGCCGCGCGTGTCGCACCGCGCGTCCGGCGCTCAGCCGGCGAGATCCTGCGGCGGGATGTCAGCGGCGTCGGCGGGGACATCGCCGCGCAGCCATCGTGCGAGCACGCCGTGGTGCACGTCCTCGCGAACGAGCGCGAAGGCGTAGTGGTCGCGCCAGTCGCCGTCGATGTGGATGTAGCGGCGGCGCAGGCCCTCGTACCGGAAGCCGAGCTTCTGCACGATGCGCAGGCTCGGGACGTTCTCCGGTCGGATGCAGATCTCCATCCGGTGGAGTCCGAGCTCGGTGAACGCCAGGTCGGTCGCCAGCGCGACGGCGGTGGGGGTGATGCCGCGCCCCGCGTAGCGCTCGCTCACCCAGTAGCCGATGGTGGCGGAGGACAGCGAACCGCGGGCGATCCCCCAGATGTTCAGCTGTCCGCAGACGTCGCCGCCGTACTCCATGACCATGGGCACGCCGGCGCCGTCGCGGTACTGCTGCAGGAGTCGTCGGACACCCGCGCGCATGTCGAAGGAGACCGCGCCCTCCGGACTCGTCGCCTCCCAGGGACGCAGCCACGTGCGGTTCGACAGCAGCTCCTGCTGCAGCACGCGCGCGTCCCGCGGGCGGACGAGTCGGATGGACACCGGACCGTGCTCGCGCAAGAGCTGGCTATCCATCCGACTCTCCTCGGCCGACGTGTCGAGCAACCTGCTCAGAGCGTAGTCGCGAACTCCTTGAACCACGGACGCAGGTCCGGGCCGAGGTCGGGGCGGTCGGCGGCGAGCTGCACGATGGCCTTGATGTAGTCGAGCCGGTCGCCGGTGTCGTAGCGGCGGCCGCGGAAGACCACGCCGTACACGCCGGGGCCGTCCTCATCGGCGGCCACCTCCTGCAGCGCGTCGGTCAGCTGGATCTCGCCGCCCTTGCCCGGCTCGGTGTGCTCGAGCACGTCGAAGATCGCCGGCGTCAGCACGTAGCGGCCGATGATGGCGAGGTTCGAGGGAGCGTCCTCCTTGGCGGGCTTCTCGACGAGGCCCTTCACGCGGACGACGCCGTCGGTGTCGGTCGCCTCGACGTCGGCGCAGCCGTACATGTGGATGTGCTCGGGGTCGACCTCCATGAGGGCGACGATCTGCGCACCGCGCTTGCTCTGCTCGTCGATCATCTTCGAGAGGAGCTCGTCGCGCTCGTCGATGAGGTCATCGCCCAGCAGCACCGCGAACGGCACGTCGCCCACGTGCGCCTTCGCGCGCAGCACGGCGTGGCCGAGGCCCTTGGGGTCACCCTGTCGCACGAAGTGGATGTCGGCGAGGTCGCTCGACGCCTTCACGCGCTCGAGACGACCCTGGTCGCCCTTGCGCTCGAGGTTGCTCTCGAGCTCGGGCACGGAGTCGAAGTGGTTCGCCAGCGCGTTCTTGTTGCGCCCGATGATCATGAGCACGTCGCGGATGCCGGCGGCGACCGCCTCCTCCACGACGTACTGGATGGCCGGCTTGTCGACGACCGGCAGCATCTCCTTGGGTGTGGCCTTGGTGGCAGGCAGGAACCGCGTGCCGAGCCCGGCGGCGGGGATGACCGCCTTGATCTTCGGTGAATCCATGGGCCTAGCCTAGGTGATCGACCGATATTCTCGGCCCGCCGACACCCGTCATCGTGTGCGATGCCGTCTCACCGCTCCTAGGATCGGGGCATGCGGGATGACGTCGAGCAGGCCAAGCGCGCACTGCGCGCGGAGATCCGCGAGCGCAGGCAGAACGTCACGGACGCGCAGCGGCAGGCCGCGAGCGACGGTGTCCGCCGGCAGCTCGACGACCTCGTGCAGCGCGTCGGCGCCCGCTCCGTGTCCTGCTATCTGTCCAGCCCCTCCGAGCCCGACACCCGCGCCTTCATCGACGCCGCGCTCGCCCGCGGGGTCCGCGTCCTGCTTCCCGTGACCCGCGCCGACGGTCTCCTCGATTGGACGGTCGCTCAGGCGGATGGCCGGGAGATCGAGAGCGCGTACGGCGTTCCCGAGGCGGTCGGCGAGGTGCTCGGCCCGATCGCGGTCAACGACGTCGACCTGCTGATCGTCCCCGCATCGGCGGTGGATGGCGAGGGTCTGCGGATGGGGTGGGGTCGCGGCTTCTACGACAAGACGCTCGGCTCCATGGCGCACAGGCCGCCGGTGTATGCGGTGATCTATGATTCGGAGTTGGTCGACCGCGTTCCCCGCGAGCTGCACGATCAGCCCGTCGACGGCGTGGTGACCCCCACGAGGATCGTCGACTTCGCGCGCTGACGACCCCGGCCATCCGCTTCGAGACCCGAACGAGGACACATGCCCACGTACGCCTACGCCTGCACCGCCTGCGGCCACCGCTTCGACGCCGTCCAGGCCTTCAGCGACCCGTCGCTCACCGAGTGCCCGGAGTGCTCGGGGGCCCTCCGCAAGCAGTACGGCTCGATCGGCGTGACGTTCAACGGCTCCGGCTTCTACCGCACCGACTCGCGCTCGTCGTCGAGCGGATCCACGGGCGCCTCCACCGCGGCCGCAGCGTCATCGGGGGCCGCAGCAGCTCCCGCCGCCTCCGGCTCCTGACGCCGGGCGTTTTCAGCATCCGCCGGCGGCGCCGGCAGTAGGGAGAGAACATGCTTCAGGGCTTCCGGGACTTCATCCTGCGCGGGAACGTCGTCGAGCTCGCCGTCGCCGTCGTCATCGGCACGGCGTTCAACGCGATCGTCACCGTGCTCGTCGAGGCGCTCATCAACCCGCTGATCGCGCTCTTCTTCGACGCGTCGCGCCTTCAGGACGCGCTGAAGGTCACCGTGCCGACGCTGTTCGACGGCACCTCGACGTTCGCGTTCGGCGCGGTCATCGCCGCGGTGATCAACTTCGTCGTGGTCGCCGCAGCGGTCTACTTCGTCATCGTGCTGCCGATGAACAAGGTCAACGACATGCGGAAGGCCCGCGCCGGTATCGCGGAGGAGGCCGTCCCCGCTCCGACCCAGGAGCAGCTCCTCACGGAGATCCGCGACCTGCTCGCGCAGCGCTCCGACCGGTAGTCCGCCGAAGCGCAGCCCTCACCAGTGCGGCGGCACGTCCCGTCGCAGCCGCTCGTCGTTCGGTCCCCGCTCGCCGGTCGACCCACGGGCGGCACGCGCATCCTCGTCCGCGCGCAGCGTGGCCTCGGCGTCCGCATCGGCGAGCGTTCCCTCCACCCGCGTCAGGCGCGCGCGACGCGCCCCCGCCACGCGCACGACCCGCTGACGCGGCTCCTCGGCCATCAGAACGCGAGCGGCTCGGTGTCGGAGTCGACGCGCGGCGTGTCGGCGGACACCCCGAGGACGGCGGCGATCCGCTGCGCGACGGCGGCGGGGTCGCTGTACAGGTCGAACGCATGCACGCGCACGTAGTGCCATCCCAGCCGGCGCAGCGCGTGCGGGCGCAGCCGCAGCGACTCGCGCAGCGAGGCGTCCCGCGACTCCGGATCGCTCTCCACCACGACGGCCTTGCCGCTGCGCTGCGCGACGAGCGGGAGCATCCCGTGGTAATCCACGTCGACCGCGACGCCGAGCTTCCGCAGCTCGCGCGCGAGCACGCGGGTGAGCGGATCGGCGTCGTCCTCGCGTCGCGCCTGGCGCCCGCGCTCGTTCGCACGGGCGAGGACGCTCATGAGGATGGCCGCGCCGTGCTCGAGACGCCCGTCGTCGGCCTCGGGGCGGATGGACGACACGATGATCATCGACCGGCGCGCGCGGGTCATCCCCACGGTGAGCAGCCGCTCGCCATCCGCGGTCGACAGGTCGCCGAAGTCGCTCAGCACGCGGCCGTGCTTGGTGACGCCGAAGCCCAGGGAGAAGATGACGCGGTCGCGGCTCTCGGCGACCGACTCCTCGAGCGTGAGCACCGTCAGCGGCTCGGTGGTCTCGCGGGAGACGAAGTCGGCGACGTCGGAGCGGCCGGCGAACGCGGTCGTGACGGCCGACCGCACCCGCTCGGCGTGCCGGCGACTCGCCGTGACGACCATGAGCGACTCGTTCGGACGGTTCACCGCGTGCTCGACGACGAGCGTCACCACGCGCTGCACCTCCGCGTCGGGGCTCTCCACGGCGCCGCTCTCCGGGTCGGGGGCCCCGAAGCCGCCCTCGACGTAGTCGACCGAGAGGCTGCCGCGGCCGAGATACGACCCGGCCCACGGCAGCGACACGATCTCGCCGCCGTAGAACGCGTCGTTGACGAGATCGACGAGGTCCTCCCCGCCCGCGCGATAGCTGCGGGTGAGCGTCTCGACCGGCAGCACCTCCGCCAGACGCTCGAACGCGCTGATCGGCTCGGCCTGAGCGGGCGGCGTCTCGAGCACGGCGACCGAGAAGGGCACGGGGCGCTGCGTGACCGGGTCGCCGAAGGCGACGACCTGACGAGCGCGGCGGATGGCCGGGGTCGCCTCCGCGAGGCCGATCGCTCCGGCGTCGGCCAGCAGCACGACATCGAAGTCCGGGGTGTCGGGGATGAGGGGCACGTCGTAGGGCGAGGCGATCCAGACCGGCGCGATCACGCGCGACAGGGTCGGCGCGATCCGGCCGAGCACCTGCGGCGTGATGTCGCCGCGCGTCAGCGCGCGCTTCAGGCTGTCGGCCTCGCCGGGCTCGTCGACGATCCCGATCTTCCACTGCGTCGCGAGCTGCCAGGCCAGCAGCGGCCCGGACGCCGCGGCGTGGGCCTCGTCGACGAGTCGGAAGTCGCGCTCGAGCCGGTCGACGACCGAGGTGTTCGCGCCGAGCAGTGCGCGGTCGGTCTGCAGGAGGTGCTCGAGCACCGACTGCCACCAGGCGAACTCCAGCTCCTCGCCGACCCGCTCCTCGTCGACGTGGCGCACCGAGAGCTCCGTGAGCAGCGGCTCGAGACCCAGGCGCGAGAGCTCGGCGCGCAGCTCCGCGCGCTCGACGATGTTCTCGAACACGTCCGAGTCCGCCGCCAGGCCCGCGAGCGTGCGCACGAGACGCTCCACCGGCATCGAGGCGAGCCGGGTGCCGCGTCCGAGCGCCGAGTCGAGGTCGCTGAGCTCGGCCTCCACGCGCTGCCATTCGACCTGCACGTCGGCCAGGCCGAGGGGCAGCTCGGGGATCGTGCCGACGTCGACGAGCTGCTGCCACTGCTGGCGCTGCTGCTGAATGCGCGTGAGCGCCTCGTGCATGTCGCTCACGTGCACGCCCGGCCGCAGGTACTCCTTCGACAGGCGGCGCAGGCGCCGACGCTGCGCACCGGTGAGACCGGACTCGCGTCGCGGGCCGAAGGCCTTGATCATGTCGGTCAGCGGACGCTCGAAGGCCACGGGCGTGAAGCGGTCGAGCGAGTCCCGGATGCCGTGCAGGAGACGCAGGTACTCCCCGAGCTCGTCGATGGTGGTGAACGGGCGCATCCGCGTCTGCGAGATGAGCTCGAACCCGCGCTCGAGGAGCTCCGGCACGCTGGTCCGGTGCAGCTTTCCGGCCATCCGATGCGCACGGCGCGCGTCGTCGGTCGACGAGAATGAGACGCCGTACCAGGGCGAGTCGTCGGGGCCGACGCGGAACTCGCCCAGGCGCGCGGCGAGCGCGAGCGTCGAGGCCGCCTTCGAGCGGTCGCCGGCGAGCTGCTCGAGCGCGCGGATGCCCAGACGGGCGCTCGTCGACGGCGGCGTCGGGAGGGCGGCGAGCTTCGTGAGGGTGCGCGTGGTCTCGAGCACGGAGACGCCGAGCCCGGGGTGCACGCGGGTGAGCGCGTGCCGGTAGTCGCGCAGCACGGAGCGCAGCCGCACGAGCGCGTCGTCGATGTCCGACACCTTCGGCTGCGTGGCCTTCTCGTTCCGGCCGATGGCGCGGATGAGGTCGCGGCGCAGGTCGGTGGGCGACACGGCGAGACCTTCGAGGCCGATGCCGGCGAGCCGGTGTCGGATGCCCTCGAGCGTGGAGCGCCGCGCGCTGACGACGAGCACGCGCTTGCCGTCGCGCACCAGGGCGCCGACGGCGTTGATGACGGTCTGAGTGCCGCCGGTTCCGGGGAGCGTGTGCACCGTGAGCGAGTGCCCGGCGGTGATGCGCGCGAGCACGCGCTCCTGCTCGGCGTCGGCGTCCAGCAGCATCGTGTCGGCCGCGGGGGCGCGCTCGTCGGGATGCGCGAGCGCGGGAGCGGGCCGCTCGGCCGTCACCTGCGCCAGGTCGTCGGGGTGCCCGCCGAGAGCGTTCAGGAGCGGGTGGCCGAGCTTCGTCATGTCGCGCACCATCACCTCGCCCACCTCGGCGAAGGTGGACACGATGAGGCGGGGCTTCACGCTGAACGTATCGACGTGCGCGGCCAGCCCGCGCAGGCGGTCGAGCACGGGCTGCGGTTTGAACACGCCCTCGTCGTAGGCGAGCTCGGCGAGCTCGTCGCCGTCCAGCTCGATCCCGAAGTGGTCCTGCGCGATGCGGACGAGCTCGGGATTCACACGGAACCGGCCGTGCAGCTTCAGCTCGAAGTCCGAGTGGTGCCGGCGGATGGCCAGGGGACGCAGGAGGACGGGGGCGACGAACTCCTCGTCCCCCACTCGCCAGCCGGCGAGCCCCACGGCCAGGCGGACGGCGTCGATGCCGCGGACCGTGCGCAGCTCGAGGTTCTTCGCCGTGATGCGCTCGGCGGCCAGCCGCGCGGTGCGCAGCGCGACCTCGTCGCGGAAGAGGTTCGACAGCAGCGTCGAGCGGCCGGTGATGAACTGCGGCAGGCTCCCCGGATGCGCCTTGGTGATCTCGATCCCGGACTCGGAGGAGGGTCGGTAGCGCAGCAGGGGCGAACGTCCGCCCAGCTGGGCGGCGAGCGCGCGCAGGCGCTCGCGTTCGGTCTCGGCGACATGCGCGACCGAGACGTCGGGATCCGCGATACGGAGATCCGCAGGCGTCACGGGCGCGAGCCGGAGGTTCTCCATGGCGTCGTCTTCTGCGGGCAGCACACGTGCCAGGGTAGGCGGGCCTTGCTCAAAGTCCCCCGCGCGCACCGGAGTTTCGCGGAAATCCCGCGCCCACGTCTCGTGCACAGGCCCCGTCGGGCGGCGTTTCGCGTCCCCCGACGGTGGAGACGACTCCTCCGGCCTTCCCGCGCGTGAGGATGGCCCTATGACCTTCCGATACGCGATGCTCCCGACGCCGGTCGGCGACGCGATGGCGGCGTTCTCCGACGAGGGCCTGGTCGCCCTGCGCGTCCGCGCGGAGCCGCACGAGGCCCTCGAGTCCGTCTCCCGCGAGCTGCGCGGCGCGCTCCTTCCCGACGACGGCTCGGAAGCCCTCGAGGACCTCGCCGCGCAGCTCGAGGGCTACTTCCAGGGCGAGCGTCGCCGCTTCGACCTGACCCTCGACTGGCGCCTCGCCAACGGCTTCACCCGGGAGGCGCTGGCAGTGGTCTGCGACATCCCGTACGGGACGACCGCGAGCTACGGCGAGGTGGCCGCGCTGGCGGGTCGCCCTCGTGCGGCGAGGGCCGTGGGCACCGCCTGCCGCACGTCGCCCTTCTCGCTCGTCGTGCCCGTGCACCGGGTGATCCACGCGGACGGCACGATCGGCGGATACGGATCCGACATCGACGTGAAGCGCCACCTCCTCGAGCTCGAGCAGGACGACGGGCCGGCATGACGAGGGCGCCGGCGCCGCGTGTAGGCCGCGGCGCCGACGCCCTTCCCCGCGTCAGTGCTGTGCGGCCTTCTCCGCACCGAAGCCCGTGAGCGAGCGGACCTCCATCTCCGCCGCCAGGCGACGGTCCTCGGCACGGCGGGAGGTGAGCGAGCCGATCCACCCGAGCAGGAAGCCCACCGGGATGGAGACGATTCCGGGGTTGCTCTGCGGCCACACCGCGAAGTCGGCGCCCGGGAAGACGCTCGTCTCCGTGCTCGAGAACACCGGCGACAGCACGATCAGCACGAGCGCCGTGCCGAGCCCGCCGTACATGCTCCAGACCGCGCCGCGCGTGGTGAAGCGCCGCCAGAACAGCGAGTAGAGGATGGTGGGGAGGTTCGCGGACGCCGCCACGGCGAAGGCCAGCGCGACGAGGAACGCCACGTTCTGCCCCTGCACGCCGATCCCGCCGACGATCGCGAGCGCGCCGATGACGAGCACCGTGATGCGGGCGATCTTCACCTCGCCGTCGCCCTCGACCTGCCCCTTCTTGATGACGTTCGCGTAGATGTCGTGCGCGAACGAGGTCGCCGCGGTGATCGTGAGCCCCGCGACGACGGCGAGGATCGTCGCGAACGCCACCGCGGAGATGAACCCCATCAGGACGGGGCCGCCGAGCGCCTGCGCGAGCAGCGGAGCCGCCGAGTTCACGCCACCGGGAGCCGCCGCGATGGTCTCGGCGCCGACCAGGGCGCCCGCGCCGTACCCGAGCACGAGCGTGAGCAGGTAGAACAGGCCGATGAGCCAGATGGCCCACACCACCGAGCGCCGGGCCTCCTTCGCGGTGGGCACCGTGTAGAACCGCATCAGCACATGCGGCAGGCCGGCGGTGCCGAGGACGAGCGCCATGCCGAGGGACAGGAAGTCGAGCGGCTTCGCGCCGTACTGCAGCCCGGGAGCGAGGATCGCATCTCCCGAAGCGGAAGCGGCGACCGCCGCCTCGAGAACGCCGTTGAAGTCGAACCCGTGCTCGGCGAGAACCCAGACCGCCATGGCGATCGCGCCTCCGATGAGGAGGAACGCCTTGACGATCTGCACCCAGGTCGTGCCCTTCATGCCGCCGATGAGCACGTACACGACCATGAGCACGCCGACCACGGCGATGACCACGGACTGCCCGACCCGGTCGCCGACGCCGAGGAGGAGGGAGACGAGACCGCCCGCCCCCGACATCTGCGCGAGGAGGTAGAACAGGCACACCGCGAGCGTGGTGATGGCGGCGGCCATCCGCACCGGCCGCTGCTTCAGGCGGAACGACAGCACATCGGCCATCGTGAACTTGCCGGTGTTGCGCATGAGCTCGGCGACGAGCAGCAGCGCGACGAGCCAGGCGACCAGGAACCCGATCGAGTAGAGGAAGCCGTCGTACCCGTTCAGGGCGATGGCGCCGACGATGCCGAGGAACGACGCCGCCGAGAGGTAGTCGCCCGCGATCGCGAAGCCGTTCTGCGGCCCGCTGAACGAGCGGCCGCCCGCATAGAAGTCGGCGGCGGTCTTGTTGTTGCGGCTGGCTCTGATGACGATGAACAGCGTGATCGCGACGAAGGCGCCGAACACGCTGATGTTGAGCACCGGGTTGTTCTCCGTTTGCGCCGGGGCCTGCGCGAGCAGCACGCCGTTCATGCACCGGCCTCCCGGCTCTCGAGGTCTGCGCGGATCTCCGCGGAGATCGGGTCGAGCCGGCGATTGGCGAATGCGACGTACCCCATCGTGATCGCGAAAGTCGTCACGAATTGCCCGAGCCCGAGAAGCAGCCCGACGGTGATATCGCCCGCGACCCGCTGCCCCATGAATTCGGGGAAGAACCCGGCCGCGACGACGTAGGCGAAATACCAGACGAGGAAGAACACCGCGAGCGGGAACACGAAGCTCCGCTGCGTGCGCTTGAGTTCTCGGAATCGCGGTGATTCCTCCACCGCGAGGTAATCGATCGACGTCGTCGCTGAGACGCCGCCAGGAGAATCGGTCATGAGGCCTCCTTGCCGCATGGTTCCCTTCGCGCTGCGTCGTCGCAGCACGGCCCCGGCAACTCGCCGGTGATATCTTCGACGCTACGGAATGCGACGGAGCCGTCGTCACCCCCGAAAGTAGGTACTCGACCCGTGCAGGCAGCGCCGCAGCAGCTCAGCGCAGATGAGCGCGCTCTCGTCTCCGACGCCGTGGGCGACCTCACCCGCCGCACCGGCTTCCCCGTCGCATTCGGCGGCATCCTCTGTGGAGGCGAAGTCGCCATCACCGCCATCCGCGGTGCGCGCACCGGGGCCCTCGACGGCCTCGCGGTGCGTCCCGAGCGCGGCCTCGGCGGCCGAGCCATCACGGAGCTGCGGCCACGCCTTGCAAGCGACTACCGGACCGCGAAGCAGATCACGCACGACTACGACCGCTACATCCTCGGAGAGGGCATCGGCACGCTCCTGGCAGTGCCCGTCGTCGTCGCCGGGCGCGCGCGCGGCGTGCTGTACGGGGCCGCGTGGTCGCAGTGGGAGGTGGGCGGCGTCGCCGCCGCGCCCGCCGTCGACGTGGCCGCGCGGCTGGGGCGGCGGCTTGCCGAGCTCGACGCGCACGACGCCGCCGCGAAGCCGACGCCCGAGACGCCGTCCCTCCCGGCGCCGACGCTGCCGCCTGCGCACCAGGAGGAGCTCCGCGAGACCTACGCCGAGCTCCGCCGCATCGCCGCGTCCGTCGCCGACGGCCCCCTGCGCTCGCGGCTCGAGCAGGTCGAGCGCCGCCTCGCCGGTCTCTCCGGGATGGCCGCGAGCACTCCGTCGGAGGAGCCTCCCGTCCGACTCTCACCGCGCGAGACCGACGTGCTCGCGTGCGCCGCACTGGGCGCCACGAATGCTGATGTCGCGGCACAACTCGGTCTTCGAGAAGCCACGGTGAAGGCGTATCTCGGCGCCGCGATGGCGAAACTCGACGTGTCGACACGCTGGGCCGCCGTGGCGAAAGCACGCAGAGCGGGAATTCTGCCCTGAGAGGGCCGCAGGGAATTCCGGAATAGTCGCACGGCGTCGCATTCTTTCTGCGCTACATTTACGGCATGGCCCGAAAGATCATTCATCAGCTCGTGGACGACCTCGACAACAGCGTGCTCGACGCCGGCGAAGGCGAGACCGTCACGTTCGCCCTGGACGGCAAGAGCTACGAGATCGACCTCACCGCGCAGAATGCCGCGGAATTCCGCTCGCTCTTCGAGCGCTACATCTCGGCCGGTCGCCGCGTCGGCGGCGGCGCTTCGGCGCAGAACTCGTCGCGCACGCCGCGTCGTCGTTCCGGCCAGACGGATTACGGCCCCGTGCGCGAATGGGCGAAGGAGAACGGCTACTCCGTCTCGGAGCGCGGTCGCGTCCCGGCGAATGTACTCGAGGCATACGAAGCGGCCCACTGACCGCAGCTCGCGACGGCGGCGCCGATTCACACGGAATGCGCATGTGCATTCCGTGTGAATCGGCGCCGCTTCGTCGTCTCCGGCTTGCATGCGGCGGCCGTTCTCGGCATCGTGGCTGGCCCGACGGAAGGAGAGCCCGATGCTCACACTCACCGAGAACGCCCAGACCGCCGTCCGCACGATCGTCGATCAGTCCCCGGCTCCCGCCACGGGCGGCCTGCGCATCGACGGGTCCAGCGCTTCGGCCGAGGGATACACCCTCAGCATCGCCCCCACCCCCGAGGCCGCGGACGCCGTGGTGGATTCCGGCACCGCCCGGGTCTTCCTGCCGGGCGACGCCGCGGCGGAGCTCGACGACAAGGTGCTCGACGCGGAGATGACGCCGGACGGCGTGCGCTTCGCGCTCGGCCTGCAGCAGCACTGAGCCTGACGACGACGGCGCCGCCCACGGGCGGCGCCGTCGTGCTGTCCGCTCGCCCGATAAGCTGGAGCGCACACGCCCCCGTAGCTCAGTGGATAGAGCGTCGGTTTCCTAAACCGTGCGTCGCTGGTTCGAGTCCAGTCGGGGGCACCGACAGCTGAACCGGAGCCCGGCCGCTCAGGCCGCGAGAGCGAGGTACGGCTCCCACCTCGGGTCGGCCCGCTCCGTGCCGCGGACCGTCCAAGCGCCGCCACGCGGAGCACCGAGCGCGAACCGGAGCTCCCATCCCATCTCCTGAGGAGTGCGGTCGCTCTTGACGTTGTTGCAGCGGAGGCAGCAGGCCACGAGGTTCTCCCACGTATCGCGCCCACCTCGCGACCGCGGCATGACGTGGTCGATCGTGGAGGCCGCTCCCCCGCAGTAGCCGCACCGGAACGCGTCGCGTCGCAGCACGCCGCGCCGGGTCGCCGGCACGCGGCGAGCTCCGGGCACTCGCACATAGCGCGTCAGCACGATCACCGCCGGCCGCTCGAACACCGCTCTGGCGGCCCACACCGGCTCGCCCTCCACGCACTCGAGCACCGTGGCCTTCTCGTTCATCACGAGCACGAGCGCCCGCTTGAACGAGACGACCGCGAGGGGCTCGTATCCCGCATTCAGAACCAGTGTCCGCATCATCGTCCCCTTCGACGCCACCCGGACGGCTTCCGGGCATTCGAACTGCGGCCGCTCCGTTCGAGCAGAGGGCGGCACGAAGAAGGGCGCCGTCTCATGGACAGCGCCCTCGAATGGCCACGGCGGTGCCGAGGCACACGTGCACACGATGCCGGAGGACGTGACGACCGAGCGCATTCATGGGGTGAATGCGAGGTGTTCGCTCCATCGGCTCCTCCGCCCTTCTCGGCGACAGGGTCAGAGTAGCGCACCCCGGGCGTGTCGCGGGCGAATCGGAGATGAACACCCCGAGGCATGCGAACGAGGTCGGGCATGCGCAGAGCGCCCGGCACCGCGAGGGTGCCGGGCGCTCTGCGGAGCGGAAGCGCTCAGATGGGGAGGTAGTTCAGCGGGTCGACGATCGCGCCGTTGATGCGGTACTCGATGTGCAGGTGGTTCGCGGTCGAGTGTCCCGTCGATCCGACGTACCCGATGATCTGGCCGGCGGAGACGGTGTCGCCCACCTGCACCTGCCGGGTGCCGTAGGTCATGTGGCCGTAAAGCGAGGTCGTGCCGTCGCCGTGGTCGATCGCGACGACGACGCCCCAGCCGCCGAGCGCCTCCTGCGAGGTGATGACCTGACCGGACTTGACCGCGTAGATCGGCGTCATGGCGGGGGCGACCATGTCGGCGCCCTCGTGTCCGGAGCTCACCGAGCGGCTGACGTAATAGGAGCCCGCGGGGAGCGGGCAGATGCCGCCGGCGTTCTGCGCCGGGGCCTCGTAGGTCTGCGGCTGAGGTGCCTGCGGCGCCTGGGGAGCCTGCGGCTGCGCGGGCTGCACCTGCGCCTGCTGCTGCCGCTGCTGCGCCTCGGCCTGCTGCTTCTGCTCGGCTGCCGCCTTCTCGGCCTGCTCACGTGCGCGCTCGGCGGCGGCCGCTGCCGCCGCCTCGGCCTTCGCCTGCTCGATCTCCTCCGGCGTCGTCGCGGAGTACGCGGCACCGCCGAGAGGCTCGGCCTTCACTGCGGCGTCGACGGCGATCGACTGCGCTTCGCTCTCGGCGGCGTCCTGCAAGGACACCGTCTCGGCGGAGGGCTGCGTCGCGGCGTAGGCGGGAACCGCCACGCCCGCGATCAGCGCGAGCACGGCCGCCAGTGTGCCGACTGTGCGCACGGGCTTGACCTTCGGAGCTGCTGCGCGCAGCGCGGCCCGCTCCATCCGGCGGACGTCGCTGCGCGACATCACGACCGGACCATTGGCGGGGGCGTTCGTCTGAGAGGTCTCGACGGTGTCGGGGGCACCGGCGGACACGGGGTTCTCTGCCAAGTCTGTTCTCCTCCGTCGCCTCGCGCCAGGGAGCGCCGACTCGTCAGAACTGGTTCGGGGCACAGTTCCACTCCGTCAGAACGACGAGCCGGAGAGGCGATTTCTCACGGAGCGACCCGGGATCAGGGACCCGGGTATCGCTCAAAGGTAACGGAAGATAACGAAAATGTCACGCTCTCGGCCGGGCTCCCGGCCGGTCCTCAGGCGCGGTCGTCGACGAGGAAGACGTGCGAGGCGATCTCGACCGGCAGCTCGAGCGCTTCGGCGACCCCGGCCATCTGCACGAGGACGTACCCCTCGCTGTAGCGGAAGTCGCCCTGCGCTCCCGGCACGACGCCGGCCTGACGCAGCTGCTGCAGCAGTTCGGGATCGACCTGCGCCGACTCGGCCAGACGGCGGACGGTGCCCGAGACCGGGCCGCCCTTCTCATCCAGCAGACGGACGAGCCCGACGACGCCCTGGTGCTCGCGTTCGATCGCGAACTCGCCCAGCTGCTCCAGACCCGGGATGGGGTTGCCGTACGGCGATTCGGTCGGATAGCCGAGGAGCTCGACGAGCCGACGCTCGACCTGCTCGCTCATGACGTGCTCCCACCGGCAGGCCTCGTCGTGCACGTACGCCCAGTCGAGGCCGATGACATCCGACAGCAGCCGCTCGGCGAGGCGGTGCTTGCGCATGACCTCGACGGCCTTGGCGCGGCCGTCGTCGGTCAGCCGCAGCCGCCGGTCCTCCGCGACCACGACGAGACCGTCGCGCTCCATGCGCGCGACCGTCTGCGACACCGTGGGGCCCGAGTGCCCGAGCCGCTCCGAGATGCGCGCGCGCAGCGGCACAATCTCCTCCTCCTCGAGGTCGAGGATGGTGCGGAGGTACATCTCCGTGGTGTCGATCAGGTCGGTCATCGATCCTCCGTCTGCGTCTGGCGCAATCCTAGCCATCCGCCCTGCGACCACGGCGGGCCGGGGGCCGGGGAGGCTGCGTTCTAGGATGAGCACCATGACGCTCACGATCCCCGCCGATCTCCTCCCCTCCGACGGCCGGTTCGGCTCCGGCCCCTCGAAGGTGCGCCCCGAGCAGGTGGCCGCCCTCGCCGCGGCGGGATCGTCGCTGCTGGGCACGTCGCACCGCCAGGCTCCCGTGAAGAACCTCGTCGCGGAGGTGCGCGAGCGTCTCGCGCAGCTGCTCCGCCTGCCCGAGGGCTACGAGATCGTGGTGGGCAACGGCGGATCAACGGCCTTCTGGGACGCCGCGGCGTTCGGACTCATCGAGCGGCGCAGCCAGAACCTCGTCTTCGGCGAGTTCGGCGGCAAGTTCGCCACGGCGGCCGGCGCTCCCTGGCTCGAGGCACCCGACGTGCGCCGCGCCGAGCCCGGCACGCGATGCGACGCCGAGGCGGTCGACGGGGTCGACGTCTACGCGTGGCCGCACAACGAGACGTCCACGGGGGTCTCCGCACCGATCCGGCGCGTCGCGGGCGACGCCGGCGCCCTCACCGTCATCGACGCGACCAGCGCCGCCGGCGGCATCGACTTCGACGTGGCCGAGACGGACGTCTACTACTTCGCTCCGCAGAAGAACCTCGGGTCGGATGGCGGGCTCTGGTTCGCGGCGATGTCTCCGGCCGCGATCGAGCGGGTCGAGCGCGTCCACGCGAGCGACCGCTACATCCCCGAGTTCCTCAGCCTCTGGAATGCGGTGGACAACTCGCGCAAGCAGCAGACGCTGAACACGCCCGCGCTCACGACGCTGCACCTCCTGGACTCCCAGCTCGGCTGGATCCTCGAGAACGGCGGTCTGCAGTGGGCGGGCGCCCGCACGGCGGAGTCCTCGGACATCCTCTACTCCTGGGCGGAGGCGTCGGACGTCGCGACGCCCTTCGTCGCGGATGTCGCGCACCGCTCGCCCGTCGTCGTCACGATCGACTTCGACGACAGCGTCGACGCAGCCGAGATCTCGAAGACCCTGCGCGCGAACGGCGTGGTCGACACGGAGCCCTATCGCAAGCTCGGGCGCAACCAGCTGCGCGTGGCGACCTTCGTCTCGGTCGAGCCCGACGACGTGCGTCAGCTCACCCGCTGCCTCGACTTCGTGCTCGCG
Organism: Microbacterium oryzae; assembly: GCF_009735645.1. Classification (NCBI taxonomy): domain Bacteria; kingdom Bacillati; phylum Actinomycetota; class Actinomycetes; order Micrococcales; family Microbacteriaceae; genus Microbacterium; species Microbacterium oryzae. The sequence goes on along the minus strand of NZ_CP032550.1, from coordinate 2,914,464 downwards.
CACCGCTGAGCTCTTCCCCTCGACGAGGAACGCCCCGGCCGATGGCCGGGGCGTTCCTCGTGAGGGGGCGTCTCAGTCGTCGTCGTCCGACTCGTCGTCGTCATCCTCGTCCGAGTCGTCGTCACCGTCCGACTCGTCGTCGTCATCGTCGTCCGACTCGTCATCCTCGTCGGAGTCCTCATCGTCGAGCTCGTCGATGTCGACCCCGTCGACGTCGCCCGCGTGCAGGATCGGCGAGCCGTCCTCGTCGAAGTCGTCCTCGTCGGCGTCCTCGTCGTGGTCGTCCGCGAAGTCCTCGCCGTCCGAGTCGCCGTCGTCGCCCTCGGCGTCGTCGTCGGACGCCTCCGCCGCCGCGGCCTGCGCCGCCTTGTACTCCTGCAGGCGCACCGACCAGGGCACCCACTCGGGAGCGAGCAGCGCGCCCTCACCGGGGAGCAGCTCGACCTCGAGCACGGTGGGCTCGGCCTCCTCGACGACCGCGAGGGTGACGGTCCAGTGCCAGCCGGGGTATCCGCTCAGCGTGGTCTCGAAGCGCAGCGACACCGCGCCGCCCTCTTCCACGGCATAGCCCGCGGGCTCGCCGATCGTCTCCGCCGGCGTCACCTCTCGGAGGGCCGCCAGGGCGAGGTCGTGCGCCTCGAGGAGGCGGGAGTCGGGCGCGGCGCCCGGTTCGGAGGCGTCAGACATCGAGCTCGTCCGCGACCTTGCGCAGCACCGCGGCGACCTTGCGCCCGTGCGACGAGGAGGGGTAGCGGCCGCGGCGCAGGTCGCCGCCGATGTCGTCGAGGAGCTTCACGAGGTCCTCGACGATGACCGCCATGTCGTCGGCGTTCTTGCGCGACGCCTTCGCGAGGCTCGGCGGAGCCTCCAGCACGCGGACGGAGAGCGCCTGCGGACCCTTGCGGCCATCCGCGATGCCGAACTCCAGACGCGTGCCCGCCTTGACAACAGCGCCCGCAGGGAGGGCGCTCGCGTGCAGGAACACGTCGTCGTGTCCGTCGTCCGACGTGATGAAGCCGAAGCCCTTGTCGTCGTCGTAGAACCTGACCTTGCCGGTGGGCATGTGAACCTCGCTGATGCGGCTGGACGTAGAGAGAGGGATCGTCCGATCCCTCCCCTCCAGCCTAGCGCGGTGCCACTATCCTGGTGAGGATGAGCACCCACCCCAGCCCGCAGCCGGCGGTCCGCCGCATCGACCGCATCCTCGCGTTCGCGTCGCTGGGCGTCGTCATCCTCTCCATCGGCTGCTTCCTCTCGGTCATGATCGCCACGTGGGCCGGCGTGACCGACTTCTCCGGCGGGGCATGGCCGGTGGTCTTCCTGGTCCAGCTGATCGGCCCGATCGTCGCCTTCCTCCTGCTCCTCACGCTGCTCATCACGAGCTTCGCGCGAAGGGGACGTGCCTCCCGCGAGGGCTGACGTATGAGCGGCGGCGAGGCACGCGAGCTGGCTGAGCAGCTGGCCGCCCTCTCCGACGCCGACCTCCACGCGCTCCTCACGGGGCGCCACGTCTCGCCGCAGGTGGGATGGCACGACTTCTTCGACGCGGCGGAGGCTCTGCTCGCGCCGGACTCGATCGCGTCGGCCCTGCGGCTCCTGCCTCGAGACGCCCTCGCGGCCCTCGCCGGCGGTCGCCGCGTGCAGGGCGGCATGGTGGCTGCGTCGCTCGTCGGGACGGATGGCCGCGCCCTTCCCCGCGTGGCGGCCGCTCTCGCCGAGATCGACCTCGCGTCCGCCGACGCCTCGCCGCCGCGCCTCGCGGACGACGCGGCGAGCGCGCGTGCGGCAGAGCGCGCCTTCACGACGCTGTCGGCCCTCGCCGACGTGCTCGTCGCCGCCCTCTCGGCTCCGCTCGCGCGGGTCGGCAGCGGATCGGTGGCCGCGGCCGACCGTCGGCGCCTGCTGCAGGAGGAGGTGGCGCGCGACGCCGACGAGCTCGACGACCTGGTCCGGCTCGGCGAGGTCGCGGGACTCCTGCACGCCCTCCACCGCACCTGGGTCGCGACCGAGGCGGGGGCGGACTGGGTGCGGGCGGATACGCGGATGCGCTGGGAGAGACTGGCGAGCGGATGGCGCGACGCGCTTCCCGAGGGAGTGCGGTCGCCGGCAGGAGGCTGGCTGCCCCCCGCGGCATGGGCGAAGGCCTATCCGCTCGATCCCGGCTGGCCGGAGCGCGCGACGACCTGGCTGCGTCTCGGCATCCTCCTCGGGCTCGGCGAGCTCGACGGGCGCGAGGGACGGGAGACGGCATGGGCGCGTCCGATGCGCGAGGGAGCGGCGCCGGACGCCTCCGCGCTCGTCGCGCTCCTCCCCGGCGAGGTCGACCGGGTGTTCCTGCAGAACGACCTCACGGCGATCTCGCCCGGTCCGCTCGCGCCCGCGCTCGAGGTCCGGCTGCGCGGGATGGCGACGCGGGAGACGCACGCGCAGGCGTCCACCTACCGCTTCAGCGAGACCACCCTCTCGGCCGCGCTGGCCGCCGGAGAGACGGCCGAGGCCATCCGCGCGTTCCTCTCCGAGCTGTCGCTCACCGGCATCCCGCAGCCGCTCGACTACCTGCTCTCGCGCACCGCCGAGCGGCACGGCCTCGTGCAGGTGCACACGGACCCCGAGGACGGCAGAACCCGGGTGACGAGCGTCGATCCGCGCATCCTCGAGACCATCGCCGTCGACCAGACCCTGCAGCCGATCGCGCTCGTGCGGGCGGGCGGCGCGCTGCGGACGCGCGTCTCCCGCGACGCCGTCGCCCGTGCGCTGACCGAGGCACGATATCCGGCCGTGGCCGTCGACGAGAGCGGGGCGCCCGTCCCGCTGCACCGCGGGCACGCCGTCCAGCCGGCGAGCGACCCCTCCTCCCGCAGATTGGATCCGCTCATCGCCCGGCTGCGGGCAGCGCACGGCGAGGACGCCGAGGCGGCGTGGCGCGAGCGCGAGCTCGAGTCCGCCGTCCGCGCTCGGGCGCTCGTGGTCGTGACCGTCGCGATGCCGGACGGGGCGGTGCGCGAGTTCACGCTCGAGGCCTCGGGGATGGCGGGCGGGCGACTCCGCGGGCGCGACCGCGCAGTCGACGTCGAGCGCACGCTGCCGGTGGCGCTCATCCGCTCCGTGCGCCCGGCTTGACGGCGCCGGCGGAGAGGGCCGACGCGACGGGCCCGCCCCGAGCCGTGCGGCCATCCCGCCGGTAGAATCGTCAGCTATGTCCGACGGCCCCCTCATCGTCCAGAGCGACCGCACGGTGCTCCTCGAGGTCGCCCATCGCGACGCGGAGACGGCCCGTCACGAGCTCGCCGTGTTCGCCGAGCTCGAGCGGGCTCCCGAGCACATCCACACCTACCGCGTGACCCGGCTCGGCCTCTGGAACGCGCGCGCCGCCGGCCACACCGCCGACGACATGCTGGCCACCCTCGAGCGGTGGTCGCGGTTCCCCGTGCCGCCGTCGGTCAGCACCGATCTGCGCGAGACCGTGGAGCGGTACGGCCGTCTCGTCATCGACCGCGACGACGAGGGACGCCTGCGTCTGACGTCCACCGACCGCGCGGTGCTCACCGAGGTGTCCCGCAGCAAGCGCATCCAGCCGCTGCTCCTCGCGCAGCCGACGGAGGACTCCTTCGTCGTCGAGGCGTGGGCGCGCGGGCAGATCAAGCAGGAGCTGCTGAAGATCGGCTGGCCCGCCGAGGACCGCGCGGGCTACACGCCCGGCACTCCGCACCCCATCTCGCTGCGCGAGGACGACTGGTCGCTCCGCCCCTACCAGCGGATGGCCGTGGACACGTTCCGAGCGGACGGCTCCGGCGTCGTCGTGCTCCCGTGCGGCGCCGGCAAGACCCTCGTCGGCGCGGGCGCGATGGCGGCGACCGGGACGACGACGCTCATCCTCGTGACGAACACCGTCTCCGCCCGGCAATGGCGCGATGAGCTGCTGCGGCGCACCACGCTCACGGCCGAGGAGATCGGCGAGTACTCCGGGCAGTCGAAGGAGATCAAGCCCGTCACGATCGCGACCTACCAGATCCTCACCTCCAAGCGGAAGGGCGAGTACGCGCACCTGTCGCTTCTCGACGCCCTGGACTGGGGGCTCGTCGTGTATGACGAGGTGCACCTGCTTCCCGCACCGGTGTTCAAACTCACCGCCGACCTGCAGGCGCGTCGTCGCCTCGGCCTCACCGCGACCCTCGTGCGCGAGGACGGGCGCGAGGGCGACGTGTTCAGCCTCATCGGCCCCAAACGGTTCGACGCCCCGTGGAAGGAGATCGAGGCGCAGGGCTTCATCTCCCCCGCCGCCTGCTACGAGGTGCGCGTCGACCTCCCCGCCTCAGAGCGGCTCGAGTACGCCGCGGCGGCCGACGACGAGCGCTATCGGCTGGCGGCGACCGCGCCGGCGAAGATCGACGCCGTCCGTCGCATCCTCGTCCAGCACGCCGACGAGCAGGTGCTCGTCATCGGGCAGTACCTCGACCAGCTCGACGAGCTCGCCGATGCGCTGGGGGCGCCCAAGATCACCGGCGCCACGCCCGTCGACGAGCGCGAGCGGCTGTTCGGCGCCTTCCGGGCGGGCGAGGTGAAGCTCCTCGTCGTCTCGAAGGTGGCGAACTTCTCGGTCGACCTCCCCGAGGCGTCGGTGGCCATCCAGGTGTCCGGCTCGTTCGGCTCGCGCCAGGAGGAGGCGCAGCGGCTCGGCCGGCTCCTCCGCCCGAAGCAGAGCGGCCTCACCGCGAGCTTCTACACGCTCATCGCGCGCGACACGGTCGACCAGGACTTCGCGCAGAACCGCCAGCGCTTCCTCGCGGAGCAGGGCTACAGCTACACGATCCTCGACGCGGAGCGCCTCGAGGCCGCGTGAGGCTCCGCCGCGCCCGGCCGATTCGCGCGGTCGGCGTGCCATTCCCCACCCGCCCCCGTCCGACGGCGACATAATGGGGTCATGACCGCACCGCGCATCCTGGTCGTCGACGACGAGCCGAACATCCGCGACCTGCTCTCCCAGAGCCTGCGTTTCGCCGGGTTCCAGGTTCGGACCGTGTCCAACGGAGCCCAGACCATCTCCGCCGTGCTGGAGGAGGAGCCCGACCTCATCGTGCTCGACGTGATGCTGCCCGACATGAACGGGTTCAGCGTCACCAAGCGCCTGCGCGACGCCGGCTACACGGCTCCGATCATCTTCCTCACCGCGAAGGACGAGACCGAGGACAAGATCAAGGGCCTCAACGTCGGCGGCGACGACTACGTGACCAAGCCGTTCAGCCTCGACGAGATCGTCGCCCGCATCCAGGCGGTGCTGCGCCGCACGATGCAGACCGACGAGGAGGAGTCCGTCATCCGCGCCGGCGAGCTGACGATGGATCAGGACACCCACGACGTGTACGTGGGCGACGAGCAGATCGATCTCAGCCCGACCGAGTTCAAGCTCCTCCGCTACCTCATGCTGAACCCCAACCGCGTGCTGTCGAAGGCGCAGATCCTCGATCACGTGTGGGAGTACGACTTCAACGGCGACGCCGGCATCGTGGAGAGCTACATCTCCTACCTGCGTCGCAAGATCGACCCGCACACGTCGGAGTCGCTCATCCAGACCAAGCGCGGCTTCGGCTACATGCTGAAGGTCGACAAGGTCTCCTGACCGTCGGCGAGCCCCGCTCGCCCCGAGGAAAGGCCCGGCCCTGGCACGCAGGCTCGACACGGTGACCCGCTGGTGGCGTCGAGTGAGCCTGCGGGCCAAGGTCACCGGCGTCACCGTGTTCGTGCTGGCGTCGGGGCTGCTGGCCGCGGGGCTCGCGACGCTGCCGATCCTGCGCGTCAACCTGCTGAGCACGGTGGACAGCACCGTGCAGGAGTACGCGCAGTCGAACGTCGCCGAGCGGCTGCTCACTCCCCTCACGACGGCATCGGGCGACCTCATGTTCGTGCCGTCGGACAACGAGCCGCGCACGGAGTACTCCGTCGCCATGTACAACCGCGAGGGCGAGCTGCTCGCCACGGCCGGGGGTGCCGAGAACCAGCCCGAGCCGGCGTTCCCGCGGGAGCTGCCGCTGGATCAGGCCTACATGAAGCGCGGCGACACGCTCATCCTCGAGTCCGCGAGCGGCTCGGGCTCGGGCTTCCACGCCGCTGTCTCGGTCAACACGCTGCAGTCGGAGAGCTACGACCTGCCGTACGCGACGATGATCGCGCTGCCGCTCACCGGCGTGGATGCCTTCGTGCGCACCTACACCGCGGTGTTCACGCTCGTCGCGACCGCGACCGTCATCATCGCCGCGTTCCTCACCCGCGGGCTCGTCACGCTCACGTTCCGCCGCTTCGGCCGGGTCGAGGAGACCGCGATGGAGATCGCCTCGGGCGACTTCAGCCAGCGCATGACCGACATCGAGCCGCGCACCGAGATCGGCCGCCTCAAGATGGCCATCAACACCATGCTCGATCGGATCGACGGCGCCATCGACGAGCGCGACGCGACCGTGCGGCAGATGCGGCGGTTCATCGGCGACGCCAGCCATGAGCTGCGCACGCCGCTCGTGAGCGTGCGCGGCTACGCCGAGCTGTATCGGATGGGCGCGCTGCAGGACGAGGAGGCCACCGCGAAGGCGATGGAGCGGATCGAGGCCGAGGCCAAGCGCATGGCGCTCCTCGTCGAGGACCTGCTCGCCCTCACCCGCCTCGACGACCACCGCGAGCTGGACATCCGCCCCATCGACCTGCGCCCCATCGCGCACGACGCGGCGCTCGACGTGCGGGCAGCGGATCCCGGGCGCGACGTCACGGTCGTCGACCACACCTTCCAGGCGCTCACCGCCTCGGTGACGCTGCCCGACCTCTCTCAGCTCGAGGGCCCTGCGGAGTCGGACGACGCCCCGCGCCGACGGTGGGCGCCGCCGCGCACGGCCGCCATCGCGCGCGCCTCCGCGGCCCTGCGCCGTCGCCGCCCCGCTGCCGGAGACGAAGGCTCCTTCGTCACTCAGCTCGACATCCCCGTGCAGCCGCCGTCGAAGCCCGTCGCACTGCCTCCCATCGTGCGCGGCGACGAGGACAAGATCCGCCAGGTCGTCTCGAATCTCCTGGGGAACGCGCGACGCTACAGCCCGCCCGAGGCGCCGATCGTCATCGAGGTCGGGGTGGACGCCGAAGCGCACACCGGATGGATCGCGATCGTCGACCACGGCGAGGGGGTTCCCGAGTCCATCCGCGAGAAGGTCTTCCAGCGCTTCTGGCGCGCGGACACCTCGCGGGCGCGGGAGACCGGAGGCAGCGGCCTCGGCCTGTCGATCGTGGCCTCCATCGTCGAGTCGCTGAGCGGAACGGTCGAGGTGCACGACACCCCGGGCGGCGGGGCGACCTTCCGCGTCGCCTTTCCCCTCGCACGAGAGGGCGCCGAGCTGTCGCCGCGTGCACAGGCCTCCCCGGCCGCCGTGTCGGCCGACACCGCTGTGGACGACGGCGAGGAGACCGCCGCCGGCTCCTAGCGTGAGAACGCGTCGACCACCGGCGCCGTCACGAACAGGAGCCCAGGATGCCCATCTTCTCCGCCGACAGCGATGCCATCGTCTCGCAGTCCGTCAACGTCCGCGCCACCTGCGACCGCCTGCAGAGCGAGTCCGACACGCTGCTGGGTCAGCTCGCGGAGCTGCAGTCCGTCTGGCAGGGGTCGGCGGCCGCGGGCTTCCAGGGCGTCATGGACCAGTGGCGCTCCGCGCAGCTGGCCATCCAGGATTCGCTCGCCTCCATCGGGCAGGCGCTGAACATCGCCGGCACCCAGTACGCCGACGCCGAGCAGTCGGCCGCGGCGATGTTCCACTGAGGCCGGAGCAGCCCCCGGACGCACAGAAGGGCCCCTCCTCGCGGAGGGGCCCTTCGTGTGAATGGACGTCAGGCCGTCACCGGCCCCGACCCGTCGGGGGTCAGAAGTCCATGCCGCCCGTGGGGTCGGCAGGAGCGGCGGCTGCCTTCTCCGGCTTGTCGGCGACGACGGCCTCCGTGGTGAGGAAGAGGCCGGCGATCGACGCGGCGTTCTGCAGCGCGGAGCGCGTGACCTTCGCCGGGTCGATGATGCCCGCGGCGAACAGGTCGACGTACTCGCCGGTCGCGGCGTTGAGGCCCTGGCCCACGGGGAGCTCGGCGACCTTGTTCGCGACGACGCCGGGCTCGAGGCCCGCGTTGAGGGCGATCTGCTTGAGCGGAGCCTCGATCGCGATCTTCACGATGTTCGCACCGGTCGCCTCGTCGCCCGAGAGCTCGAGGCCCTGGAACGCCACCTTGGCGGCCTGGATGAGCGCGACGCCACCACCGGGGACGATGCCCTCCTCGACGGCCGCCTTCGCGTTGCGGACAGCGTCCTCGATGCGGTGCTTGCGCTCCTTGAGCTCGACCTCGGTCGCGGCTCCCGCCTTGATGACGGCGACGCCGCCGGCGAGCTTCGCGAGGCGCTCCTGGAGCTTCTCGCGGTCGTAGTCGCTGTCGGTGTTCTCGATCTCGCGACGGATCTGCGTGACGCGGCCCTCGATCTGGTCCGCCTCGCCGGCGCCCTCGACGATGGTGGTCTCGTCCTTGGTGATGATGACCTTGCGGGCACGGCCGAGCAGGTCGAGGTCGGTGTTCTCGAGCTTGAGGCCGACCTCCTCCGTGATGACCTGGCCGCCGGTGAGGATCGCGATGTCCTGCAGCTGCGCCTTGCGACGGTCGCCGAAGCCGGGAGCCTTGACGGCGACCGACTTGAAGATGCCGCGGATCTTGTTCAGCACCAGGGTCGCGAGCGCCTCGCCCTCGACGTCCTCGGCGATGATGACGAGCTCCTTGCCCGACTGGATCACCTTGTCGACGACGGGCAGAAGGTCCTTGATGTTGGAGATCTTCTGGTTCGCGATGAGGATGTACGGGTCCTCGAAGACCGCCTCCTGGCGCTCCGGGTCCGTGACGAAGTACGGGTTCAGGTAGCCCTTGTCGAAGCGCATGCCCTCCGTGAGCTCGAGCTCGGTGCCGAAGGCCTGGGCCTCCTCGACCGTGACGACGCCCTCCTTGCCGACCTTGTCGATCGCCTCGGCGATCAGCTCGCCGATCGAGGGGTCAGCGGCGGAGATCGAGGCCGTGGCCGCGATCTGCTCCTTGGACTCGATCTCCTTGGCGCTGGAGAGCAGCTCGTCGGTGACGGCCTTGACGGCCTTCTCGATGCCGCGCTTCAGGCTGATGGGGTCGGCGCCTGCGGCGACGTTGCGGAGGCCCTCGCGGACCAGCGCCTGGGCGAGGACGGTGGCCGTCGTCGTGCCGTCACCGGCGACGTCGTCGGTCTTCTTCGCGACCTCCTTGACGAGCTCAGCGCCGATCTTCTCGTACGGGTCGTCGAGCTCGATCTCCTTGGCGATGGAGACGCCGTCGTTCGTGATGGTGGGAGCGCCCCACTTCTTCTCGAGTACGACGTTGCGACCACGCGGGCCGAGCGTCACCTTGACGGCGTCGGCCAGCGTGTTGAGGCCGCGCTCGAGGCCGCGACGGGCCTCTTCGTCGAAAGCGATGATCTTTGCCATGTGTTTGTCGTCCCTCCCGGACGTAGGTATGGGTTTAGCACTCTCTCAACGGGAGTGCTAATGCCATTTTGGCACTCGACCCCATCGAGTGCAAGCCGGAATCGCGGCGGATCGGGAGGGGTGCCGGTCAGCGCGCGGCCGCGCGGTCCAGCCCCACGACGACCGTCAGCTGCTTCTCGCCCTCAGCGCTGTAGGTGGTGCTCTCGGCCACCTGCGCCGTGCCGATCGCCTCGGCGAGACCGCGGGCGGCCGCCTCGTCTTCGGGGGCCGCGTAGAACACGGTCGTCGCCTCGAAGTCGGTCGTCTCCGAGTCGGCGGTCGTGAGAGCGTCCTCGGCGAATCCGGCCGCCGTGAGCTGGTCGGCGACCTCGTCATCGAGGCCCTCGGTGGCGGTGCCGTTGAGGACGAGCACGGAGTAGGAGGTGTCGACCACGGGATCCGTGGTCTGCACGGTCGACGACGGGGTCGACGCGGTCGGTGCCGTGCTCTGGTGCGAGAGCTGCAGGAAGACGACGATGCCCACGATCATGAGCACGACCGTGGCGACCGCCGCCCACAGGAGCATCGCGGCCGTGCTCATCCCGGGGTTCTCCGCGCGATGCGCGCCGACGCGCCCCGATGTGCGGGGGATCTCGTCGAAGCGGTCCCGGGGGTAGCTGCTCGGCATCCCTCGATGCTATCGGGCGGTCTCGGTGGATCCGCTGGCGACGCGGAGGCGCGCTGCCGTGCGCTCGTCGCGCACGCGACGCAGCCGGTGCACGAGCAGCGGGTCCGCGGCGAGCGCCGCCTCGGTCTCGATGAGCCGGCCGAGCAGCTGGTAGTACCGCGCCGGCGTCAGCCCGAGCTGCGCGCGGATCGCCTCCTCCTTCGCGCCGCCGTGCCCGTTCCAGCTCGCCTCGAAGGCGAGGATGGCGCGGGCGCGGTCATCGAGGTCGCGTGCGGACGGCATTGTCCGAGGCTACGACCGCCGAGGGCCGCCCTCGTTCAGGCTCGCCACGCGACGCGCGCGCCCAGCGGGTCGGCCGCGGCGAGCACTCGCCCGTCGAGGGCGAGCGCGAAGCCGCCGGGCCACGCGCCGCGATCGATCGGCGCGGTCCATCCGTCATGCAGACCGGGAGCGTCCAGCGTGATCCACCGCGCGTCCATCTCCCGGATGGCGGCGATCAGGGCGTCGCGGCGCGCGCGCGGCAGGTACGGCAGCACGCCGGGCGTCGAGACGACGAGCGTCGCCTCACGGGGAGCGCCGGCGGCGACGGCACGGAGGAGGGCCGCGTCGCCCGCGTCGCCCGACACCAGCAGCGGCGGAGCGGCTGCCGCGATGTCGAGGGCCGTCTCGATGCGCTCGCGCCGCCCCTCCTCCCCCGGCCACACCAGGGTCGTGAGCCAGGTGCGGTCGGCATCGCTGTGCGGGTCGCGCGGCTCCAGGTCGATGCCCGCGCGCCACACGACCTCGGGCATCCGCAGCGGCGTCGGCGGTCCGTCCCACTCTGCAGCGAGCACGACGCGAGACGGTCCATCCACCGGATCCACCGCCATCCCCTCGCCGGAGGAGACGGCGTAGCGATAGGAGTAGCGGTCGGGGTACAGGCACAGGCCGCCGGAGGCGCCCAGCTCGAGGAGGGCGATCGGCCCGTCGATGAGCGACAGGGCGGGGAGCAGCGCCGCGCACCGCAGCGGCTCGTTGGTCTGCAGGCTGCGGGCAGCGCACTCGGCGACGATGTCGTCGGCGCGGGCGAAGACGAAGGCGGCCCACTCCGCCGCGTCGAGCGGAGCGCCGAGCAGCCGCGTGACGGCGAACACGAGCGGCGGCTGGCGGTGCGCGGCCGGAATGCGCGCGAGAACGGCGGCGAGCGCGTCGTCCGACGCGACGCGGAGCGCCCACTCCTCGTACACGTGCGAGCGCCCGGGGGCCTCCTCCGCGGCGAAGCGCGCGAAGCGCTCCCTGACCTGCTCGACCTCGTCCATCCCGGCCATTCTCCCCCGTGCGACCGCCCACCCGGCCGGCCCGGGCCATCCGCCGCGGCAGTAGAATCGAGGCATGTCGTACCAGGTCGAGAAGTCTGATGAGCAGTGGCGCGAGGAGCTCTCGCCCGAGCAGTACGCGGTGCTGCGTGAGGCCGGGACCGAGCGGCCGTGGACGGGCGAGCTCCTCGACGAGGAGCGCGCGGGTCTCTACACGTGTGCGGCGTGCGGCTCGGAGCTGTTCCAGAGCGGCACGAAGTTCGACTCGCACTGCGGATGGCCGAGCTTCTACGAGTCGGTCCGGCCGGAGGCCGTGCAGCTGCTCGAGGACAGCAGCCACGGGATGGTGCGCACCGAGGTCCGCTGCGCGGACTGCGGCTCGCACCTCGGCCATGTCTTCCCCGACGGCTTCGGCACCCCGACCGGCGACCGCTACTGCATGAACTCGCTGTCGCTGAACTTCACGCCAGAGGCGTGAGCACGCCGACCTCGGGCTCGGCGCTGGAGTCCGTCCGAGCCCGACGCTCCTGGTCGAAGGTCACCGACGACGCACCCACGCGCGAGGAGCTGCTGCCCCTCATCGCGGCGGCCTCGCGCGTCGCCGACCACGCGAATCTCACGCCGTGGCGGCTCATCGAGCTGCGCGGCGACGATCGGCTGCGCCTCGGCCGGGCCATCGGCGAGGCGACCGGCGACGGCCCCTCCATGAAGCCGCTGCGCGCGCCGCTTCTCATCGCGATCGTCTCGAGCCCCCAGCCGAGCGACAAGGTCGAGGAGTGGGAGCAGGAGGCGGTGGCATCGGGCGTCGCGCACATGCTGAGCCTGCTCCTCGACGAGGCGGGGTGGGGCGTCATGTGGCGCACCGGCGGATTCGTCCGCGCCGCCGCTGTCGCGAAGGCGCACGGCCTCACGCGCCGCGAGAAGCTGCTCGGCTGGCTCTACGTCGGCGGGCGCCCGCCCCGCGAACGGGAGGCGTTCCGCGCGGCGGTCGACCCCGACCGCGTGCTCGGGCGGATGCCCGGCGGGGACGCCCGCTAGGTCGAGCCCGGGCGGGTCGCGCTCAGCAGGGTCGAGCCCGGGCGGGTCGCGCTCAGACGAGCGCGGAGCGCGCGCGACGGCGGGTGCGGGTCGAGCGCACGCGCGCGGCGGCCGAGGCCGGCTTCGCGCGCTCCTCGAGCACGCCGAGGGCGGCAGCGAGGGAGGCGTACTCCCCGATCGGAAGGCTGTGGCGGTCGTGGGCGAAGTGGCGGTGTCCGTCGATCGTCACGAACCCGGCGAACTCGCCGGCGTGCGTGGCGACGAAGACGTCGTCTGCCGCCTGCTTCCAGGCAAGCGGCTCGCCGGTATGGTGCGGGTCGTGGAGGCGGGGCATGGTCATGTTCACTCTTCTCGTCTGTTGCGGGCACCCGCGGGCGGATGGCCCGGATGCGACGGCCGCGGCGACTCCCGCTCGCTTCGGTGCGGCGGATGGCGCTGGGCCGGTGAGCTGAGGCGAGGGCCGTGAGAGGCGGCGAGTTCGCACTGCAAGCTCCCGTCAGTCTACCCGAGTGGGGCTGAGAGGGCGCCAGATGTCCGGGATCGGCGCTCGCGCCGCCCCGGCGATGTCGGCGGTCGGACGTAGCCTGGCGATCGTCCCGACGGCGTGACGCGCATTCGCCTCGACCTCTCGAAGGAGCGCCCGCCGCCATGATGGGGACCTCTCACGCCGCCAGCGGTGCCGCCGCCTGGATCGCGCTCACTGCCACGGCCCTTCCCGCCGTCGGCGTCCACGAGCTGACGCCCGCCGCGGTCCTCCTCGGCGCGCCCATCGCCGCGGGGGCGGCGCTCCTGCCCGATGCCGATCACCACAGCGCGACCGTGGCCCGTGCGGTTCCCGTCGCCGGGCGACTGGCCGCCGAGGTGCTCGGCGCGGTGTCCGGCGGGCACCGCAAGGGCATGCACTCGCTGCTGGCGGTCGTCGCAGTGATGATCGGCATGCGCTTCCTCGGCCAGCTCGTCTGGCAGCCCGGCGGCGACGCGGAGCCGTTCCTTCTCGGCGTCGCGCTGGCCGTCGCGGCGTGCACCGCGCCCGCACTCAAGGCACTCCGCATCGCGCGGCGCTGGGGGCCGGCCTGGCTCGGCGGCGCGGCGCTCGGCGCCATCGCGGGCCTGCTCGCTCCCGAGCAGCTGACGTGGCTGCCCTGGTGCCTCGGCGTCGGCTACGTCGCGCATATCGTCGGCGATCTGCTGACGACCGGCGGCGTGCCGTTCCTCTGGCCGATCCGCATCCCCGCGCCCCGGTGGGCGCGGCGCACTCCCTTGCTGCGCCACGTCTGGCTGCGTGGCGGCGGCGTCGCGGTGCCGGTGCTCGGCGACACGGGGTCGGGGCGCGAGAAGCTGCTCGCCCTCGCACTCGGCGCCTACGCGCTCTGGGGAATCTGCGCGGAAGCCGCCACGGCCATCCGCCTGGGGAGCTGACCCGCTCGCTCGGGCGCCCTGCCCCTGCCCTTCCCGCGAGACCTCATGCCGTGCGCGAGACCGCGTGCGGCGGACGAGGTCTCGCGCCCGAGGTGAGGTGTCGCGGGTGAGATGACGACGCCTCCCCGGGGGGTCTTCACCCAGGAGAGGCGCCGGCAGGGCAGGCGTGTGTCGTAGCCGAACTACGCCCCCGATTGGCCCTGCGACGAGCGGTCCCCGCACGCGCCTCTGGGAAACGCACGGCGTGAAGGATTCGCTCGCCGATCAGCATAGTTGACGGCGAGAGCACTCGCGTCCACGCGGAGAAATGTGGTGCCGGCTACCGGGTTCGAACCGATGACCCCCTGTTTACAAGACAGGTGCTCTACCAACTGAGCTAAGCCGGCGATGGCCCCGAAGGGACCAGGAAAGCATACCGTCGCGCGACGGCCGCTCCCGCTACTCGGCGGGCGCGGGCGTCGGCGTCGCGGTGGAGTAGTACGCGTCGCTCGACACCGTGAGCACGAACTGCGCGAACTCGGCCGGGTCGTCGAGCTGGCCCTGGTAGGGCCGGCCGTTCACGAGGATCATCGGCGCACCGGCGAGCTCGACGCCGTCGGTGTCGGGCAGCGGCTTCTGCAGCACGTCCTGCGTGGTGTCGCTCGCCCAGGTGACGAAGTCCTCGTTCTCGATGCAGTCGCGCACGGCGTCCGCGTCGTCGGCGCCGACGGCGGCGGCCATGGAGGCGAGCTCGTCGTCGGTGTAGCCGTCGCTGTCGGCGGAGGGCTGATCGACCAGCAGAGCGTGGTTGTAGGCGAGCGCGGCCTCGGGCGAGTGCGTGCGCACGCAGGCGACGGCGCCGGCTGCGCGCAGGGAGTACTTGGTGCCGTTGGACTTCGCGGTGAGGAGGGCGACGGGGTGGTAGGCGAGATCCGCCGCACCCTGCGAGACCCACTCGGCGAGCTGCGCGGCATTGGTCTGCTCGAACTCCGCCGACCCCTCCGAGAGGTAGTCGACGTACACGCGGATGCTCACCGACGACGCGGACGAGCCCGAGGCGCTGTCGGCCTCGGGAGCCGGCTCCTCGGTCTGCAGCGAGGTCGTGGCCATGGGCGTGAGGTCATCGCCCTTCCCCACGACCAGACCGTTGTCGTCGAGGTTCTCGGGCGACAGCGTCGGCCGGTTGAGTGCGGGGAGCACGGCGCTCGTCACCGCGAAGGCGATGGCGGCGACGGCCGCGACGATCACCAGCGCGATCCCGCCGCGACGCAGCGCCTTCGCTCGCGTCTGCCTGGCCTGGACCTTCTGCGCTTTCTCCCGCACGGCGTCGCGTCGCTCGCTGCCCGCGGGAACGATCGGATTCTCGTTCGTCATCGCCTGCTGCACTCCCCCTCGCCGCCTCGGGTTCAGGGCGGTCGACCTCGACGATGCTAGAGCGGGTCACTGAGAAACACCCACGCACCAGGTGCACGAATGCCGCCTTTCCCACCGGCGGGGCCACCGCCATCCGCTGGGTCGGAAAGCGACTCCCCCGAAAGTCGCCGATCGATGCCATACTGTCCCCAGGTCCAACGACGGACCTGCGGCGGCTCACCCCGTCGATTCCATTCACTACGGATCGTCCGGCACGTACCTGCCGGTGAAGGAGAACAGTCATGGCCAGTGTCACTTTCGACGACGCCACGCGGCTCTACCCGGGCGGCACGCGCCCCGCGGTGGACAACCTCAACCTCGAAGTGGGCGACGGCGAGTTCCTCGTCCTGGTCGGCCCCTCGGGCTGCGGCAAGTCCACGTCGCTGCGCATGCTCGCGGGCCTCGAGGAGGTCAACGACGGCCGCATCCTCATCGGCGACCGCGACGTCACCGACGTGCCGCCGAAGGACCGCGACATCGCGATGGTCTTCCAGAACTACGCGCTGTACCCGCACATGACCGTCGCCGAGAACATGGGCTTCGCGCTCAAGATCGCCGGCGTCAACAAGGACGAGCGCGCGAAGCGCGTGCAGGAGGCGGCGAAGCTCCTCGACCTCGAGCAGTACCTCAACCGCAAGCCGAAGGCCCTCTCGGGTGGTCAGCGTCAGCGCGTCGCGATGGGACGAGCGATCGTCCGCGAGCCGCAGGTGTTCCTCATGGACGAGCCGCTGTCGAACCTCGACGCCAAGCTCCGCGTGCAGACCCGCACGCAGATCGCATCGCTGCAGCGCCGCCTCGGCGTCACCACGGTCTACGTCACGCACGACCAGACCGAGGCGCTCACCATGGGCGACCGCATCGCGGTGCTCAAGGACGGCGTCCTCCAGCAGGTCGGCACCCCTCGCGACCTGTACGAGAAGCCGAACAACGTGTTCGTCGCCGGCTTCATCGGCTCGCCCGCGATGAACCTCTTCCCGGCCCCCATCGCCCAGGGCGGCATCGCCTTCGGCACGCGCGTGGTCCCCGTCGAGTCCACCGCGCTCAACCGCGCGCACGGCTCGCAGGTCACCGTCGGCATCCGCCCCGAGGACTTCATCGTCGGCCCCGGCGGCGCCGACGGCCTCGCCGTCAAGGTGGACCTCGTCGAGGAGCTCGGCGCGGACGGCTACCTCTACGGTCACGTCGAGGGCTCCGACGCGCAGATCGTCGCACGCGTCGACGGCCGCTCGCACCCCATGGCCGGCGAGACCGTCTCGCTGCTGCCGACGCCCGACCACATCCACGTCTTCGACGCGGAGACCGGCGAGCGCCTGCTCGACAAGGCCATCGCCTCGGCGTGACCCTCGCACCGCGGCGCGGTCGGACCTCCTGGTCCGGCCGCGCCGTCGGCGTTTCTGCGAGAGGATCGTGTACATGCCCGACTCCCTCCGCATCACCGCCGCCGAGATCGACCCTCAGCTGCTGACGCTGCCCTGGCGCATCCCCCTCGCGGAGTGGCCCAGCAGCGCCATCGTGAAGCTGCCGAAGGGCATCTCGCGCCACATCGTGCGCTTCAGCCAGCTGTCGGAGACCGTCATCGCCGTCAAGGAGACGACCGCGGAGATGGCGCAGCGCGAGTACGACCTGCTGGGCGCGCTGCAGCGTCTCGAGGCGCCGTGCGTGCGTCGGGTCGCCGTCATCGACGGGCGCGCCGACGAGCAGGGGCGGCCGCTGCCGGCGGCCCTCGTCACCGCGCACCTCAAGTTCTCGATGCCGTACCGCGCGCTCTTCACGCAGACGCTGCGCCCCGACACCGCCACGCGGCTCGTCGACGCCCTGGCGCTGCTCCTCGTGCGCGTGCACAAGGTGGGCTTCCGCTGGGGCGACGTCTCGCTCTCCAACACCCTCTTCCGCCGCGACGCGGGCGCGTTCGCCGCGTACCTCGTCGATGCCGAGACCGGCGACATCTACGAGGGCGGGCTGACGGATGGCCAGCGCGAGCACGACATCGACATCGCGCGGACGAACATCGCCGGGGAGATCATGGATCTCGAGGCCGGCGGCCGCGTGGAGATCGGCGTGGACGCGGTCGAGGTCGCCGACCAGCTCGTCGCCACCTACCGCGAGCTGTGGTCGGCCCTCACCGAGGCGGAGTCGTTCGCCCTCACCGAGGCGTGGCGCATCACCGAGCGGGTGGAGCGGCTCAACGCCCTCGGCTTCGACATCGACGAGATGACCATCGAGACGGATCCCGAGGGCACGCGCGTGTCCATCCAGCCGAAGGTCGTCGACGCGGGCCACCACCGGCGTCGGCTCCTCCGGCTCACCGGCCTCGATGCGGAGGAGAACCAGGCCCGCCGTCTGCTCAACGACCTCGACGAGTACCGGTCGCGCACCGCGCGCAGCCGTGACGAGGACGTGGCGGCGCACGAGTGGCTCACCCGCGTCTTCGAGCCCGTGGTCCGCGCCATCCCGTACGAGCTGCGCACGAAGCTCGAGCCGGCGGAGGTGTTCCATCAGGTGCTCGAGCACCGCTGGCACCTGTCGCAGCAGCGCGGCGCCTCGGTGCCGCTCGCGGAGACCCTCACGAGCTACATCCGCGACGTGCTCCGGCATCGCCGCGACGAGGCCACGATCATGGGCCCCCTCACCGAGACGCTCACCTCGACGATGTCGACGACCGGCCCCACTCGCGACTGGCGCGACCTCGTCTGACCCGGCGGATGGCCCCGCTCACGCGAGCGGGGCCATCCGCTGTGGCTCGAGCAGCCGTCGGGGCACCGCGCTCGCCCGGGGCACCACGCTCGCCCAGCCGCCTCGCCCGCCCACGGCACCTCGCCGTGTCCTCGCTCGGAGACCGCCTGCTCGCTCGCGGACCACGCGAACGACATCGCGCCATCCCTCGGATACCGCGCCTTCGCGCCGAGACCGCGCCTCCGCTCCGCCTTCCGCGCGCCGACGCTCCGAGACTTCGTGCGCTGCACGCGTTCTCGGAGCATTCATGCGGCCTGGGAGCGCGCAGGCGGTCTCGGAGCACTCGCGCCTGCGCGGCCCAGCGCCCCGGTACGCCGAAGGCCCCGGTCCGATCGGACCGGGGCCTTCGGGTGCGAAGCGGCGGACTACGCCTGAGCGGCCCGGATCGTCGACACCTGGTACAGCGCGACGGACGCGGCGATGCCCGCGTTCAGCGACTCGGTGACGTCGGAGATCGGGATCGACACGACCTGGTCGCAGGTCTCGGTGACGAGGCGCGAGAGGCCCTTGCCCTCGCTGCCGACGACGATCACGACGGGGCGGTCGGCGAGCTCGATGGACGGCAGCGACACGTCGCCCTCGCCGTCGAGTCCGAGCACGAACACGCCCTGCTTCTTGAACTCCTTGAGCGTGGTGGTGAGGTTCGGCGCGATCGCGACGGGGATGCGCGCGGCGGCGCCGGCGCTCGTCTTCCACGCGGCCGAGTTCACGCCGGCCGAACGTCGCTGCGGCACGATGACGCCGTGGCCGCCGAACGCGCCGGTCGAGCGGATGATCGCGCCCAGGTTGCGGGGATCGGTGATGCCGTCGAGGGCGATGAACAGCGGCGTGCGACCGCGGTCGATGACCTCCTCGAGGAGATCCTGCGGGTGCGCGTACTCGTACGGCGGCACCTTGAGGGCGACGCCCTGGTGCACGCCGTCGAACCCGGCCATCCGGTCGAGCTCGGGCCGGGTGACCTCGAGCACGGGGATGTCGCGGTTGCGCGCGATGACGAGCATCTCCTTGACGCGGTCGTCCATCTCCACGCGCTGCGCGATGTAGAGGGCGGTCGCGGGGATCTTCGCGCGCAGCGCCTCGAGCACGCTGTTGCGCCCGGTGACGTTCTCGGTGTCGTCCTTCGGGCGCGCGCTGCGCTGCGCGGGCTTCTGCGCGCCGCCGCCGCGCTTCGCGTTCAGGCGCTCTGCCGACTGCTTGCGCTTGTGCGCGACGTGGTACGGCCGGTCCTCGGCCTTCGGGGTCGGGCCCTTGCCCTCGAGCGAGCGGCGGTTCTTCCCGCCGGTGCCCTTCGTGGGGCCCTTCTTGCCCTTCGCGGCGCCGGGCCGTCCTGGCTTAGCCATTGATACTCCAAGTGGTTCCGTGTGCGGTGTCTTCCAGGGCGATGCCCGCGGCCGCGAACGCGTCGCGGATGCGGTCGGCACCGGCCCAGTCCTTCGCGGCGCGCGCCTGCGCACGCTGAGCGATGAGCTGCTCGACGAGCGCGGAGAGGGACTCCGCCGCGGGTCCGTCACCTGATGCCTGCGCGAGTGCGCCGAGCGGATCCAGACCCAGGACATCCATCATGGCGGAGACGGCTGAGAACGCGCCCCGCGCACCCGCCTCGTCGCCCGCATCGAGGGCGGTGTTCCCCGCGCGCACCGTCTCGTGCACGACCGCGAGCGCCTGGGGCACCCCGAGGTCGTCGTCCATCGCGGCGACGAACGCCTCCGGAAGCGCGGCCGCGTCGGCGCCGGCCTCATGCGCGCGCAGGAAGCGCTCGAGGAACGTGCGGATGCGCGAGAGCGCGGCGTCCGCCTCCCGCCACGACGACTCGGTGAGATCGAGGTTCGAGCGGTAGTGCGCCGCGGCGAGCGCGTACCGGACGACGAGCGGGTCCTGCGCGGCGAGCACATCGGACGCGAGCGTGAAGTTGCCCAGCGACTTCGACATCTTCTGGCCGTCCACCGTCACGAGGCCGTTGTGCACCCAGTAGCGGGCGAAGGCGTCGCCGGCCGCGGTCGACTGGGCGAGCTCGTTCTCATGATGCGGGAAGCGCAGGTCGAGCCCGCCGCCGTGGATGTCGAACTCGGCGCCGAGGTACCGGCGCGCCATCGCGGAGCACTCGATGTGCCATCCCGGGCGCCCCTCGCCCCACGGCGAGGCCCAGGTCGCACTGCCCGGCTCGCCCTCCTTGGCGCCCTTCCAGAGCGCGAAGTCGTGCGGGTCGCGCTTGCCGCGCGGGTCGGCGTCGGCGGCGTCCTCCATAGCGTCGACCGACTGGCGCGTGAGGGCTCCGTAGCCGGGCCAGGAGCGGACATCGAAGTAGACGTCGCCCCCGGCGGCGTAGGCGTGCCCGCGGTCGACGAGCTCCTGGATGAGCTCCTGCATCTGCGGGATCGATCCCGTGGCGCGGGGCTCGTACGTCGGCGGGAGGATGCCGATGGCCGCGTACGCGGCGGAGAACTCCTGCTCGGTGCGGTACGCGAGCGCCCACCACGGCTCGTCGTCCGTCGCGTTCGCGAGCACCTTGTCGTCGATGTCGGTGACATTCCGCACGAAGGTCACGCGGGGATGCCGCGCCGCCAGCCAGCGCCGCAGCAGGTCGAAGGCGAGGGCGGCGCGCATGTGGCCGATGTGCGGCCCGGACTGCACGGTCGGCCCGCAGACGTAGAGGGTCACGTTCTCCGGGTCGAGGGGCGCGAAGTCGCGCAGGGCCTGCGCGCGGGAGTCGTACAGCCGGAGGGTCACCCCCTCAGACTACTGGCCGTGCCCCGCCGAGCCCCGGCGAATGGGCCGTCCGCGTCTGGCCGTGTAGAACCGTAGGGTGCTCCCCGTTCTCGCCGTGCTCGCCGCCGCGGTGCTGTTCGGCACCACCGGCACCACGCAGGCGCTCGGTCCGGACGGCACGACCCCGCTCGGCGTGGGAGCCGTTCGCGTCGCGGTCGGCGGCGTGGCGCTCGCGCTGGTCGCCGCGGCCGCCGGCGCGCGCGGGCGGGCGCGCGGTCCCGCCGGCTCGCCGCGCCTCACCGGGCGCGCGGCGCTTCTCATGGCGCTCGCGGGCACCTGCCTGTTCTCCTACCAGCCGCTGTTCTTCCTCGGCACGTCGATCAACGGCGTCGCCGTCGGCACCGTCATCGCCCTCGGCTCGTCGCCCGTGCTGGCCGGCACGCTCGAGTGGGCGCTCACGCGCCGCTCCCCCGGCGGCCTCTGGCTCACGGCGACGGCGCTCGCCACCGCCGGGGTCGCCGTCCTCGCCTTCGGCGGGCAGACCGAGGCCAGCACCTCGCCGCTCGGCGTGGCCGCCTCGGTGGGCGCCGGCGCGTCGTTCGCGGTCTTCACGGTGTCGCAGCGTCGACTGCTCGACGGCGGATGGCGACCGCTCACCATCATGGGCGCGGCGGGGGCCGTCGCGGCTGTGCTCGCGGTCGCCCTGCTGCTCACGCAGGACGCGTCGTGGCTCGGCGAGCCGCGCGGGATGGCCGTGGCCCTCTGGCTGGGACTGGGCACGACCACGCTCGCCTACGCCGCGTTCACCTGGGGCCTGCAGGCAGTGCAGGCGGCGACGGCCGCGACCCTGACCCTCGCGGAGCCCCTCACCGCGACCGTGCTCGGCATCGCCGTCCTCGGCGAGCGGCTCGCTCCGCTCGGGGCCGCCGGGCTCGTCGTGCTGGCCTCGGGCCTCGCCCTCATCGCCTGGGGAGCCCGTCGCCCCCGGAACGTCCGACAGGAGACCCGATGACCATCGCCATCCGCCCCGCCGACCTCGACGAGCCCGCCACGCGGGCGCTCGCCGAGCTGCACCTCGCCGGCATGCTCGCGGGCACCCCCGCGGAGAGCGTGCACGCGCTCGATCTCGCCGGACTCCGAGATCCCTCCGTGACGGTCTGGGCGGCGCGGATCGACGACGAGGTGGCGGGGATCGGCGCGCTCAAGGTCCTCGACGCCGAACGCGGCGAGCTGAAGTCGTTCCGCACGGCGCCCGCCCACCTCGGTCGCGGCGTCGCCCGCGCCCTGCTGCGGCACATCATCGCGGAAGCCGGCGCCCGCGGCATGACGTCGCTGTGGCTGGAGACCGGCAGCGACGCGGCGTTCCTGCCCGCGCGACGGCTCTACGGCGGCGAGGGCTTCGTGACGTGCGCGCCGTTCGACGACTACCGGCCGGACCCGCTGTCGACCTTCATGACGCGCGCACTCTGACGCGCGGCGTCCGGCCGCTCAGCGGCGGTAGACGACCGCCACGGCGAACGCCTGCACACCGGCGTCGGCCGTGAAGCCGAGGCCGTCGGTGGTCGTCGCCGCGACGCTGACGGGAGCACCGCCGAGCGCGGCCGACAGGGCGGCCTCGGCCTCCGCGCGGCGGGGGGCGAACTTCGGGCGCGCGGCCTGCACCTGCACCGAGACGTTGCCAATCGCCCAGCCCTCGGCGGCGAGGTGCGCGCGGGTGTCGGCGAGGAAGGCGGCGCCGTGCGCCCCGGCGAACTCCGGCCGGTCGGTGCCGAAGCGGCCGCCGATGTCGCCGAGACCCGCCGCCGACAGCAGCGCGTCGACGATCGCGTGCGAGACGGCGTCGCCGTCGGAGTGCCCCGACAGCGCCCGCTCGCCCGGCCATTCGAGGCCCGCCAGCCACAGCGCACCCTCGCCGCCGTAGGCGTGCACGTCGGTCCCCACGCCGACGCGCGGCAGGGCGGGGATGGCGCGGGGCGCGCCGATGAGGGAGCGCGCGCGCTCGAGGTCGTCGGGGGTCGTGATCTTGAACGCGCGCTGGTCGCCCGTCACCGTGGCGATCGGATGGCCGGCGGCCGCGACGAGCGCGGAGTCGTCGGTGTACTCGGTGTCGGCGACCCGGTACGCGGCCCCCAGCACGTCGCGTCGGAAGCCCTGCGGCGTCTGCGCGGCCGCCAGCTGCGAGCGGTCGACGACGGCCGTCACGGTCTCGCCCTCGACCTGCTTGATGGTGTCGACGACGGGCAGCACCGGCACGACTCCCCACCCGGTCCGCTCCACGGCGGCGACGACCCGATCGATGAGCGCGGCGGGCGCGAGTGCGCGGGCGGCGTCGTGCACGAGGACGATCTCGACGTCGGGCCAGACGGCGGCGAGCCCGGCCGCGACCGACTCCTGGCGCGTGCGGCCGCCGGCGACGACGGAGACGAGGTCGCGGCGTTCTCCGGCGGCGTCCTGCGCATCGGCGAGCGCTTCGCCCACCCGCTCCTCGGGCGCGACGATGACGACCTGCGCGGACCGCGCATCGAACACGCCGCGCAGGCAGTGATGCAGGATCGTCTGCGCGTCGAGTCCGACGAAGGCCTTCGGAGCGCCCGCCTGGAGGCGGGTACCGGATCCGGCGGCGACGACGATGACGGCGACACGGGGCGAGGGCGCGAAGGTGGTCACGCCCTCACGCTACCCGTGGAGACGGCGAACGGCCCGGGTCACCGAGGGGTGAGCCGGGCCGTTCGGGGATCGCGTGGAGCGCGTCAGCTGCTCGCGAGCACCTCGTCGAGGAGTTCGACTGCCCGCTCCTCCTCGACCTTCTCCGCAAGCGCGAGCTCGGAGACGAGGATCTGCCGAGCCTTCGCGAGCATCCGCTTCTCGCCCGCGGAGAGCCCGCGGTCCTGGTCCCGACGCCACAGGTCGCGCACGACCTCGCTCACCTTGATCACGTCGCCCGAGGCGAGCTTCTCGAGGTTCGCCTTGTAGCGGCGCGACCAGTTCGTGGGCTCCTCGGTGAACGGCGCACGCAGCACCTCGAAGACCTTGTCGAGCCCCTCCTGGCCGATGACGTCGCGCACGCCGACCAGGTCGACGTTGTCGGCGGGAACCTCGATGACGAGGTCGCCCTGCGTGACGTTCAGCTTGAGGTAGATCTTCTCCTCGCCCTTGATGACGCGGGTCTTGACTTCGGTGATCGTCGCGGCCCCGTGGTGGGGGTAGACGACGGTCTCGCCAACCTCAAAAAGCATAGAAATGTGTCCTTTCGGCGATCTCCAGGATATCACAGCTGAGGATGCACTAAGGTTCGCCGCCCTCCGCGACGCTCGCGGGGCCATCCGTGACCACGGGAACCCCGCTCATCCCTTTAGGATGGGCTGGAAGCGTCCGCTCGACGGGCGACGCCGCACCATCTGGAGGATCCGTGAACTCGCGCGCACTCGCGTCCGCCGCCCTTGCCGGCCTCGTCATCCTGGGAGCCACGGGTTGCCAGGCCGTCACCTCGCAGGCGACGACGATCTCCTACTCCCCGTCCGACGGCGTCTCAGTGCCCGACGCGGAGGGCGCGCCCATCGAGATCCGCAATGCGGTCGTGATCGCGGACGACGAGGGCGAGCAGGGCAACCTCGCCGCCGCCCTCGTGAACCGCACCGACAGCAGCGAGACCCTCACCCTCGAGTGGGGCGACGAGTCGACCACCGTCCGCGTGCCGGCCGACTCCGTGGTGAGCCTGGGCACGACCGCCGAGGACCCGCTGCTCCTCGACGCGATCGACACCATCCCGGGCGCCACGCTCCCCATCTACTTCCAGTCCGGCGACGCCGAGGGCGTCCTGGCCGAGGTGCCCGTGCTGAATGGCTGCCTCGAGCAGTTCGAGGACCTCGTTCCCGGCAACGGCTCCAGCGACTGCGAGAAGGAGACGCCCGCGCCCGTCGAGGGCGAGGAGCACTGACACCTCGCGCACTGCGCGAGAAGGGGCCGAGCGGAGATCCTCCCGCTCGGCCCCTTCCCTGCGCACTCGGCGCTGGCGGTAGCGCTCAGCCCTCGAAGCGGTAGCCGAGGCCGCGCACCGTCACCAGCATCGCCGGCTCGCTCGGGGTCACCTCGATGCGGGAGCGGATGCGCTTGATGTGCACGTCGAGCGTCTTGGTGTCGCCGAAGTAGTCGCTGCCCCACACGCGGTCGATGAGCTGCCCGCGGGTGAGCACGCGACCGGAGTTGCGCATCAGCACCTCGAGCAGCTCGAACTCCTTCAGCGGCATGTTGATCGGGGCGCCGTCGACCGCGACCGTGTGCCGGTCGATGTCGAGCGTCACGCGCCCGCCCTGCAGCACGCGCTCGTCGAGATCCGCCTCCGCGGGCGCCGTGCGCCGCATCACCGCGCGCATGCGGGCCAGCAGCTCCCGAGCGGAGTACGGCTTGGTGACGTAGTCGTCGGCCCCCAGCTCGAGCCCCACGACGATGTCGACCTCGGAGTCCTTCGCGGTGAGCATGATGATCGGCACCGCGGAGGTCGTGCGCACCTGACGGCACACCTCGGTGCCGGGCATGCCCGGCAGCATGAGGTCGAGCAGGATTACCGCTGGCTCCTCCCTCCGGAAGGAGGCGAGCGCGGTGTCGGCGTCCTCCGCGATCTCCACGTCGTACCCTTCCCGGCGCAGGAGGTAGGCGAGCGGGTCGGCGAGATCGGGCTCGTCCTCCACCAGCAGCACACGCGTCATTCGTCCTCTTTCCTTCCGTGGGCTGCCCTCACGCGGCGTCGACCGCGCGGGAGCCCTTCTTCTTGCGTCGTCCCGGGATCTCGCCGGTCAGCGGCGCATCCGTGCGCGGGAGCCGGATGGTGAACGTCGACCCGCGATCGGGCTGCGACCACAGCCGCACCTCCCCGCCGTGCCGGCTGACCGCGTGCTTGACGATGGCGAGCCCGAGGCCCGTGCCGCCCGTGCGGCGGGAGCGGGCCTGATCAGCGCGGTAGAAGCGCTCGAACACGCGCTGCTGATCGGCCTCGGCGATGCCGATGCCCTGGTCGGTCACGGCGATCTCCACGGCCTCGGCCGTGCCGCGCACGCCGATCCCCACGCGCGATCCGCGGGGCGAGTAGGCGATGGCGTTGGCGATCAGGTTGCCGAGCGCCTCGACGAGGATGGTCGCGGATCCGCGGACGTGCAGCCCGCGATCCCCGCCGCGCACGAGGACGACCTCGGCGGAGCCGGCCTGCACCTGGTACTGCTCGATCGCCGCGGCGACGACCTCGTCGATCGCGACGTCGCCGACCTCGGTGAGCTCGTCGGCTGCCTGCAGCTTCGACAGGTTCATGATGCGCGCGGTGAGCTCGCCGAGGCGCCGGGCCTCTGCCGACATGCGACCGGCGAAGCGGCGCACCTGATCCGGATCGTCGGACGCGGAATCCATCGCCTCGGCGAGGAGCCCGATCGCGCCGACGGGCGTCTTCAGCTCGTGGCTGGTGTTGGCGATGAAGTCCTGCCGCATCTGCTGCAGGCGCTCCTGCTCGGAGATGTCGCGCACGATGAGCAGGGTGAGGCGGTCGGCGATCCTCGCGGCGCGGGCCACGACCAGCCGCGATTCGTCGGAGATGCGCCCCCGCCGGATCCGCATCGTCTGCGTCTGCGCGCCGCCGCCGAGCCGCGCGGCCTTGACGAGCTCGCGCAGCTCGGCCTCGTGCAGCCCCTGCCCGGGGGTGAGGCCCAGCCACGTGCCCGGCGCGGAGACGGCCACCACGGCGCCGGAGGCGTCGACGATCGCGCTCGCGTCGTCGATCACGTCGAGCGCGGCGATGAGCGCGGGTGGCACCGCTCGGCTCTGCTCCCGCAGCGCGCGCTCGCGCGCGCGGAACGCGAGCACCACGACCAGAGTCACCCCGACGCCGAGGAGGATCCCCAGGGCGAGCGCGAGCAGCCCGAGCTGCGTGGAGTGCATGTCTCCAGAGTAGAGTGCAGCCGAGAGCCCTCCCCTGCGAACGGGCTCGTGCGAGGTAGCCTCGACCCAGTGTTCACCCCGCGTGCACCGGCCGTTCACCTTCGAGGTCGAGGATCGCCGAGCGCGCTGGACGTGCGACCGCCGCCGCCTGCGGCAGATCCGACACCGACGAAAGGTTCGCCCGATGCGCGAAGTCTTCCACCAGGCCCTCGAGGACATTCAGACCCGGCTGGTCGAGATCGCCGAGCTGGTCACCGTGGCCATCGACAAGGCGACGATCGCCTTCGAGACCGGCGACGTGTCGCTCGCCGAGGAGGTCATCGCCGACGACGCGCGCATCGACGAGCTCGCGCTCTCGGTCGACGAGCTCGCGATCGACACCCTCGCCATGCAGCAGCCGGTGGCGCGCGATCTGCGCATCATCGTCAGCGCACTGCGGACGAGCGCGTCGCTCGAGCGGATGGGCGACCTCGCCGAGCACATCGCGCAGCTGGCGCGCTCCCGCTTCCCCGAGCGGGCCATCCCGAAGGGCCTGAAGAGCACCTTCGTGAAGATGGGCAAGCTCGACGTCAGCGTCGCGCGCACCCTCGTCGAGCTGCTCCGCACGCAGGACCTCGCCTTTGCCGCGCAGATCCGCGACGCCGACGACCTCATCGACGAGCTGCACGCCACCGTCTACGAGAAGGTGCTGAGCGAGGCGTTCTCCGGCGACGTCGGCCACGTCATCGACGCCGCGCTCGCCAGCCGCTACCACGAGCGCTTCGGCGACCACGCGGTCTCGATCGCGAAGAAGATCGTCTACCTCGCCACCGGCGACTGGACCGGGTCCACGGATCCGGAGATCGCCGCCGCCGACGAGCGCACCTCGCACTTCGGCGTCTGAGCCGCCCCGCACGACGAAGCGCCCCGCCGATCGGCGGGGCGCTTCGTCGTGCGGAGTCAGCGCGTCACTTCTTGCCCTGCGCGGCGACGGCGGCGGCACCGGCGGCGGCAGCCTCGGGGTCGAGGTAGCGGCTCGCGCCGGTCGGCTTCATGTCGTCGTCGAGCTCGTACACGAGCGGGATGCCGGTCGGGATGTTGAGGCCGGCGATGTCGTCGTCGCTGATGCCGTCGAGGTGCTTCACGAGCGCGCGCAGCGAGTTGCCGTGAGCGGCGACGAGCACGGTCTTGCCGGCCTTGAGATCGGGGACGATCTCGCCCTCCCAGTACGGCAGCAGGCGGTCGATGACGATCTTCAGCGACTCGGTGCCGGGGATCTCGCCGTCGATGCCGACGTAGCGCGGGTCGTGCGTCTGGGCGTACTCGTCCTCGGGGTCGATCACGGGCGGCGGCACGTCGAACGAACGGCGCCATTCCATGAACTTCTCCTCGCCGAACTCGGCGAGCGTCTGCGCCTTGTCCTTGCCCTGGAGCGCGCCGTAGTGGCGCTCGTTGAGGCGCCACGAGCGCTTGACGGGGATCCACAGACGGTCGGCCGCGTCGAGCGCGATGTCGGCGGTCTGGATGGCCCGGCTCAGCACCGAGGAGTGCAGGATGTCGGGCAGGACGCCCTGCTCGCGCAGCAGCTCCCCGCCGCGCTGAGCCTCGCGCTTCCCCTGCTCGGTGAGTCGGACGTCGACCCATCCGGTGAAGAGGTTCTTCTCGTTCCAGTCGCTCTGCCCGTGGCGGAGCAGGATCAGGGTGTGCGTCATACCCGCCATGCTACCGAGCCGCGGCGGGGCGGCCGACGGCGGCGCCGTCGACGGCGGGCGAGAATGGAGGCATGCCGACGACCGAGGGCCGCCCCACCCGCGGCACCACCGGCACCAATCGGCTCCGTCGCGTGGACCGCTGGATCGCCGCCCATCCCGCCCTGCGCGACGCCGACCATCCGCTCGTCGTCGATCTCGGCTTCGGCGCGAGCGGGGTGACGGCGTTCGAGCTCGCGAGCCGTCTGCGCCGCGCGCGGCCGGACGTCGCGGTGCGCGGGCTGGAGATCGACCCCGAGCGGGTGGCGCGTGCGCGGGCCCAGCTCGAGGAGGTGCGGGCGGGGCGCACCGTGTTCGCGGCGGACCTGCCCGTGTCGTTTGCGCGCGGCGGCTTCGAGGTGCCCCTCGAGGGCGGGCGACGCCCGGCTGTGATCCGCGCGTTCAACGTGCTGCGCCAGTACGACGAGCACGAGGTGCGCGGCGCGTGGGGCCGGATGGCGGAGCGCCTGGCTCCGGAGGGGGTGCTGGTGGAGGGCACGTGCGATGAGCTCGGGCGCATCTCGTCGTGGGTCGACGTCGCGCCGTCGGGCGAGCCGCTCCGCTTCTCCGTCTCGCTGCGTCTCGCGCAGCTGGAGCGGCCCGGCGTCGTCGCCGAGCGGCTGCCCAAGGCCCTCATCCACCGCAATGTGCCCGGCGAGCCGGTCCACGCGTTCCTGCAGGCGCTCGACAGTGAATGGGAGCGCGCGGCGCCACTGTCGACGTTCGGCCCCGTGCAGCGGTGGCTGGCCACGGTCGACGCGCTGCGTCGCGGCGGATGGCCGATCGCGCGCGCGCCGCGCCGCTGGCGCCTCGGCGAGATCACCCTGCCCTGGTCGGCGGTCGCGCCGGCGGAGTGAGCGCACGCTCCCCGCTCGGCGGGCAGCGCGGCGCGGACGCGCCGCCTACTGGGCGAGCGGGCGGCGCGAGAGGCGCGTGATGCGCGGCACCTCGGCCGTGGCCCCCGCGTCGGCGGGCACCACGACCTCCTGCGCGGCGGCGACGGCCACCCCGTCGACGTCGACGACGAGCGGGGCGTCGGCGGGTGTGCGCCGGGTCAGCACGGCGAGCGCGATGGGTCCGAGCTCGTGATGGCGCGCGACGGACGTGATGCGCCCCGCCTCGCTCTCCCCGTCGCGCACCACCGCGCCGGGCGCGGGCAGAACGCTCTCGCTCCCGTCGAGGTGCAGCATCGCCACGCGGCGCGGCGGGTGGCCGAGGTTGTGCACCTTGGCGACGGTCTCCTGACCCCGGTAGCAGCCCTTGTCGAGGTGCACGGCGCTGCGCAGCCAGTCGGTCTCGTGCGGCAGCGAGCGCTCGTCGACCTCGCGGCTCCAGCGGGGTCGCCATGCGGCGATGCGGAGGGCCTCGGCCGCGAGCAGTCCGGCGACGTCGCCGTGCTCGGCGAGGGCGGCGGCCCCCGCCTCGTCGACGATCGCCTCGGCCCACGCCAGCTGCGTGCCGGGGTGCTCCTCGACGCGGGCGTACTGCCATCCGCCCTGACCGACGCCCGTCCACGGGTCGCGCCAGACGAGCGGCCGGTCCGCCGGGTGGAGCGCGGCGCCGACGGCCCGCTCCTCGGCCGCGCCGCCCGCGACGAATCCGACGACCCTGAGGTCGGGGCGCTCGGCGACCTCGACGCGCGCACGGAAGCGCATCATGCCGAGCCACTTCGCGAGCTTCGGGGCGTCGCCCGCGTCCGCGATGAGCCAGACCGCCTCGCCGTCGTCGACGACCGCCGCGGCGTGCTCGATGTGCCCGTGCGGGTCGAGGACGAGCAGCTCGGTGCTCTCACCCGGCGTGAGCCGCTTCAGCGCCTGGG
Organism: Microbacterium oryzae; assembly: GCF_009735645.1. NCBI lineage: Bacteria > Bacillati > Actinomycetota > Actinomycetes > Micrococcales > Microbacteriaceae > Microbacterium > Microbacterium oryzae. The sequence goes on along the minus strand of NZ_CP032550.1, from coordinate 2,884,237 downwards.
AGGTGATGGAGTCGAGCCAGGTGAGACGGTCCTCCCCCGCGACCCGCACGACGGCGCGGTCCCCGCGCGGCACGATCGCGTCGCCCGCGAGGAGGCGGCGCTGCTCGCGGACCGGGTCGCCGAAGTGCTCGACGCCCTCGTCGCCGTTCACGGCACCGGGCAGCTGGGAGAAGGGATCGGTCATGCTCCCATTGTCCGCCACCCGGCTCCGAGGCGGCTCGGCGCCCGACACGTGCCTGGCGTCCGGAGCGCCGGTCCTAGCGCCGGGAACACCAGCCCTAGCGCCGGGCGTCGAGGCTAGCGTTCCCGGCGCTGGTCTCGACGACCAGCGCTAGTCTCGCGAGCGCGGAGCCCTCCGACAGGCGGAGGCGGCCCGACGCATGGGGGCTCAGTCGACGCGGGCGAGGCGCGCGGAGGCGTGCGAGCCGAGCTCGCGGCCGAGTGCGGCGATGTCCCACGCCCACAGCAGGTGCCCGTCGACGAGGCCGTACATGCGGGTCGCGGCCGCATACGGCTTCGCGCCCGCGGTGCGCACGACGGCGTCCGTGGCGATGTCGATGCGCGGGCCCTTCACCTCGCCCAGGTACAGCTCGCTGACGCCGTCGGCGTGGACGAGGTTGACCTCGATCTCGAATCCGCCGCCGTCCGTGCGCAGCTGCTCGACATCGTCGGCGGTGCGGATGGGCGCGGTCTCGAGGGCGGGCAGCAGGCCGGGCCCGGGGGTGGCGGCGGTGGCGGGTCGCGAGAGGCGCCAGAAGCCCGTCTCGGCGACGAGCTGCTGCGCAGGACGCTCCCCGTCGGCGGCGAGCCACGCGGTCGCGGCGTAGTTCAGGTACGGGCCGCCATCGTGGCTGAAGCTCACGCGATGGGTGAACTCACCCTCGAAGTGCGTGTCGCCGACCCGGTAGTCGACGACGCCGGTTCCCTCCCACACGCCGATCAGCCAGGACAGCGGAACGAGGTCGGCGGGGAGGTCGGTCGGAATCTCGATCACGAGGCTCCGCCCTGACTCAGCGCTGGCCGCGGAAGAGGTTGACGATCACTGCGCCGGAGCAGAAGGCGATCGCGAGACTCGCGAGGCCCAGCAGGCCGACGAAGAACAGTTCGAGGGCGACGAGATCCATGGGCTCAGTCTAGTCCGCTCCGGCGAGGCGCGGCGACCGCCGGGCGGACTCAGTCGGGGACGATCGCGGCGAGGCTGAACAGGGCCGACAGCGCGCCGAGCAGCACCACGCCGCCGACCGCCGCCGCCGCGACGCGGAAGATGAAGCCGCGCGCCTGCCCGACCCGCAGCTCCGCCGCGAACGCGACGAGCAGCGTGGCCCCGGCGCCCACGGCGAACCAGCCCGCCTGATCGGCGGCCGGCGCGAAGGCCCCGATCGCGATCGCCGCGAGGAACGCGAATCCCCACGTCACGACGAAGCCGAGGGGGAACCTGCGCGGAGCGACGTCGGGATCGGTCATGCCGTCCATTGTCGCGGATGACCCTGCGCGTGCGGCGATGACGCCCCGTCAGAGGCCGACGCCGGCGCCCCCTATCATCGGAGACACGGGGCGGACCCCACCGCCGCGAAAGGACTTCGCTTGGCTCAGCTCCTCGTGCTCAGCTCCGCCCCCGGCGGAGAAGCCCCCCTGCCCGCGCTCGAGCTCCTGAGCCACCGCGTGCGGACGGCTCCCGCCGACGCCGCCCATCTGGTGGAGGCGGCCGACGCCGACGCGGTGCTCCTCGATGCGCGCGTGGACCTCGTCGGCGCCAAGTCGCTGTGCAAGCTGCTGGCGACCGCGGGCGTCTCCGCGCCGGTGGTGCTCATCGTCACGGAAGGCGGGCTGGCCGCCATCTCCCCGGAATGGGGTGTGGACGACGTCATCCTCACCACGGCCGGCCCCGCCGAGGCGGACGCACGGGTGCGGCTGGCGCTCGGGAGGCGCACGCCGGAGGAGACCTCGGGGCGCATCCAGACGTCGGGGATCACGATCGACGAGTCCGCCTACTCGGCGAAGGTCAACGGCAAGCCGCTCGATCTCACCTACAAGGAGTTCCAGCTCCTGCACTTCCTCGCGCTGCACCCCTCCCGCGTGTTCACGCGCGAGCAGCTGCTCAGCGAGGTCTGGGGCTACGACTACTTCGGCGGCACGCGCACCGTCGACGTGCATGTGCGGCGTCTGCGCGCCAAGCTCGGGGACCTGGAGCAGCTCATCGGCACCGTCCGCAATGTCGGCTACCGGTTCACGGCCGACGAGGACGAGACGTCGCGCGGAAGAGGCTGAGCCGCGATCCGTTCTCGCGAGCGTCTCCGGCGGGTGCCAGGATAGGCACATGACGGATGCGCCGCTGGTCGACCCCGGCTTCGACACGGAGGACGACGACTTCGACGAGATGGTGGAGGCGCCCGACGCGGACCTCCCCGAGCACCGCTTCATGGACCGCGAGCTCAGCTGGCTCGCGTTCAACAACCGCGTGCTGGAGCTCGCCGAGGACCCCACGCTGCCGCTCCTGGAGCGCGCGAACTTCCTGGCGATCTTCGCCAGCAATCTCGACGAGTTCTTCATGGTGCGCGTGGCGGGCCTCAAGCGCCGCATCGTCACCGGCCTCGCCGTGCCGAGCAACATCGGCACGGCCCCCGCCAAGGTGCTCTCCAACATCTCCGACCTCGCGCACGAGCTCCAGGCCCGTCACGCCGAGGTGTGGAACGAGGAGGTGAAGCCCGCCCTCTCGGAGGCGGGCATCGACTTCGCGCGATGGGACGAGCTCGACGACGGCGAGCGCGAGTACCTCTACGACTACTTCCAGACCCAGGTCTTCCCGGTGCTCATGCCGCTCGCGGTCGACCCGGCCCACCCGTTCCCGTACATCTCCGGCCTCTCGCTGAACCTGGCCATCCGGATTCGCAACGCGCGCACGGGCCGCGAGGAGTTCGCGCGCCTCAAGGTGCCGCCGATGCTGCCGCGTCTCGTTCCGGTGCCGGCGAAGGACGACGCCCCCGACAGCATCCGGTTCATCGCGCTCGAGGACCTCATCGCCGAGAACCTCGCCGACCTCTTCCCCGGCATGGAGATCCTCGATCACCACGCGTTCCGCCTCACGCGCAACGAGGACGTGACGATCGAGGAGGACGAGTCGGAGAACCTCATCCAGGCGCTGGAGGCCGAGCTGCTGCGGCGGCGCTTCGGCCCGCCCATCCGCCTGGAGATCACCGAGGACATGGACGACGTCACGCTCGACCTCCTCATCCGGGAGCTCGACATCTCCGAGCAGGAGGTCTACCGCCTGCCGTCGCCGCTCGACCTGCGCTCGCTGTTCGGGCTCAGCCGCATCGACCGTCCCGAGCTGAAGTACACCCCGCACCTGCCGGTGACGCCGCTGGCGTTCCAGGCCGCGGATGCCGACTCCAAGCACGCGCGCGGCGACATCTTCCGCGCCATCCGCAAGGGCGACGTGCTCGTGCACCACCCGTACGAGTCGTTCGCGACGAGCGTGCAGGCGTTCCTCGAGCAGGCCGCGCGCGACCCGCACGTGCTCGCCATCAAGCAGACCCTCTACCGGACCTCGGGCGACAGCCCCATCGTGCAGGCGCTCATCGACGCCGCGGAGTCGGGCAAGCAGGTGCTCGCCCTGGTCGAGGTGAAGGCGCGCTTCGACGAGGCCAACAACATCGAGTGGGCGCGCAAGCTCGAGAAGGCCGGCGTGCACGTCGTCTACGGCCTCGTCGGGCTGAAGACGCACTGCAAGCTCGCGCTCGTCATCCGCGAGGAGAAGGGCGTGCTGCGGCACTACACGCACGTCGGCACGGGCAACTACAACCCGAAGACCAGCCGCATCTACGAGGATCTCGGGCTCTTCACCTGCAGCCCCGAGGTGGGCCGCGACGTCACCCGCCTGTTCAACGAGCTGAGCGGGTACGCGATCGAGAAGAAGTTCAAGCGCCTGCTCGTCGCCCCCCTGCACCTGCGGAAGGGGCTCCTGCGCCTCATCGACCGCGAGCGCCGTCACGCCGCCGCGGGCAAGCCCGCACATGTGCGCATCAAGGTCAACTCCATGGTCGACGAGCAGATCATCGACGCGCTCTACCGCGCATCGCTGGCCGGCGTGCAGGTCGACGTGTGGGTCCGCGGCATCTGCAGTCTGCGCGTCGACCTGCCGGGCGTGAGCGACAACATCCGCGTGCGCAGCGTGCTGGGGCGCTACCTCGAGCACGCGCGCATCTTCGCGTTCGCGAACGACGGCGACCCCGAGGTCTACATCGGCAGCGCCGACATGATGCACCGCAACCTCGACCGCCGCGTCGAGGCGCTCGTGCGCGTGACGAGCCCCGAGCACATCAAGGAGCTGCAGTCGTTCTTCGACCTCGGGATGGACGACGCGAGCGCGACGTGGCACCTCGGGGCGGAGGGCGTGTGGACGCGGCACCACCGCGACGACAAGGGCCGCCCGCTCGCCGATGTGCAGGACCGGACCATGGCCGCGATCCAGCGTCGCCGCCGTCCGCGCGCGGCTCGATGAGCTCGAGCCGTCGGCCCGTGTACGCGGCGGGGTGCGTGGTCTGGCGCGAGCTGGACGGCGAGCTCCTCGTCCTGCTCGTGCACCGAGGCAAGTACCGCGACGTCTCCCTGCCGAAGGGGAAGCTGGACCCGGGCGAGATGCTCCCGCAGACCGCGGTGCGGGAGATCCACGAGGAGACGGGCCTGCGCGTCGCCCTCGGGCCATCCGTCGGCCAGTCCGTCTACATCCAGCCGTCCGGACGCGAGAAGATCGTGCACTACTGGGCCGCGGAGGCGACGACCGAGGCCATCCAGGCCAGCACGTTCGTCCCCAACAAGGAGATCGCGGGGCTGGAGTGGGTGACCGTCGCCGCCGCCCGCGAACGGCTGAGCTACCCGGTCGACCAGGACATCCTGGACCGCTTCGAGCGGCTGCGGCGCTCGGCGAGCCTCCGCACCTTCCCCATCGTGGTGCTGCGGCACGGCAAGGCCGTCTCCCGCGACGACTGGGACGGCGAGGACACCGACCGGCCGCTGCATCCGCGCGGCAAGGAGCAGGCGAAGGCCGTGGTCGGCGCGGTGAGCGCGTTCGGCGTGCGCAAGATCATCTCGAGCCCCGCCGAGCGCTGCGTGAAGACCGTCGCACCCCTGTCGAAGGCGCTGCGTCGCCGCGTCACGAAGACCTCGCTCATCAGCCAGGACGCGTGGTCGGATGGCACGGCGGACGTCCGCGAGGTCGTGGGCCGGCGCGTGCGGGCGGGGCGGCCATCCGTTCTCTGCAGCCATCGTCCGGTGATCCCCGCCATCCTCCGGGAGCTGGCCCTGGCCACCGGTACCGTCAGCGGCCCCGAGCTCGAGAGCGCGTCGACCCTCGACCCCGGCGCGTTCGCGGTCGTGCACGTGTCGGTCGAGCACCCGGGAGCCGGGATCGTCGCGATCGAGACGCACAAGCCCGGGGCGTGAGGCTCGTGCAGGGGTGCGCGGGAACGCCGCCTACAATCGTCAGGTGACTCAGAAAGCTCGCCTCTACTCGGGAATGCAGCCCTCGGCCGACTCTCTTCAGATCGGCAACTACATCGGGGCGCTCCTGCAGTGGCGCGACATGCAGGACACGTACGACGCGTTCTTCAGCGTCGTCGACCTGCACGCCCTCACTCAGCCGAACGACCCCGCCGAGCTGCGCGAGAAGACGCGCCGCACCGCCGCGCAGTACATCGCCGCGGGGATCGAGCCCTCGCGCTCGACCCTCTATGTGCAGTCGCACGTGCGCGCGCACGCCGAGCTGGCGTGGGTGCTCTCGACGATCACCGGCTTCGGCGAGGCCGGGCGCATGACGCAGTTCAAGGACAAGTCGCAGCGCTACGGTGCCGACGCGACCAACGTCGGTCTGTTCACCTACCCGATCCTCATGGCCGCGGACATCCTGCTGTACCAGACGCAGGTCGTGCCGGTCGGCGACGACCAGAAGCAGCACGTGGAGCTCACGCGCGACCTGGCCGAGCGCTTCAACTCCCGCTACGGCGACACGTTCCGCGTGCCGCAGCCGGTCATCCAGGCCGACACGGCACGGATCTACGACCTGCAAAACCCGGCGGCGAAGATGTCGAAGTCGGCCGAGTCGCACGCGGGCGTCATCTGGCTGCTCGACGACGTCGACGTCACGGCGAAGAAGATCATGCGCGCGGTCACCGACAACGACGGCGTCGTGCGCTATGACCGCGAGGGGAAGCCGGGCGTCTCGAACCTGCTGACGATCTACGCCGCGCTCACGGGCAGGCAGATCCCGGCGATCGAGGACGAGTACGCCGGTCGCGGCTACGGCGACTTCAAGAAGGGCCTCCGCGACGTCGTGGTGTCGGAGTTCGAGCCGGTGCGCGCCCGCGCGCTCGAGCTGCTCGACGACCCCGCAGAGCTCGACCGCGTGCTCGCGGTCAACGCCGAGAAGGCCACGGCCGTCGCCGACGAGACGCTGAACGCCGCCTACGACCGGATGGGCCTGCTGCGCCGTGCATGATCTGCTGACCCTGCGCACCGGTCGCCTCGTCCTCACGCCGCCGACCGAGGCCGACATCGACGCGATCCACCTGGCCTGCCAGGACCCCGAGGTGCAGCGCTGGACCACCGTGCCGTCGCCGTACACGCGACAGGACGCCGAGCAGTTCGTCGAGCTGACCGCCGAGCGGTGGCAGAGCGGCGAGGAGCTGACCTGGGCCATCCACGACGCCACCGGCCTCGTCGGCATGGTCGGCCTGCACCGCATCGCCGACGGCGCCGCCGAGATCGGGTACTGGGTCTCCGCCGCCGCGCGGGGACGCGGCTACGGCGCCGAGGCCGGCTGCGCGGTCGTCGACTTCGCACTGGGCCCGATGCGCCTCGAGCGCCTGGAGTGGCACGCGGTCGCGGGGAACGTCGCCTCGGCGCGGCTCGCCCGCTCGCTCGGCTTCCGCTTCGAGGGCGTCCGCCGTCAGGGCACCCGTACCGCGGGACGCCGTGAAGACGCGTGGCTTGCCGGACTCGTGTCGGGCGACGACCGCTCCCCCGTGGACTGGCCGGTGCTCGCTCCGCTCACGTCCGCTCTGCCGGTGATGCGGCGCCGCGCCCGCGGCGGCCGCGCCCTCCGCGCGGGAGCCGCCGCGCGCTGAGGCCGCGGAGCCGTAGGGCCGCGTCCGCCCTGCGCAACCCCCGCCCCGATGTCCGCGGCCGGTGCGAGGATGGCCGCATGCCAGAGATGCCGGAGGTGGAGGGGCTCGTGCGCTACCTGCGCGCACGCGCCGAGGGGCTCGTCATCGCGAAGGCGCGGCTCACCGCCATCGCCGCGCTGAAGACGTACGACCCACCGCTGGACTCCCTCGAGGGCTCGCGGGTGACCGGGGTCGAACGGCACGGCAAGTTCGTCGACATCGCGACGGATGGCGGTGCGCACCTGGTCTTCCACCTCGCGAAGGCAGGGTGGCTGCGCTGGCACGAGACGCTGCCCGCGACCGTGATCAAGCCCGGCCGCTCGCCCATCGCCCTGCGCATCGGCTTCGACGACGGCTCGGGCTTCGACCTCACCGAGGCCGGCACGAAGAAGTCGCTCGCCGTCTCCGTCGTGCGCGACCCGGCCGAGGTCCCGGGAATCGCTCGCCTCGGCCCCGACCCCCTGGCGGAGGGCTTCGACAGAGCGACGTTCGGCGCACTGCTCGAGGGGCGGCGCACGCAGATCAAGGGGCTCCTGCGCGATCAGTCGGTGATCGCCGGGATCGGCAACGCCTACTCCGACGAGATCCTCCACGCCGCCCGCATGTCGCCGTATGCGCTGGCGGCGAAGCTCGACGAGGCCGAGGTCGATCGGCTCTACGACGCGATGCGCACGACGCTCGCCGAGGCGATCGACGCGGCATCGGGCAAGCCCCCGGCCGACCTCAAGGACGCCAAGCGGCGCGGGATGGCCGTGCATGCGCGAGCGGGCGAACCCTGTCCCGTCTGCGGCGACACCATCCGCAGCGTGTTCTTCGCCGATACCGACTTCCAGTACTGCCCCACCTGTCAGACGGGCGGGAAGATCCTCGCGGACCGGCGGCTCTCGCGACTGCTGAAGTGAGCGACGTGAAATATACGGACGCATGCACTCGGGAATAACGCCTCTCGCGCGCGGTTGATTATGCTGAGTGCGAAGAACGTGCTCCGGGGTCGGTGAGAATCCGAACCGGCGGTGACAGTCCGCGAACCGCCGTCATGATGACGGCGGCCGATCCGGTGGGATTCCGGGACCGACGGTGATGCAGGCGCAGCCTGCGAGTCCGGATGAGAGGCAGCACGTGACGACGCCCGCTGCGGGCGCCGTTCGCGATCCCCGGTGCCACGACCAGGAGGTTCGAATGGCGTTCAGCGAGGCGGAGCAGCGGGCGATGGCCCGCGCGCTCGAGCTCGCGCGCCGCGGGCCCCGCAGCCGCAACCCGCAGGTCGGGGCGGTCCTCCTCTCGCCCTCCGGCGAGGTCCTCGCGGAGGGCTGGCATCGCGGTGCGGGCACCCCGCACGCCGAGGTCGACGCCCTGTCGCACCTCGAGGGCGACGCCGCGCGCGGCGCGACCGCCGTCGTCACGCTCGAGCCCTGCAATCACACCGGACGCACCGGTCCGTGCGCCGAGGCTCTCATCGCGGCCGGCGTCGCGCGCGTCGTCTTCGCGCTGCCCGATCCGGGCGACGTCGAGGGCGGGGGCGGCGAGCGCCTTCACGCCGCCGGCGTCGACGTCGAGAGCGGCCTCCTCGCGGACGAGGCGCGCGCGCTCCTCGAGCCGTGGCTGACCGCGCGCACCCTCGGACGCCCGCACGTGACGGTGAAGTGGGCGCAGAGCCTGGATGGCAGAGCTGCGGCTGCCGACGGCACGAGCCAGTGGATCACGGGGCCGCTCGCCCGCGCGGACGTCCACGCACGCCGGGCACAGGCCGACGCGATCGTCGTCGGCACGGGCACGCTCCTCGCCGACGACCCCGCCCTCACGGCGCGCGATGACGCGGGACTCCGCCCGACCCAGCCCGTCCCCGTCGTCATCGGACGCGCTCAGATCCCTGCGGGCGCAGCCATCCGCCGCCACCCCCACGACGTCCTCCACTACCCCACGCGCGATCTCGCAGCTGTGCTCGCCGATCTCCACGACCGCGGCCTGCACCGCGTGTTCGTCGAGGGCGGGCCGACCCTCGCGAGCGCCTTCCTCGCGGCGGGTCTCGCCGACCGCGTCCTCGTCTACCTGGCGCCGACCCTCCTCGGCGGAAGCCGCACCGCCCTCGCCGACATCGGCGTCGCCACCATCTCCCAGCAGCGGCGGCTCGCCATCGAGCAGATCGACCGCCTCGGCGACGACCTCCTCGTCGTGGCCCGCCCCGCCCCATCCGCCCCCGAAGGAGGCAGCTGACATGTTCACCGGCATCATCGAGGAGATCGGCCGCATCACGGCGATCGAGCCCTCGGGAGACGGCGTGCGCCTGACGCTCCACGCCCCCCGCGTGATCGAGGACGTGCACCACGGCGACTCGATCGCCGTCAGCGGCGTCTGCCTCACCGTCGTCGGCTGGACCGCCGACGGCTTCACCGCCGACGTCATGAAGCAGACGCTCGACATGTCCACGCTCGACGCGGCGCGCGTCGGATGGCCGGTCAACCTCGAGCGGGCGACCGCGTCGGGCGGGCGGCTGGGCGGGCACATCGTGCAGGGTCACATCGACGGCACCGGAACGGTCGTCGACGTCCGCCCCGGCGAGCAGTGGCGGGTCGTGCGCATCGCGCTGGCTCCTGCCCTCGCGCCGCTCGTCGTCGACAAGGGGTCGATCGCGGTCGACGGCGTCTCGCTCACCGTCAGCGCGGTCAGCCCCGCGCACGAGCCGACGCCGTGGTTCGAGGTGTCGCTCATCCCCGAGACGCTCGAGGCCACGACCCTCGGCGAGCGCCGCGTGGGCGACGCGGTCAATCTCGAGACCGACATCCTCGCTCGCCACGTGCAGCGGCTGCTCTCCTTCGGCGCGAGCCGTCCTGTGGATCTCGCGGGCGACCATCCGATCGCGCGCGCCCAGCGCGAGGCCGGCACGGGCGCCGAATCCTCGTTCGCCACCTACGACGTCCCCGCCGCCGATTTCGTCATCCTCCGTTCCACTCCCGAAGGGGGCTCCCGATGAGCCTTGCCAGCAAGCTGTCGACCATCCCCGAGGCCCTCGACGCGATCCGCGCCGGGCGCCCGGTGATCGTCGCCGACGATGAGAACCGCGAGAACGAGGGCGACGTCATCCTGTCGGCGCAGCTCGCGACGCCCGAGGTCATCGCGTGGGCGGTGCGCTACTCGTCGGGCTTCCTCTGCGCGCCCATGCCGCAGGAATGGGCCGACCGGCTCGACCTCCCCCCGATGGTCGCCGTGAACGAGGACGCGCGCTCGACCGCCTACACCGTGAGCGTCGACGCCGCCGATGGCGTGACCACCGGCATCAGCGCGCACGACCGCGCGCGGACGGTCAACGTCCTCGCGAACCCGGACTCGACGCCGACGAGCCTCATCCGGCCCGGCCACATCCTCCCGCTGCGCGCGGTGCCCGGCGGCGTCCGCGAGCGCTCGGGCCACACCGAGGCGGCCGTCGACCTCATGCGCCTCGCGGGCGTCGCGCCGGTCGGCGTCATCGGCGAGATCGTCGAGGACGACGGCGACATGATGCGCCTGCCCGCCCTCCTCGAGATGGGCGAGCGCGAGGGCGTCCCCGTCATCACGATCGAGCAGCTCATCGCCTACCTCGAGGAGCACGAGCCGTCCGCGGCGTCGGCCGCGCCCTTCCGGCGCCAGGTCAGCCTCCGCGCGGACTCCACCGTCCCCACCTCGCACGGCGTCTTCCGCTTCCTGGCGTACAAGGACCGCATCACCGGTACCGACCACCTCGCGATCGTGAAGGGCGACCTCTCCGACGGCGCCCCGCTCGTGCGCGTGCACTCGGAGTGCCTGACCGGCGAGGCCTTTGGCTCCCTGAAGTGCGAGTGCGGCCCGCAGCTCGACGCGGCGCTCGACGCCATCGAGCAGGACGGCGGCGTCGTCATCTACATGCGCGGGCACGAGGGCCGCGGCATCGGCCTCATCAACAAGCTGCGCGCGTACGCCCTGCAGGAGCGCGGATACGACACCGTCGACGCGAACACGGCGCTCGGCCTGCCCGCCGACGCGCGCGACTACGCCGCCGCGGCAGGCATCCTCGCCGACCTGGGCGTGGAGAAGCTGCGCCTGCTGACCAACAACACCGACAAGGTGAGCCAGCTGCGCGCCCTCGGCATCGAGGTCGTCGAGCAGGTGCCCCTCATCGTCGGCGTCGGGCCCAACAACCACCAGTACCTCGAGACCAAGCGCGACCGGATGGGTCACATCATCGGCGAGGAGGCGCTCGCCGCCGCCGTCGCCCAGATGCACGAAGGAGCAGGCAAGTGAGCGGCAAGGGAGCACCCCAGCAGGGCGAGGTCGCGGCGGAGGGCGTCCGCGTGACGGTCGTCGCCGGCACCTGGCACGAGCAGATCACCGACGGCCTCATCGCCGGGGCGCAGCGCACCCTCGATGCCGCCGGTGCCGAGTGGGCGCTCGTGCGCGTGCCGGGATCCTTCGAGCTCCCGGTCGTCGCGAAGGCGGCCCTCGACGCGGGCGCGGACGCGGTGGTGGCGCTCGGCGTGATCATCCGCGGCGGCACCCCGCACTTCGACTTCGTCTCCAGCGCGGCGACGGATGGCCTCACGCGCGTCGCGCTGGACACGGGCAAGCCGGTGGGCTTCGGCGTGCTCACCCTCGATGACGAGCAGCAGGGCATCGACCGCGCCGGCCTGCCGGGATCGAAGGAGGACAAGGGCGCCGAGGCGGCCGACGCCGCCCTGCGCACCGTGCTCGCACTCCGCGCGCTGCGGAGCTGAGCGCGCCGGAGCAGACGAGCGACTGAGCCGAGGAGCACCGGCTTCTACGATATGTAGAAGTCTCGTATGCTGTGCGCATGGAGACCCTGCGCAGCATCGTCCTTCTCGTCCACCTCGTCGGCTTCGCCACGATCTTCGGCTCATGGCTCGTGGAGGTGGCGAACCGCCGCGTCCAGGTGACCCGCCTCATGCAATGGGGGCTCGCGCTCTCGCTGATCGCGGGCCTGGCGCTCTCGGCGCCCTGGGGTACCGACGCCGACTTCAACTACCTGAAGATCGGGATCAAGCTCGTGATCCTGCTCGTCATCGGCGGCCTCCTCGGCGTTCTCGGCGCCCGACAGAAGCGCGGTGCGCAGATCGCACCCGCGATGTTCTGGGCGGTGGGCATTATGACGCTCGCCAACGCCGCCATCGCAGTGATCTGGTAAATCTCGACCGCTGAGCACTCCGCTCAAGCACTCACTCCACGACGGGCGCCGCCCTGCGCACTTCACGCGCGGGCGGCGCCCGTCGCGGTCGTTCTGCTCACGAGGAGTAGGATGGCTCGCTGTGTCCGGAGGGCGGCGGCGCTGCTCCCCCTCCGACACGGCGTGATTCCGCGCCGCGCCTCCTCGGGAGCGCGGCCCTTCCTCTGACAGGCCCTCATGACATCCACCACCCCTGTTTCCTCGGCGGCGAAGCCCGCGAACTCGCGCGGCCGCGTCATCACCGCGAGCCTCGTCGGCACCACGATCGAGTTCTACGACTTCTACGCGTACGCCACCGCGGCCGTCCTCGTCTTCCCCGCGCTGTTCTTCCCGACGGGCAACGAGACGACGGCGCTGCTGGCCTCGTTCGCCACCTTCGGCGCGGCCATGCTCGCTCGCCCCGTCGGGGCGGTCGTGTTCGGCCACTTCGGCGACAAGTTCGGGCGCAAGGCGACGCTGGTGGCGTCGCTGCTCACCATGGGCATCGCGACCTTCCTCATCGGCGTGCTGCCGACGTACCAGTCGATCGGATGGCTGGCCGCGCTCCTCCTGCTCGTCCTCCGTCTCGCCCAGGGCTTCGCGCTGGGCGGCGAGTGGTCAGGCGCCGCGCTCGTCGCCACCGAGAACGCGCCGGCCGGCAAGCGCGCGCTCTACGGGACGTTCCCGCAGCTGGGCGCGCCCATCGGCTTCATCATCGCCAACACGCTGTTCCTCATCATCAACTTCACGATGCCCGGCGAGGGCGGCACCGCCTCGGAGGCGTTCCTCGCCTGGGGATGGCGCATCCCGTTCCTCTTCTCCGCCGTGATGGTCATCATCGGCCTCTGGGTCCGCCTGAAGCTCGTGGAGTCCGACGCGTTCGCGAAGGTCGAGAAGAGCGGAGCGATCAAGAAGTTCCCTCTCGGCGCCACGGTGCGCAACCACTGGCGTCCGCTCATCCTCGGCACGTTCTACATGCTCGCGACGTACGTGCTCTTCTACCTGATGACGAGCTTCACGCTCGCGTACGGCACCCGGCCGATGACGGCGCCCGAGGGCGCGGACGCCGGATCCTTCGTCCCCGGTCTCGGCTTCGCCTACGTCGACTTCGTGCTCATGCAGATCATCGGCGTGGTGTTCTTCGGCCTCTGCACGCTGCTGTCGGGTCCGCTCGCCGACGCGATCGGCCGCCGGAAGCTGCTCATCGGCGTGACGTCCGCGATCATCGTCTTCGGTCTGCTGTTCGTCGTCTTCCTCCTGCCGCAGGGCGATGAGAAGTTCACCGGCGCCCTCGTGCAGGCGTTCCTCGTGTTCGGCTTCCTGCTCATGGGCATGACCTTCGGCCCGATGGGGGCGCTGCTGCCCGAGCTGTTCCCGACGAACGTCCGGTACACCGGGTCGGCGATCTCGTACAACGTCGCGTCGATCCTCGGCGCGGCCGTGGCGCCCTCCATCGCCCTGTGGCTGTGGAGCGTCGGCAAGGGCAACCCGTGGCTGGTGGGCGTCTACCTCGCGCTCGCCGGCGTGCTGACCCTCATCGCGCTCATCATCGGCAAGGAGACCAAGGACGTCGACCTCGACGACGACGCCGCCGTGGCCGCCGCCGCACGCCGCTGAGTCGAGTTTTCCCGGCCCGCGTGGTCCCGCTCCGGCGGGATCACGCGGGCCTTCCGCTGTGCGGATGACGATCGCGGATGGCCCGGCTCGCCAGTGCGGGCGACACGCGATCCGGGGCGGAACCGGCTCGCCCGCACTGGCGAAGTGGATCGGGGGGAGTCAGAGGCCGTACGTCTCCAGCAGGCGCAGCCACACCTCGCTGATGGTCGGGTAGGCCGGCACCGCGTGCCACAGGCGCTCGAGCGGAACCTCGCCGACGACCGCGATGGTCGCCGCGTGCAGCAGCTCCGCCACTCCCGCGCCGACGAAGGTCACGCCCACCAGCACGCGCCGGTCCTCGTCCACGACGGCGCGCGCGGCGCCCGCGTACCCGTCCGCGGTGAGCGACGCCCCCGCGACCGAGCCGAGGTCGTAGTCGACCACGCGGACGCGCATCCCCGCGTCCTGCGCTTGTGCGGCGGTGAGCCCGACGGCGGCGACCTCCGGATCCGTGAAGACCACCTGGGGCACGGCGGCGTGGTCGGCGGTCGCGACGTGAGCACCCCACGGCCGGTCGCGGACCTCGCCGCCGGTCGCGCGCGCGACAATCACGTCACCCGCCGCCCGCGCCTGGTACTTTCCCTGGTGCGTGAGCAGCGCCCGGTGCGTGACGTCGCCGGCCGCGTAGAGCCAGTCCGATCCGGCCACCCGCAGGGTGTCGTCGACGGCGATCCACTCCCCCGGCTCGAGGCCCACCGTCTCGAGCCCGAGGTCCTCGGTGCGCGGCACCCGCCCGGTGGCGACGAGCACCTCGTCGACCCGGAGCGGCTCCCCGTCGCCGAACTCGATCTGCACGCCGGCTTCGTCGCGGGTCACGCGAGCGGGCGCGATGCCCTCGCGGATGTCGACGCCGCGCTCGCGCAGCGCGCCGGCGACCTGCTCTCCCGCGACCGGCTCGAACGCGGTGAGCAGCCCGCTGCGCGCGAGCACGGTCACCCTGCTGCCGAGGTCGGCGAGGAAGGTCGCCGCCTCCGTCGCCACGACCCCGCCGCCGATGATCGCGATGCTCCCGGGCACCGTCTGCAGCGCGGTCGCCTCGCGGCTGGTCCACGGCTCGGCCTCGGCGAGGCCGGGGATGCCCGGCAGGCGCGCCGCGGATCCCACGGTCACCACCACCGCATGGCGGGCGACGATCTCGACCTCCTCATCGCCGCCGGAGACGACCACCCGCCTCTCGCCGGCCAGGCGGGCGTGCCCGCGCACGAGGTCGATGCCCGCCGACTGGAGCCACTGCACCTGGCCGGAGTCGTCCCATCCGCTCGTGAAGGAATCGCGACGACGCAGCACGACATCCCGGTCCACGCGCCCGTCCTCGACCCCCGCCGCCTGCGCCGCCCGGTGTGCGGCGCCGGTGCGCAGCAGCGCCTTCGACGGCATGCACGCCCAGTACGAGCACTCGCCGCCGACGAGCTCCGCCTCCACGATCACGGCACGAAGGCCGCCTCTCACGACCCGGTCGGCGACGTTCTCGCCCACGGGGCCTGCTCCGATCACCACGACATCCGTCTCGCGCACACTCATGGTCCCGACGCTACGCGGCACGGCCATCCCGGTACACCCCCGGCTCCCGGCCAACCCCCGACCGCGGTGCCTAGGCTGGAGACGTGAGTCAGACCGCTCCGCGCACCCGCCGCTCGCCCTTCGCGCGCAGGAGCGCCGACGACGGTCCTCGCGCCTCATTCCGCCAGCTGCTGCCGTTCCTGCTCGAGCACCGCGGCGTGCTCGTGGTCGTCGCCGTGCTCAGCGTGATCGAGGCCGTCGCGACGCTCGTCCAGCCCCTCCTCATCGGCCAGGTCATCGAGCGCGTGCAGTCCAGCACCCCGCTCGAATGGCTGCTGTGGGCCCTCGTCCTGCTCGTCGTCGTCTCCAGCGCGGTGGGCGCGTACCAGCACTACCTCCTCCAGCGCACGGGAACGGCCGTCGTCCACTCGAGCCGGCGTCAGCTCATCGCGCGCATCCTGCACCTGCCCATCCGCGAGTTCGACACCCGGCGCACCGGCGACCTCGTCTCGCGCGTCGGCACCGACACGACCCTGCTGTATGCCGTGCTCACCCAGGGCCTCGCCGACAGCATCGGCAATGCGCTGCTGTTCGTCGGCGCGCTCATCGCCATGGTCTTCATCGACCCCGTGCTGCTCCTCACCATCGTCGCGGTCATCGGCGTCTCCGCAGTCGGTGTGGGCCTGCTCTCGTCCCGCATCCGCTCCGCCTCCGCAGAGCAGCAGGAGCGGGTGGGCGAGCTCTCCAGCGGCGTCGAGCGCGCGATCGGGTCCATCCGGACCATCCGCGCGGCCGGAGCGACAGAACGCGAGGCGGACGCCGTGAGCACGATGGCGGCCGCCGCCTACCGGGCCGGACTCCGCGTCGCCCGCGCGTCGGCGCTCGTGGTGCCCGTCGCCGGGGTCGCCCTGCAGGTGTCGCTGCTCGTGGTGCTAGGGGTCGGCGGCATGCGCGTCGCCTCCGGGGCGCTCTCGATCGCGAGCCTCGTGACGTTCGTGATGTTCCTCTTCCTCCTGGTGATGCCGCTCGGATCCGCCTTCGGCGCCATCGCGAGCGTCGGCCAGGCGCTCGGCGCGCTCGGCCGCATCCAGGAGGTGCTGGATCTGCCCACCGAGGACGCCGACGACCGCGTGCGCGCCGGCGAGCCCGCCTCGGTGACCGCGCCCGCGCGGACGACCTCGCCCGCCATCGCGTTCCGCGACGTCCGCTTCGCCTACCCCGCGGCCGCGGTGGCCGCGCGCGAGGAGGCCGCCCGTGAGGCGCAGCGCGCCATCGAGCGCGCGCACCTCGAGCCCGCGACGCTCGAGCCGCTCGAGCCCCTCGACGAGGCGACGACGGCCGCGCCGAGCGACTCGAGCGTCGACCGCGAGGTGCTGCGCGGCGTGTCCTTCGACGTCCCCCGCGGTGCGCGCGTCGCGCTCGTCGGCCCCTCGGGAGCCGGGAAGTCGACCATCCTCTCGCTCATCGAGCGCTTCTACGACCCGACCGGCGGCGCCGTCCTCCTCGACGGCGTGGACATCCGCGATCTGCCGCGCGCGCAGCTCCGAGCGCACTTCGGCTATGTCGAGCAGGACGCGCCGACCCTCGCCGGCACGCTCGCCGACAACCTGCGCCTCGCGTCGCCCGACGCCGACGATGCCGCCTGCGACCGGGTGCTGCGCGCGGTGAACCTCGGCGACGTCGTGGATCGCAGCCCGCTCGGGATCGACACCTCCGTGGGCGAAGACGGCATCATGCTGTCCGGCGGCGAGCGCCAGCGCCTCGCAATCGCGCGGGCGCTGCTCGCCGCGCCGCCCATCCTGCTGCTCGACGAGTCGACATCGTCGCTCGACGGCGTGAACGAGCAGCGCATGCGTGAGGCCATCGACGCGGTCGCCGAAGGACGGACCCTGATCGTCATCGCGCACCGCCTCTCCACCGTCGTCGACAGCGACCTCATCGTCGTGCTGGAGCACGGCCGCGTGGTGGGCCAGGGGACGCACTCGGAGCTCGTGCAGACCGTGCCGCTCTACCGCGACCTCGCCAAGCACCAGCTGCTCGTCTGAGCCTCCGCGCTCCCGCTCCGAGACCGCGCCCGCGCTCCGAGACCGCGCCCGCGCTCCGAGACCGCGCCCGCGCTCCGAGACCCGGCCGGCGCTCGGCGGCCGCGCCGCTGAGCTCGGCGGGCACGCTCCGAGACCGCACTCCCGCTCCGAGACCGCACGGACGCTCGCGCAGCAGCTCTGAGACCGCGCGAACGCTCCCGCCCTGCCTCGCCGCTCGTGCACCGCACGTGGAGCATGCGGTCTCGGAGCGCACGCGGCAGGATGAGCCCATGCACGTCACGGAGCTGCGGCGAGCGCGCCTGCGCCACCACCGCCTCATCGCACCGGCGGCCACGGTCGTCGAGGCCGCCCGGCACCTCGCCGCCACGCAGTCCCAGGATCTGTGGGGCGGTCGCCTGGCGCTGGCCGCGCGCACCCGCGACGCGGGCGTCTCCGCCGTCGACCGGGCCTTCGACGACGGCGCGCTGGTGCGCGCGTGGACGCAGCGCGGCACCCTCCACACCGTCGCGGCGGAGGACCTCGGGTGGATGCTCTCCGTCACCGGCGCGCGCATGCTGCGCGGTGACGCCAAGCGGATCGCCGACCTCGGCCTCGGCGGAGCCGACGTCGCGCGGGCGGAGACCCTCGCCACCCGAGCGCTCCTCGGCGGCGGACGTCTCACCCGAGCCGAGCTGCTCGCGGTGTGGGAGGCGGACGGACTCTCCACCGCCGGCCAGCGCGGGTATCACCTGATCGCGACCCTCGCCATCCGCGGACTGCTCGTATGGGGGCCGGTCGTGCGGCGCGAAGGCCTCGAGCCGCGGGAGCAGCACCTGGTGCTGGCCGACGAGTGGATCCGGAGCCGGGCGACGCCCGCGGACCCGGCCGCCGAGCTCTTCGCGCGGTACATCGCGGGGCACGGCCCGGCGACCGTGCGCGACTTCGCGTGGTGGGCCGGCCTGCCGCTCGGCGCCAGCCGCGCGGCAGCGGGGGCAGCCGCGCACCGGCTCCGCGTCGTCGACGAGGAGCCCGAACCGCACTACGCCGCTCCGGCCCCGCCGCGGGCGCGCGCGAACGCTCCCGCGACGCTCGCGCTGCCGACGTTCGAGGAGTACTGCATCTCCTACGCCGACCGCTCGGCGACGGGGAGCCCCGCCGCGCACGCGGCGGTCGGGCCGGGGCGGAACGGGATGGTCCGCCCGATCATCGTGCACGAGGGCGAGATCGTCGGCGTCTGGAAGCCGCCGGCACCGTCCGTGCGGGCAGACGGCGCGCCCGCCCTCACGGTCTTCGACGGCGCTCCCCTCGGTCACGACGAGGCGACGTCCGCGGTCGATCGGGCCCTGGCCATCCTGCGCAGCTGACGGCCGGAAGACATGGAACGGCCCGCCCCTGATCGGAAAGGGGCGGGCCGTGCGCGCTCGGCGTGCGGTCCGGGCGACGCGGCGGAAGGCCGTCTGTGCGGATCAGGCCTTCGCGTTCTGGAGGCGGCCGCGCAGGGCCGCGAGCTGGGAGCGCAGCGCCGCCGGCAGGCGGTCGCCGAACGTGTCGTAGAACTCCTCGGTCAGCTGCGCCTCGGCGAGCCAGGAGTCCGGGTCGACCTCGAAGAGCTCCTCGAGGTCGGCGGCCGGCAGGTCGAGCCCGTCGAGGTTCAGCTCGTCGACGACCGGCAGCAGCCCGATCGGCGAGGGGATGGCCTCGGCCTCGCCCTGAAGGCGGCGGATGATCCAGTCGACGACCCGCGAGTTCTCGCCGAACCCGGGCCAGAGGAAGCGGCCATCCGCACCGCGACGGAACCAGTTGACCTGGAAGATCCGCGGCAGCTGCGCGGCGGTGCCGCCCATCTCCAGCCAGTGGGCGAAGTAGTCGGCCATGTTGTAGCCGCAGAAGGGCATCATGGCGAACGGATCGCGGCGCAGCTCGCCGAGGGTCCCCTCCGCGGCGGCGGTGCGCTCCGAGGAGATCGTCGACCCGAGGAACACGCCGTGCTCCCAGTCGAGCGCCTCGACGACGAGCGGCACGTTCGTCGCGCGGCGGCCGCCGAACAGGATGGCGTCGAGCGGGACCGCGTCCTCCCAGTCGTCCGAGATCGACGGCGCCTGCGCGGCGCTCACCGTGAAGCGCGAGTTCGGGTGCGCGGCCGGGCGCCCGGAGTCGGGCGTCCAGTCCTGCCCCTGCCAGTCGATGAGGTGCGCGGGCGTCTCCTCGGTCAGCCCCTCCCACCACACGTCGCCGTCGTCGGTCAGCGCGACGTTCGTGAAGAGCACGTTCTCGCGCAGGGTCTCGACGGCCGTGATGTTGGTCGTCACGCCCGTGCCGGGGGCGACACCGAAGAAGCCGGCCTCCGGATTGATCGCGTGGAAGCGCCCGTCTTCCCCCGGACGGATCCAGGTGATGTCGTCGCCGAGCGTCTGCACGCTCCAGCCCGGGATGGTCGGACGCAGCATCGCGAGGTTCGTCTTGCCGCAGGCCGACGGGAACGCGGCGGCGACGTGGTACTCCCGGCCCTGCGGGTCGACCACGCGGATGAGGAGCATGTGCTCGGCCATCCACCCCTGGTCGCGCCCGAGAACCGAGGCGATGCGCAGCGCGTAGCACTTCTTCGCGAGGATGGCGTTGCCCCCGTAGCCGGAGCCGAACGACCAGACCTCGAGCGAATCGGGGAAGTGGACGATGTACTTCTCGTCGTTGCAGGGCCAGAGCACGTCGGCCTCGTCGGGATGGAGCGGGGCGCCGACGGAGTGCACCGTGCGCACCCACTCCGCTCCCTCGGCGATGAGGCGCGTGACCTCCTCGTCGACGCGGGTCATGATCTGGATCGAGGCCACGGCGTAGGGGCTGTCGGTGATCTGCACGCCCAGCTTCGACAGCGGGCCGCCGACCTTGCCCATCGAGAACGGGACGACGAACAGGGTGCGGCCGCGCATCGAGCCGCGGAAGAGCGGCTGGATCGTCTCGCGCATGTGGGCGGGCTCCGCCCAGTTGTTCGTCGGGCCGGCATCCTCCTCGCGCTCGGAGCAGATGAACGTGCGCGACTCGAGGCGGGCGACGTCGCCGGCGTCGGAGCGGGCGAGGAACGAGTTCGGGCGCTTCTCGGGGTCGAGCCGGATCAGTGTGCCCGCGGCGACCATTCCGTCGAGGAGCGCGGTGCGCTCCTCCTCGCTGCCCGAGACCCAGTGGATCCGGTCGGGCTGCGTGAGCGTCGCGATCTCGTCGACCCACGCGATGAGGGCCGCCATGCCGGGTCCGTCGAAAGCGGGCCGCGCGCCCAGCGCGGCGAGGTCGTGTGCCGCGTGAGGGGCGAGGGATTCGGCGATGGCCATCAGAGCTCCTTCGATGTGATGCGGTGTCGCTCTGCCAGGTTCTCGCGGTTCTGCGACTCTTTTACGCCACTTCGGGCTGAAAGAAGCTGTGATCTTTCGCTATGCTCAAGGAATGCCGCCGACCACCGAGCACAAGTCCGGGATCGAGTTGAAGACGCTCGGCCACCGCATCCGCCACCACCGCGTGCTGCGCGGGCTCACCCTCGATGAGCTGGGCGCGCTCGTCGGGGTCGCCGGCAGCCAGCTCAGCCTCATCGAGAACGGCAAGCGGGAGCCGAAGCTGTCGCTCCTGCAGGCACTCGCGGATGCGCTCGGCACCCACGTCACCGACCTCATCTCGGGCGAGCCGCCGAACCGGCGCGCCGCTCTCGAGATCGAGCTGGAGCGCGTGCAGTCCAGCCAGGTGTTCCGCCAGCTGGCCATCCCGCCGATCAAGGTGACGAAGGGCCTCAGCGACGAGACCATCGAGTCGATCATCGGCCTGCACCGCGAGCTGCAGCGGCGCGAGAACGAGGCGAGCGCGACGCCCGAGGAGGCGCGCCGCGCCAACACCGAGCTGCGCCTGCGGCAGCGCGCGGCGGACAACTACCTCCCCGAGATCGAGGAGCTCGCGGAGCGCCAGCTGCGGGCGGCCGGGCACACCGGCGGCGCGCTCAAGCACCGCACCGTGAGCGTCATGGCCGAGCAGCTGGGCTTCGAGCTCATCTACGTCAACGACCTCCCCTCGTCGACGCGATCGATCACCGACATCGAGAACGGCCGCATCTACCTGCCGCCGGCGTCCATCCCCGGCGGCCACGGCCTGCGGTCGATGGCGCTGCAGGCCATGGCGCACCGGCTGCTCGGCCACGAGCGCCCCACCGACTACGCCGACTTCCTGCAGCAGCGCCTCGAGATCAACTACTTCGCCGCCTGCTGCCTCGTCCCGCAGACCGCGGCCGTCGCGTTCCTCGACCGCGCGCGCAAGGACCGGAACCTGGCGGTGGAGGACCTCCGCGACGCGTTCGGCGTCACGCACGAGGCCGCCGGGATGCGGATGACGAACCTGCTCACCAAGCACTTCGGGATGCCGCTGCACTTCCTCCGTGTGGGCGGCCAGGGGCAGGTGGAGCGCGTGTACGAGAACGACGGGCTCCCCCTTCCCGAGGACGTGACGGGCGCCGTGGAGGGGCAGATCGTCTGCCGCAAGTTCTCCGCGCGGAACGCGTTCGAGCAGCAGAACCGCACCACCGAGCACTACCAGTACACCGACACCCCCGCCGGCACGTTCTGGTGCGCCACGCAGACCGGCGCGCGCAGCTCCGGCGAGTTCTCCATCACCGTGGGCGTGCCGTTCGACGACGCGAAGTGGTGGCGCGGGCGGGAGACCCCGGCGCGCGCGGTGTCGACGTGCCCCGACGAGTCGTGCTGCCGGCGGCCGCAGAGCGTCACCGAGTCGCCCTGGCGCGGCAAGGCCTGGCCGAGCGCCCGCGTGCACACGCACATCTTCTCGCCGCTCCCCCGCGGCGCGTTCCCCGGCGTGGACGACCTCGAGGTGTACGAGTTCCTCGATCGGCACACCGAGCACTGACCGAGACGACGAAGACCGCGGCCACCGGGCCGCGGTCTTCGTCGTCGTGGGGGTCAGGCGAGCGAGCGCTCGGCGGCCTCCACCACGTTCGTCATGAGCAGGGCGACCGTCATGGGCCCCACGCCGCCGGGGTTCGGCGACACGAAGCCGGCGACCTCGGCGACGTCGGGCGCCACGTCGCCGTGCACCTTCTGCTTGCCGGTCTCCGGGTCGGTCTCGCGCGTCACGCCGACGTCGAGCACGGCGGCGCCGGGCTTGACGTCCTCCGCGCGCACGAGGTGCTTCACGCCGGCGGCGGCGACGATCACGTCGGCCTGGCGCAGGTGATGCGCCATGTCGACGGTGCCGGTGTGGGTGAGCGTCACCGTGGCGTTCAGGTCGCGGCGTGTGAGCAGCAGGCCGATCGAGCGGCCGATGGTGACGCCGCGGCCGACGACGACGACGTGCTTGCCCTTCAGGTCGTACCCGTTGCGCAGCAGCAGCTCGATGACGCCGCGCGGCGTGCAGGGCAGCGGGGTGTCGATCGGGCTGTTCACGTTGAGGACGAGGCGTCCGAGATTCGTCGGATGGAGGCCATCCGCGTCCTTGGCGGGATCGATGCGCTCGAGGATCGCATCCGTGTCGATGTGCTTCGGCAGCGGCAGCTGCACGATGTAGCCGTGGCACGACGGGTCGGCGTTCAGCTCGTCGATGAGCGCCTCGACGTCGGCCTGCGTGGCCTCCGCCGGCAGCTCGCGCTGGATCGAGTTCATGCCGATCGCGACCGACTGCTTGTGCTTCATGCCGACGTACAGCTGCGAGGCGGGGTCGGCGCCGACGAGCACCGTCGCGATGCCCGGTGTGACGCCGCGCTCCTTGAGCGCCGCCACCCGCTCGGTGAGCTCGGCCTTGATCGCCGCCGACGCAGCCTTGCCGTCCAGAATCTGTGCGGTCATCCGTCTTCCCTTGTCTGCAGAGTCGCGGGGTGGAGGGTGGGGCTTAGCCCGCGTAGCCCTGGCCGACCTGCTCCAGCTCGGGGTAGAGCGGGAAGGCGTCGGCGAGCTTCGCCACACGCGCGCGGAGCGCCGTGACGTCGGCGCCGGGGAGCAGCGCGAGCGCGATGATGTCCGCGACCTCGGTGAACTCGGCGTCGCCGAACCCGCGCGTCGCGAGCGCCGGCGTGCCGATGCGCAGGCCCGAGGTGACCATCGGCGGGCGCGGGTCGTTCGGCACCGCGTTGCGGTTCACCGTGATCTGGATCTCGTGCAGGAGGTCCTCCGCCTCCTTGCCGTTGATGGCGGCGTCGCGGAGGTCGACGAGCACGAGGTGCACGTCGGTGCCGCCGGAGCGGACCGAGATGCCGGCGTCCGTGACGTCCTGCTGCATGAGGCGGTCGGCGAGGATGGCCGCGCCGCGGACGGTGCGCTCCTGGCGGTCCTTGAAGGCGTCGGTGGCCGCGAGCTTGAACGCGGTCGCCTTCGCGGCGATCACGTGCATGAGAGGGCCGCCCTGCTGCCCGGGGAACACCGCCGTGTTGATCTTCTTCGCGAGGTCGGCGTCGTTCGTGAGGATGAAGCCCGAGCGCGGGCCGCCGATCGTCTTGTGCACCGTCGAGGAGACGACGTGCGCGTGCGGCACGGGGCTCGGGTGGACGCCCGCGGCGACAAGCCCGGCGAAGTGCGCCATGTCGACCCACAGGTACGCCCCGACCTCGTCGGCGATGGCGCGGAAGGCCGCGAAGTCGAGCTGGCGGGGGTACGCCGACCAGCCCGCGATGATGACCTTCGGCTTGTGCTCGAGGGCGAGACGACGGACCTCGTCCATGTCGACGAGCGACGTCTCGGGGTCGACGCCGTACGCGACGATGTCGTAGAGACGGCCGGAGAAGTTGATCTTCATGCCGTGCGTGAGGTGCCCGCCGTGGTCGAGCGAGAGGCCGAGGATCGTGTCGCCGGGGCGCGCGATCGCGTGCAGCACGGCCGCGTTCGCGGTCGCGCCGGAGTGGGGCTGCACGTTGGCGAACTCGGCGCCGAACAGCTCCTTGGCGCGCGCGATCGCGAGCTCCTCGGCGACGTCGACCTCCTCGCAGCCGCCGTAGTAGCGGCGACCCGGGTAGCCCTCGGCGTACTTGTTCGTGAGCACCGAGCCCTGCGACTGCAGCACCGAGACGGGCACGAAGTTCTCCGAGGCGATCATCTCGAGGAAGCCGCGCTGGCGGTTCAGCTCGCGCTGCAGCACCTCCGCGATCTCGGGGTCGACCTCGGTGAGAGGGGCGTTGAACAGCGGATCGGTCATGGCGATCTCCAGACGACAGACAACAGGGGTGTTCGCTCCGGCCCAGGCGTGCGGTCGAATGCCGTCTCGGTCGCTTCCCGGTGGTTCACCACCTCAACGCCAGTCGCGACGCGAACAGCATAGCCGAAGAGCGTCGGATGGCCCTGCCCGCGTCATGAGGGAGGGATGCGCGATGTGGGAGGGTCAGGGCATGAGCATGGTGATCCATTCCGCGCTGCTCGTCTCCGACGGCCGTGCGATGCGCGACGGATGGCTCCGCATCGAGGGCGGGCGGATCGTCGCGCGGGGCGACGGCGAGGGATGGCGCGCCGCCGCGCAGGCGGGCGACGACGTGCAGGACGCCGTCGCGATCGCCGGCGAGGGCGCCGTGCTGACCCCCGGGCTCATCGACCTGCACGGGCACGGCGCGGCCGGTGCCTCCTACGACGACGGGGCCGATGCGATCCGACGTGCGCGAGCGCACCACCGACAGCACGGCACGACTCGCGCGGTGGTCTCGCTCGTCACCGCGAGCCTGGCGGATCTCGAGGCCCGCGTCGCGGAGATCGCGCAACTCGCTCAGCAGGACGACGACATCCTCGGCAGCCACCTCGAGGGTCCGTTCCTCGACCCCGGGCACCACGGTGCGCACGAGCTCTCCCTCCTCCGCGCGCCCGACGCGGACGCCGTCACGCGCCTGCTCGCGGCCGGCGTGGTCGACGGAGCCCAGACCATCCGGCAGGTGACGATCGCGCCCGAGCTCCCCGGAGCGCTGGCGGCGATCCGGCAGATCGTCGCATCGGGGGCGATCGCCGCGATCGGGCACACCGACGCCGATGCGACCGCGACCGCGGCGGCCATCGACGCGGGGGCGACCCTCGTGACGCACGCGTTCAACGCGATGCCGGCCATCCACCATCGCCGACCGGGACCGATCCCGGTCGCCGCGCGGGACGAGCGCGTCGTCCTCGAGCTCATCGCCGACGGCGTCCACGTCGACGACGCCGTCATGCTCCTGCTGCTGCGCGCAGCGCCCGGCCGCATCGCGCTCGTCACCGACGCCATGGCGGCGACGGGGATGGCCGACGGCGACTACGCGCTCGGCTCGCTGCAGGTCGTGGTCGCGGACGGCGTCGCGACCGTGCGGGGCACCGAGACCATCGCCGGCTCCACGCTCACGCAGGATGCCGCCGTGCGCCGCATCGTCGCGCTGGGAGTGGACCTTCCCGATGCCGTCGAGGCCGCGACCGGCGTGCCCGCCCGGGCGCTCGGGCGCGACGACCTCGGGTCGCTGCGCGTCGCGGCCGCCGCCGACGCGGTGCTCTGGACGCGCGATCTCGAGGTGGCGCGCGTGTGGACGGCGGGCGTCGCGGAGCGCTGAGCTCGCTCCTCGGGTGGCGCGATGAGCCGAACGGGTGGAGGATGAACGAGGCCCAGAACCCGCACCGGCCGATCCGATCGCGCGTCGCCTCACCCGGCGTCCGCTGCGACGAGCACGAACCGCACCTATGACGACAGACGACGACCGCTCCCGCGACACCGAGGCTCCGGTACCCGCCGGCGCCTCTGCGAACGACCCGGGCCGCGCCGCCGTCCATCCTCGAACGCGTGTGCGGACGATCGGCGGCCTCGTGGGAGCGGGCCTCTCGGCGGCGGCCGTCGCGGGCGCCGCGCTCGCCGTGTCGCTCGGCGGCGGGTTCAGCCCGAGCGGCGACGGCCGGTCGCCCTTCGTGGATGGCGCCGCGAGCGCATCGATCGAAGCGTCCGACGAGCTGCTCCCCGGCCCGACCCCCGGCCCCGAGACGCCGCCCGCCGAGCCGACGCCTCCGCCCGCCGACGGCGACCGCGATCCGTCCCATCGCCGGGCGGTGCAGCCCGCCCCGAAGGCCGAGCCCACGCCGACCGCGGCGCCCCGTCCGAAGGCCACCGCAGAGCCCGAGGCGACGCCGCAGCCGGACCCGACGCCGCTGCCGAGGGCGACGCCCGCGCCGGAGGTCACGCTCGAGCCCGCCCCCGAGGTCGCTCCCGAGCCGCTGCCGGAGGCCACCCCGGAGCCCGACGACGCGCCGGAGCCGGATGACGCGCCGGAGCCGGATGACGCGCCGGAGCTGGGAGCGACACCGGGGCCGGAGCCGGAGGCGACACCCGGGCCAGAGCCGGAGGCGACACCCGCGCCCGAGCCAGAGCCGGAGGCGACACCCGCGCCCGAGCCGGACCCGCAGCCGCAGCCGCAGCCGCAGCCGAGTCCGACACTCGCGCCCCATCCGCATCCCGCCCCCACGCTCGCTCCGCTGCCGGAGTCCACGACACCCCCTGCACCGCTGCCGACTGCAGCGCCGGAGCCGGAGCACACCACGGCGCCAGCACCGGCACCGGACGCGGCCCCCGAGGACACGATCGCCCCCGAGCACGACGATGCCGCCGCTTCCGAGGAGGACGGCGGTGCCGAGACGCCCGAGAACGACGCCGAGCAGTCGACCCCGGACGAGGACCTCGCCGCACCCGCGCCGGCTCTCGCCGTCCCCGCACGCCCGGAGTCCGCCGCGGCCCGACCACGCGCGTGACGCCCGCATACGGGCCCGAGTGGGCGCGGCACGACGCGACCGCGGCGGACGGCTCGCGGCTCGCGTACTGGAGCGCGGGAGACGGCGACCCGCTTCTGCTCATCGCAGGGCAGGCCGTCGACCACGGGTCGTGGCAGATCGTCGGGCCGGCGCTCCTGCCCGGACGGCGGGTGATCGTCTTCGACCACCGGGGCATCGGCGAGAGCGAGTCCGGAGAGGCCGAGCGCTTCACGACGCGGCTGTTCGCCGACGACGCCGTCCGCATCCTCGATGCCGCCGGAGTGGAGCGGGCGGATGTGCTCGGGCACTCCATGGGCGGCCGGGTCGCGCAGTGGCTGGCGGTGGATCACCGCGACCGGCTGCGGCGACTCGCCCTCGTCTCGACCTCCGCCGGCGACGCGCACGGGTCCCGGCGGTCCGATGCCGCCGACCGCGCCATCCGCTCATCCGACCCCCGGCAGGTGGCCTCCGTCTTCTGGGATGCGGACCGCCAGGACCTGGTCCGGCTGCTCGCGGTCGGGCGGGACCGCACCGCTCTGGCCCGCCACCACCGCGCAAGCCGGAAGCACGACGCGCTCGCGGCGCTGGCGGGCGCCACGACGCCCGCGCTCGTGCTGCACGGGGAACACGACGAGCTGACCCCGGTCGATCACGCGCGGATCCTGGCAGCGGCCATCCCCCGGTCGCGCCTCACGGTCGTCAAGGACGCGCGTCACGGCGTCGTGCTCGACGGCGGCCTGGGTCTGCAGATCGCCGACCGCTTCCTGCGGCGCCCGCAGCGGCCAGCCGACCCCGCGGCGAGCGCGACGTAGCGCCGACGCGATCAGCGGCGGCGGGCGGTGCCGAACATCCCGCGGATGACGCCGTTGACGAGCGTCGTCGCGGCGGAGCCCACCACGCGCTCGACGATGCGGTCGGTGCTCGACCGCGTTCTCCGCCGGGTGCTCGTGCGCCCCGCCGTGCTCTTCAGCAGGCGGTCGTACTCGCGCTGCGCGCGCTTCTCGATCGCGGCCTGCTGCCGCTCGTACTCCGCATCGATCCGCGCCTGCTCGAGCGCCGCGTCTTCGGCGGCTGCGGCTTCGGCCGCCGCGTTCATCTTGACGGTGAGGATCTCGTACGCCGACTCCCGATCCACGCTCTCGCCGTAGCGCGGCAGCAGCGGGGAGCCGGCGACCGCGCGCTCGACCTCCGCGGCCGGCGCGGCGTCCATCAGCCCCTGCGGCGCACGCAGCCGGGTCCAGGCGACCGGGGTGGGCGCACCGTCCTCGCTCAGCACGGTGACGATCGCCTCCCCCGTCCCGAGCTCCTGGAGCACCCGCTCGAGCGCGTACTGCGATCGGGGGTACGTGCGCACCGTGGCGCGGAGCGCCTTCGCATCGTCGGGCGTGAACGCGCGCAGCTGGTGCTGCACGCGGGAGCCGAGCTGAGCGAGCACGTCGGCGTCGATGTCCTTCGGCGTCTGCGTCACGAAGAAGACCCCGACGCCCTTCGAGCGGATGAGGCGAACGGTCTGGGTGATCGCGGCGAGGAAGGGCTTCGACGCGTCGCGGAAGAGCAGGTGCGCCTCGTCGAGGAAGAACACGAGCTTCGGCTTGTCGAGGTCGCCGACCTCGGGCAGCGCCTCGAAGAGCTCCGCGAGCAGGTACATGAGGAAGGTGGAGAACAGCGCCGGCCGCTCGGCGACGCCCGCGACCTCCAGCAGCGACACGATGCCGCGGCCATCCGCCGCCCTGCGCAGGAGGTCGAGGACGTCGAACTCGGGCTCGCCGAAGAACGCATCCGCGCCGCTCTCGGCGAACGCGACGAGCTCGCGGAGGATGACGCCCGCCGTCGCCGAGGAGATGCCGCCGATGGCGCGCAGCTCGTCCTTGCCCTCATCGCTCGTGAGGTGCATGAGCACCGCTCGAAGGTCGGCGAGGTCGACCAGCGGCAGGCCGGCCTCGTCCGCGTAGTGGAAGACGAGGGCGAGGCTGGACTCCTGCGTGCGATTGAGCCCGAGCACCTTCGACAGCAGCAGCGGCCCGAAGCCCGTGACCGTCGCGCGGACGGGAACGCCGGTGCCCTGCCCGCCGAGAGCGAGGTGCTCCACGGGCGTGGCCGTCGGCTGCCAGTCCTGCCCGATCCCGACCGTGCGGCGGGTGAGCTTCTCGCTCGCCTCGCCCGGCACGGCCATCCCCGAGAGGTCGCCCTTGATATCGGCGGCGAAGACCGGAACGCCGTGCGCGGCGAGCTGCTCGGCCAGGACCTGGAGCGTGCGGGTCTTCCCGGTGCCGGTGGCGCCGGCGATCAGACCATGCCGGTTCAGCATCGCCAGCGGGATGCGCACCTGGACATCGGCGCGCGGCTCGCCGTTCACGAGCGCACCGAGGTCGAGCGCGGCGCCCGGGAAGGCATATGCCGTCGCGATGCGCTGCACCTCCTCCGGCGACAGGATGGCCGGGGCGACACTCGCCTGCCCGTCAGGGGCGACGACCGGCGGGATGGCCGCGGCTGCGTCGCCGCGCGGCCCCGCGTCCGGGGGCGGCTCGCTCGCGTCCGACTCGGCCGCGTTCGAGGGAGCGGCGGCTCTCGCGGCCGCCGCCTCCGCCGCCGCGAGTCGCGCCCGCGCCTCCGCCGCGCGGAGCTCCGCCTCGGCGAGCGCGGCCTCCGCACGCAGACGCTCGAGCTCGGCGGACGAGTGGTCTTCGGGGCACATGGCCTCACCCTAGCGACGAGATCGGCTGGCGCCGCTACGCGCCGACGGCCCCGCCGCCGCGGTCCTCCCGCAGCTTCACGCGTCGGTCCTGCTCGCGCAGGAGCCGGGCGTTCATGATCCCCGCGACGAGCAGTGCGACACCGACCCCGATCAGCGCGCCGCCCGCCGTGTCACTCGCCCAGTGCGCGGAGAGGTAGGTGCGGGCGAACGCCATGGCGACCGTCCAGACCACCGCGACCACGGCCATCCACCAGCTCGGGAAGAGCACCCACAGCGCGAACACGACCGTCGCCGCGTTCGCCACATGCCCCGAGGGGAATGAGCCGGCGTCCACGACGACGAGGATGTCCTCGGGGCGCTGACGGCTGAAGAGCTGCTTGAGCAGCTGCACGAATCCCGCACTGACCGCCGTCGCGACGAGGAAGTACAGCGCACCCCATCGGCGACGCGTCGCGAACAGGATGGCCGCGATCGCGAGCGGCAGGATGAGGATGGCCCACCACCCGCCGCCGACGTCGTCGAGCAGGAGCGAGAACCACAGCTGCCCACCGGATGGCGGCTGCGAGAGCACATCGGACCACCAGGTGTCGATGTCGAACGGGTCGCGGTGCAGCACGGTGGCCCATCCCAGCACCGCCGCCACCGCGATGAGGGCGATCCCCCACCACACCATGCTCCGCCGCCACGTCGTCATCGGGCCATTGTGCCCGAGCGTGCGGGATCAGTCGGCGAGCTTGCCAAGCGTGCGCGGACGGACTATGAGCCAGAGCGACACGACGGCGATCGCCGAGCAGCCGACCATGACGCTGGCCATCGTCGTGCCGGTGATGCCCGATCCGGCGGAGATGACGCCCACGAGCGGCGAGACGAGACCGGCGACGCCGTTGTTCGTCGCGCCGAGGATCGACGCCGCGGTGCCCGCCGCCTCGGGGTGACGGTCGAGCGCGAGCACCTGACCGCACGGGAAGGTGAAGCCGCACATCGACATGAAGACGAACAGCGGCACCATGATGCCCCACACGCCGAGCTCGAGCTGGTCGCACACGACGATCGCGGCGCCGGCGAGAAGCAGGACCGCCGTCGAGAAGGCGAGCACCCACTGCGGCCCGAAGCGGGCCGCGAGGCGCGCGGCGATCTGATTGCCGATGACGAGGCCGATCGAGTTCGTCGCGAACAGCGCCCCGTACTGCAGCTGGGAGAAGCCGTACGTCTGCTGGAACAGGAACGACGATGACGAGAGGTACGAGAACAGTCCCGAGAACGTCATCGCCGCGATGAGCAGCACGCCGAGGAACACGCGGTCGGTCAGGACGACGCGGTAGCGGTGCCACACCGACACGGTCTGATGCGCGACGCGGTCGGCGGCGGGGCGGGTCTCCGGCAGGGCGAAGATCGCGCACAGCAGCATGATCACGCCGTAGGACGCGAGCACGATGAACAGCCCGCGCCACGGGAACACCGACAGCAGCGCCGAGCCGATGAGCGGCGCGATGACCGGGGCGACGCCCGTGACGAGCGCCAGCCGCGAGAGCATGACGACCAGCCGTCGCCCGCCGAAGAGATCGCGCACCATCGCCATGGCGACCACGCCGCCGGCCGCCGCGCCCATTCCCATGAGCACGCGCGCGGCGCCCAGCAGCTCGAGCGACGGGGCGAGAGCCGCCGCGACGCTGGCCAGCACGTGCAGCCCCGTGACGATGAGCAGGGGACGCCGTCGCCCGACCTTGTCGCTCAGCGGCCCCACCACGAGCTGCCCCAGCGCGAACCCGATCATCGTGCCCGTGAGGGTGAGCTGGATGGCCGCGCTCGTCGTCGCGAAATCCCGCTCCAGCAGCGGGAACGCCGGCAGGTACAGGTCGATCGTGAACGGGCCGAGCGCGGTGAGCGCACCCAGCAGCAGCACGTACGCCAGCCGGCGTCGGCTCGAGAGGGCGTCGCCGCGGTGCGTGGTGGGCATCTCGCCCGCCGCCGCCCGCGCGTAGTCGGGCAGCGCGATCGTCCCCGTGGGCACCGGGAGGATGCCGGTGGCGGTCGGGATGATGCCGGTGCGCGGGTCGCGGGAGGAGCGGGATTCGTGAGTCATCGTGGGCGTGGGCGCTGCTTTCGCTGACGAGAGGTGCGGGGAAATGAAGAATGTCCCTGACGACGGCGGAGGAATCCGCGCGAAGGGGACGACGGCCATCCTATGGGTTTGCCTGATCATCGGCTGGTCTCGCCGCGCACTCTCAGCCGGCCGCCCCATTCGCGCGCATAGGATCGGAGCGTGTCGACGCAGAAGCGCCCTCAGCAGTCCAGTGGCAACCCCGCGAAGCAGGCTCAGATCGCGCAGTCCCTCAAGCAGCAGCGCGAGGCGCAGCGGCAGGAGAAGCTCGCCGAGTACCAGCGCCAGCTGAAGCGCCGTCAGCGGGGCAGGGTCCTCTGGTGGACGGTCGGATCCGTCGCCGCGGTCGCCGTCGTCGCGGCCGTGGTGGCCTCGTTCGTCTTCGCGCCGGCCTCGAAGCAGGCGTCGTACGACATCGGCGGAACCGGCGCCGAGATCGAGGGCGTCGAGACGTTCTCGAACACGAACACCCACGTCGAGGGCACGGTCGACTACGAGCAGACGCCGCCGGCGGGCGGACCGCACAACGCCTACTGGCTGAACTGCGGCGTCTACACGGAGCCGCAGCAGAACGAGAACGCCGTGCACTCCCTCGAGCACGGTTCGGTGTGGGTGACCTACGACCCGGAGCTCGTGAGCGACGACGACGTCGAGACGCTCGAGGGGTACCTCCCGTCGAGCTATGCGCTCCTCTCCCCCTACCCCGACATGGGCACGCCCATCGCGGTGAGCGCATGGAACGCGCAGCTCAAGGTCGACTCCGCCGACGACGAGCGGATCGCCGACTTCTTCGAGGAGTACTGGCGGAACGACAGCGTGCCCGAGCCGGGCGCGATGTGCACGGGCGCGATCGACGGCCCCGGGAAGGTCGGCTGAGCGGCATGGCGCAGTCCCGGCGGCGCGGCACCTGGATCGCGGTCGCCGTCGGCGTCGTGCTCGTGGCGGGGCTCGCCTTCGCGGGCGGGCGGTTCACGACGTTCGGGGCGCTCGCCGACGCGAGCGGGGCGGACGGCGGGCCGAACGCCGCCGACGCCGGCTTCGCTCGCGACATGCAGGTCCATCATGCTCAGGCGGTGGAGATGGCGATGATCGAGTATCGCGGCACCGACGACGACGAGCTGCGCTCGCTCGCGTACGACATCGCCACCGCGCAGTCCGCGCAGCGCGGCGAGATGTTCGGATGGCTCGTGGAGTGGGATCTGCCGCAGGCGGGCGACCCGCTGATGTCGTGGATGGCCGACGCGGGCCATGCGCACGGCTCGGGCGCGGCGACGACGGCGGAGCTCGAGGCGCAGATGGGCATGGCGACGGACGCGGAGCTCACGCGGCTCGCGCAGCTCGACGGCGCCGGGCAGGACTGCCTCTTCCTCGACCTCATGATCCGCCATCACACCGGCGCGATCGACATGACGGATGCCGTCGTCCGGCTCGGCAGCGTGCCGCGCGTGCTCGAGACGGCGCGGAACATGGGCCAGGCGCAGACCGCGGAGATCGCGGCGATGGAGTCCGCGCAACGGCGTCTCGGCTGCTCCTGACGCACTGCGCCCGGGTGCGCGGCGTCCCACCCGCGCTGCCGGACCATCCCCCCTGCCACGCCCCGGACCATCCGCCCCCTGACGCGGCATGTCCCGGTCATGCGCGCCAAGCGAGTGCTGTGAGGTGCATGACCGGGACATGCCGGTGCGGGGTGGAGGCGGGTGTCGTCAGCCCTTGGCGGAGCCGGCCAGCAGGCCGCGCACGAAGTACCGCTGGAGGAACAGGAACACCAGCAGCGGCACGATGATCGCGATGAACGCGCCCGCGGTGAGCAGGTGCCAGTCCTGACCGCGCGAGCCCGTCATCTGCGCGAGCAGCTTCGTGATCGGCGCCACGTTGCCGTCGGCGAAGATCAGCGCCACCAGCAGGTCGTTCCAGACCCACAGGAACTGGAAGATCGCGAACGACGCGATGGCGGGCATGCTGAGCGGCAGCACGATGCGGAAGAAGATCTGCCCGTGCCCTGCACCATCCACGCGCGCGGCCTCGATGACGTCACCGGGGATCTGCGCGATGAAGTTGTGCAGCAGGAAGATCGCCAGCGGCAGGCCGAAGATCGTGTGCGCGAGCCACACCTGCGCGTAGCCCGACGACCCCACCGCCTGGATCACCGGGACGCCGAACAGCGTGCCCTGCGAGAACAGCTGCAGAAGCGGGATGAACGCCATCTGGATCGGCACGATCTGCAGCGCGAAGACGAGCACGAACAGCACGTTCTTGCCCTTGAAGTCCATCCAGGCGAACCCGTACGCAGCGAGCGTCGCGAGGATGAGCGGGATGATCGCGGCCGGGAGCGTGATCGCGAACGAGTTCACGAACGAGCCCAGCAGCGTCAGACCACCCGTCGAGGTGTTGAGCGCCTCGACGTAGTTGTCGATCGTCCAGCCCCAGTTCTGGAAGACCGTCCACCATCCGGTCGTCTGGATCTCCACCCGCGGACGGAACGAGGAGATGAAGATGCCGAAGGTGGGGATCGTCCAGAGCACCGCGATCACGAGAGCCGCGATGGTCGCCCACGGCGACGTCAGACGGCGCTTGGTGTCGTTCAGCGCCCGGGCGCGCGACGGCTTGCCCGTGGTCACTGCTGCGGTCGTGGTCATCACCGCACCTCCCTCTGCGCCTTGAGCTGACGCGCGTTGTAGATGACCAGCGGCAGCACGAGCACGAACAGGACCACGGCGTACGCCGCGGCTCGTCCCCCCTCGAAGCTGCGGAACTGCGAGTACATCTCGTTCGCGAGCACCGAGGTGTTGTTGGCGCCGGCGGTCATGGTGCGGACGATGTCGAAGATCTTCATCGACGCGATGGCGATCGTCGTGAGCACCACCACGATGGATGGCCGGATGCCCGGCACCACGACGTTCATGAACCGCTCGTAGGCGTTCGCCCCGTCGAGCTCAGCCGCTTCCAGCTGCTCCGCCGGGACGCCCTTGATGGCGGCGGAGAGCACCACCATCGCGAATCCGGTGTAGATCCAGACGAACACCACGATGAGGAACAGCGTGTTCCACGGCTCGACCTGGAGGAACGACACCGGGCTGCCGCCGAGCCAGACGATGATCTGGTTGACGAAGCCGATCTGATCCGCGTCGGCCGGGCGCGCGGTGTACATGAACCGCCAGATGATGGACGCGCCCACGAACGAGATCGCCATCGGCAGGAACACGAGGATCTTGTAGACCTTCTCCCCGCGCGTCTTGTCGATGAAGTACGCGTACACGAGCCCGATCACCGTGGAGAGCACGGGCGCGACGAGCACCCAGACGATCGTGTTCACGACCGTGCGGATGCCCTGCGGCTGCGTGAAGATCCAGATGAAGTTGTCGAGCCCGATGAAGCGCGTCCCGCTGGCGTTGAACAGCGACTGTCCGAACGTCTGGATCACCGGGAAGATCAGGCCGACGACGAGCAGCAGCAGCGCCGGTGCGAGGAACCCGACCAGCTGGAACAGGTATCCCGCGCCCTCCTTCCCGCGGTAGTCGAGCCAGAAGAACAGCAGTCCGAGCGCACCGGCGGCGATGATCGCCCACCAGTACGACTGGAGGATCCACATGATCCCCAGGGGCAAGAGCACGCACGCGGCGAGCCGGATGTACGTGTACACCCGGCCCGCTCGCGGCGCGATCTCGATGAAGAAGAGCAGGATGCCCACCGCGACCAGGAACACCCCGATGATGATCGGGATCTCCAGCCAGGGTGAGAGCGTGCTCAGCCAGTCGAGGAACGCTTTCATGGCTGGTCGTTACTCTTCCGGCCAGCCCGATTCGATCTGCTCCAGCACGTCGTCGGTCGAGGCGCCGTTCACCCAGTCGCGCATGCCCGTCCAGAACGTGCCAGCGCCGACGGCGGAGGGCATCAGGTCGGAGCCGTCGAAGCGGAACGTCGTGTTCTCGTCCTGCAGGATCTCGATGGCCGCCTTCAGGATGGGGCTCTGCGCGTTCTCCGGGTCGAGCCCGTTGTTCGCGCTGATCACGCCGCCGAGCGAGACGCGGGAGTTCGCCCACTCCGGGCTGGAGAGGTACTCCTGCACCTTCACGACATTCTCGTCGTCGCTGAACGCGCCGACGATCTCGCCGCCGCCGGTGATGACGTCGCCCGAGCCGGCCTCGACGGGAGGCAGCATGAAGGCCCAGACATCGCCATCCTCGCCCACCTCGCCGCCGGCCTCGACGATGAAGCCGTCGAGGAACGACGCCTGGTGCGTGAGGAGGCAGTCGCCGGACACGAGCGCGTTGGCCACGTCGCCGAAGGGCGTGGAGCCGATCGACGCGACATCGCCGAACCCGGCGTTGACGTAGTCCGGGTTCAGCAGGATCTCGCCGGTCGCGTCGAAGGCCGACTTGATCTGCGGGTCGGTGAACGGGACCTCGTTGGCGACCCACTGGTCGTACACGTCGGGGCCGGCCTGACGGAGGACGAGGTCCTCGATCCAGTCGGTGCCCGGCCATCCGGTCGCCGCGTCGGAGCCGAAGCCCGCGCACCAGGGCGCCTTGCCGGTGTCGTCTCGGATCTGCTGAGTGAGGTCGAGGAGCCCCTGCCAGTCGCTCGGGATCTCCCAGCCGTTCTCCTCGAACGTCTGGGGCGGGTACCAGATCCAGCCCTTGGCGTTGGCCATGAGGGGCGCGCCGTAGACCGTGCCGTCGTGCGACGCGTACGTCTCCCAGTCCTCGGCCCAGTACTCGCGGAGGTTGGACACGACACCCTCGGGCGCCTCCATGATGTAGCCGCGGCTCGCCATGTCGGAGAGGAGGCCGGGCTGCGGGAAGATCGCGAGGTCGGGCGGGTTGCCGCCCTGCGCGCGAACGGCGATCTGCGCCTCGAACTCCTGCGAGCCCTCGTACACGATGTCGATGCCGTTCTCCTCCTCCCAGTCCGCCCAGGACTGCTCGAGGAGTTCCGCCTCGGCGTCGACGATCGTGCCGTAGACGGTCACCTTCGCGGAGCCGCCGTCCCCCCCCTCGTCTCCGCCGCCACCGCCGCCGCCCGAGGAGGCGCCCGGTCCGCTGGTACATCCCGCCAGAGCGAGGCTGGCGATCCCCAGCCCGCTTGCGGCGAGGAGGATGCGCTTGCGTCCTGCAGTCTTCATCGTCTGCTCCTATCTCCAGGGCATGTGTAGGAATGCTATGGATCCCAAGCTATGAGCGATAGGAGCGCTTCCACAATGTCTCGACAGTCACGGACGGGTAACTTCCGTCCGATGGCGGACGCACGAAGGCCCCGGGCAGAAGCCCGGGGCCTTCGAGAAGCGAGTTCTTCGCGAGGAAGAGACTTACTTGAGGGTGACGGTGGCGCCGGCGCCCTCGAGGGCCTCCTTGGCCTTCTCGGCCGTCTCCTTGTTGGCGCCCTCGAGGACGGCCTTGGGAGCGCCGTCGACGACAGCCTTGGCCTCGCCGAGGCCGAGCGAGGTGAGCTCGCGGACGACCTTGATGACCTGGATCTTCTTGTCGCCAGCGGCCTCGAGGACCACGTCGAACGAGTCCTTCTCCTCGGCCTCTTCGGCCGGGGCGGCGGGGCCACCAGCAGCCGCGACGGCGACCGGGGCAGCAGCGGTGACGTCGAAGGTCTCCTCGAACGCCTTCACGAACTCGCTGAGCTCGATGAGCGTGAGCTCCTTGAACTGGTCGAGCAGCTCTTCGGTGCTGAGCTTCGCCATGATGTATCTCCTACTGTTCGGGGTTTGTGGGGTTGCTGATACGCAGCCTGATCAGGCCGCGTTCTCCTGCTTCTCGCGCAGCGCCTCGACCGTGCGAACGGTCTTCGACAGCGGCGCCTGGAAGAGGGCGGCAGCCTTCGACATCGATGCCTTCATCATGCCCGCGACCTTGGCGAGCAGGACTTCACGGCTCTCGAGGTCAGCGAGCTTGCTGACCTCCTCAGGGCTGAGAGCGGCGCCATCGAAGTAGCCGCCCTTCACCACGAGAAGAGGGTGTGCCTTGGCGAAGGCGCGCAGACCCTTGGCGACGGCGACGGGGTCGCCGTGCACGAAGGCGACGGCCGACGGACCCTTGAGGTCGTCGTCCAGCGCCGTGATCCCCGCGTTGTTCGCGGCGATCTTGGTCAGCGTGTTCTTCACCACGGCGTACTCCGCGTCCTGACGGATCGCGCTGCGGAGCTCCTTGAGCTCGGCAACCGTCAGACCGCGGTACTCGGTGAGCAGAACGGCGGTCGAGCTCTCGAACTGCTTCGTGAGCTCGGCGACCGATGCTTCCTTCTGCGCCATGGCCACTCCTTGATTGTCCTGAGGAGCTCCACGGAAGTGGGGCCCCGGCCGCACCGCCCGCCCCGACAAAGAAAAAAGCTCCGGCGCAAGCGCACGGAGCTGGATTCCCGTTCTCACGGGATTCGTTCGTGACACCTGCGCGGGCCCCTGCTTCGCAGAGCTTCGATCACCATGCACTTGCGCACACGACGATGACCGGCGGTCTTCGGCTTGAACCAGAGTACCCCACGCGAGGCGGGGTGCCAAATCGCCCGGGCTTCGCGGGAGCCGGGGCCCAGCGGCCAGGGCCCGGCGACCAGACGATGTCGTCTCACCGAAAGGACACGGGTTTCCGCTGAATACCGTGTGCGCGCGACGAGACGACATCGTTTGACGGCGGGAGGGGCACGTGGAACGCGGCCAGATGCTTGGCGAGCGCGTCCGGGCTGCGCACCTCGGCCATCCCCCACCGGACGATGCGCCAGCCGGTCACGCCGCGCACGCCGTCCTCGCGCCTCTTCTCGTCGAGCACCACCTCCTCGGCTGTGCGCCCGGCCCGCATCTCCGAGTCGAGGTACTTCCCCCGTCCGTCGAACTCGCCGAAGACCTTCGCCTCGTCGAGCGCGAAGTCCATCCACCACCACCCGCCCGCGGGATTCGCCACCGGAACCTGCAGACGCGGCGCGTAGCCCAGGCGGTGCAGCTGCAGTCGGCTCAGTGACTCCCCGGGAAGCTGCGCCCGGCCGTCCGCGAAGCCGATGAGCCACGCTCCCCGGCGCAGCCCGCGCGCGCCGCGTGCATCGACCACCCGCCGAAGGAGCGCCGAGCGCCAGGCGGTCTCCTTCTCCTCATCGATCGCGCGATGATCGAGCGCCGCAGCGGCGAGACCCGCGTCGAGGATGGCGATGGCCCGTTCCGCGGGCTCGCTGCGGGCGACGTCGAAGAGAGTCCGCTCCACTCCCGTGCAGCGGATGCCGTCGACCACAGTGATGTCCTCCTCGTCGAGAGCCAGTCGGTGGCGAGCGACGTCGCCGGTGCCGGACGCGCCGACCTCGCCGGGGAGCGTGACGTGCACGCGCTCCGGGCGCGCGCCGACGAGCGGGAACCCGTGCAAGACGGCCGCCGAGAGGTGCGAGACGACCACGCCGCCGCCGCGCATCTCGCACGCGGCCGCGACGATCTCGACGAGGTGCTGCTGGCGCGGGTGGAGACCATCCCAGAAGTCCGTCACCACGTACCAGCCGTGGCGAACCCGCCTGAGGTCGCCCCGCCGCAGCGCCTGCTGGATGCGCGAGGGGCGCCAACCCTCGATCCGCAGCCGCTCCCGCGACCACAGATGGCGGAGCACGTCGTTCACTCGCAGGTCAGCCATCCCCCGATGCTCCCGTCCAGACGCTGGCCGATCCCGCTCGAGGAAAACCGACCTGCGACGCGCCGCCAGCAGGCGGGCTGTGCACACGGCGATGGCCCTCTGTGGCGCATACTGCGGGCGCGACGGCGGGCGCAGGGCGACCAGACGATGTCGTCTCATCGAGCGCACACGAGAATTGCGGGCATTCGGTGTCGCGGCGGTGAGACGACATCGTCTGGCGGCTCCACCCGCTGGCGTGAGCGCGACCCGCGCGCGGCCCACCCGCCGGCGTGAGCGCGACGCGCGGGAGGCCCCACGTGCCGGCGTGAGCGCGACGCGCGGGCGGTGTCCGGGATGCCGTCAGGGGTCGGCGTTAGGGTCTATTCGTGACCCCCGAAATCGCCGCCCGGATCGTCGCGGACTCCCGCGATCGGGTCGCCTGGCTGCGAGCACGCTCGCAGGGGATCACCGCCACCGACATCGCGACGATCACCAGCGAGCGCGTCATCCCCCGCGCGGCGGAGCAGAAGCTGCGCGGGTCGTCCTTCGGCGGCAACGCCTACACCGACCACGGTCGGCGCCGGGAGCCTGAGATCGCCGCCTGGGTCGCGGCGACGCACGGCATCCATCCCTCGAGCGCCCTCTTCCACGCGACCGTCGAGCGCCGCCACCTCGCCACACCGGATGGCATCACCGTCGACACGAGCGGCCGCGTCCTCCTCGCGGAGATCAAGACCACGAACAAGACGTGGCGGTCGATCCCCCGCACCTACCTGCGCCAGGTGTGGTGGCAGCAGCATGTGCTCGGCGCCGAGCGCACGCTGTTCGCCTGGGAGGAGCACCGCGACTTCCAGCCCCTGCACGACGAGCCCAAGTCCATGTGGATCGATCGCGACGACGTGGAGATCGGCAAGCTCGTGAAGCTGGCGACGGCGCTCATCGACGAGCTCTACCGCCGCACCACCGGCAAGGAGCTGCCGCAGCGCCCGATCGAGGCCGCTCCCGCGCTCACGCCGCGCGAGCGGGCCCTCCAGCGCTCGGCCTACCGCGCACTCGCCCTCTCCGACTGAGCTGCGCGCAGCCGCCTGCCAAGAAGCGCCGAGCCCAATCCGGGAGAATGGGCTCATGACTGCGGATCTCGCACCGAGCGCCTTCGAGCACTCCGGGCCGGCGGCCTCCGGGGAGGCGCGCGCCACCTCCTCCGAGCAGGCCGAGGCCATCCTGGCCGTCGAAGCGGAGTTCGGCGAGCTGATGACGAAGGTGCGCCGCATCACGAACGAGATGGCCGAGCGCGTCTCCCCCGGGCTCAACCCCGGTGCCTACAAGGTGTTCACCACCATCGTCCGCGATGGCCCGATCAAGGCGTCCGACATGACCGAGCGGATGGCCCTGGACAAGGGGCAGCTGAGCCGCACGTTGCGAGAGCTGCAGGATCTGGGGCTCATCGCCCGCACGCCGGATCCCGGCGACCGGCGGGCGAGTCTGCTCGAGGCGACGCCCTTCGGCGTCGAGCGCCTGACGGCCGCCCGCTCGGGCAATCAGACGCTGCTGCACAACAGTCTCCTCGCATGGGACGTCGATCGCGTTCGCGACCTCGCCACCCTGCTGCGCGCGCTCACGAACGGGACCGCGCCCGACCCGCGCTGACCGCACCGGGGCCGGCACCCACGCCGCGTCATCCCCCGGGTACGAGGAAGGCCCCGTCCGATGGACGGGGCCTTCCTGCTGCAGCGCGTGTCAGACGATCGCGTTGACGTCCAGCGGGATGCCGGGACCGAAGGTGGTCGAGACGGCGCCCTTCTGGATGTAGCGGCCCTTCGAGCTCGACGGCTTGAGGCGCACGATCTCCTCGAGCGCGGCGTCGATGTTCTCGTTGAGCTGCTCGGTCGAGAACGAGGCCTTGCCGACGACGAAGTGCACGTTGGCGTGCTTGTCGACGCGGAACTCGATCTTGCCGCCCTTGATCTCCTCGACGGCCTTCGCCGTGTTGGGGGTGACGGTGCCCGTCTTGGGGTTCGGCATCAGGCCGCGGGGACCGAGGACCTTGCCCAGACGACCGACCTGGCCCATGAGCTCCGGCACGGCCACGGCCGCGTCGAAGTCGGTCCAGCCGGCGGCGACCTTCTCGATGAGCTCGGCGCCGCCGACCTCGTCGGCGCCCGCGGCGATGGCGGCCTCAGCCGCAGCGCCGTTGGCGAACACGATGACGCGGGCGGTCTTGCCGGTGCCGTGGGGCAGGATGACGGTGCCGCGCACCATCTGGTCCGCCTTGCGGGGGTCGACCGAGAGCTTCAGCGCGACCTCGACGGTCGAGTCGAACTTCTTCGAGCCGGTCTCCTTCGCGAGGGCGACGGCCTCGGCGGGAGTGTAGAACTTGCCGGCCTCGATCTTCTCGACCGCGGCGGCGTATGCCTTGGACTTGGTAGTCATATCCGTTATCCCCCTCAGTCCTCGACCGTGATGCCCATGGAGCGGGCGGTGCCGGCGATGATCTTCGAGGCGGCCTCGAGGTCGTTCGCGTTCAGGTCGGGCTGCTTCGTCTTGGCGATCTCGACGACCTGGTCCTTGGTGAGCTTCGCGACCTTGACCGTGTGCGGCGTGGACGAGCCCTTCGCGACGCCCGCGGCCTTCTTGATCAGCTCAGCGGCCGGCGGGGTCTTCAGGATGAACGTGAAGCTGCGGTCCTCGTAGACGGTGATCTCCACGGGGATGACGTTGCCGCGCTGCGACTCGGTCGCCGCGTTGTACGCCTTGCAGAACTCCATGATGTTGACGCCGTGCTGACCCAGAGCGGGTCCGATCGGCGGCGCCGGGTTGGCTGCACCGGCGTTGATCTGAAGCTTGATCAGGCCGGTCACCTTCTTCTTCGGTGCCATTTCCTCTTCCTTTCATCGAACGGATGCCGGTTGCATCCGCTCTCCCGCACCTCGGATGGCCCGGGTGCGGTGGGATCCACGTCGCAAGACGCAAACCACAAGAGTCTACCGCATGTCTCCTGACCGAGCACGACGAAGCGGCCGCCCCCGATGGGACGGCCGCTCGTCGTTCAGAAGCGCTGCGAGGAGTCGCGTCGCGTCAGAGCTTGGTGACCTGGTCGAACGAGAGCTCGACCGGCGTCTCGCGCTCGAAGAGCGACACGAGCACGGTGAGCTTGCCGCTCTCCGGCTTGATCTCGCTGATCGACCCGGGAAGACCGGCGAACGAGCCCTCCTTGATGGTGATCGTCTCGCCGATCTCGAAGTCGACTTCGGCGGCGATGACGCGCGCGGGGGCCTGCTGGCCCTTCTTCGCGGTGCCCTTGCCGGATGCCTGCGCCTGCGCCTCCTTGAGCTCCGCGAGGGGCTTCAGCATGTTGAAGGCCTCTTCGAAGCGCAGCGGCGTCGGGTTGTGGGCATTGCCCACGAAGCCGGTGACGCCCGGAGTGTGGCGCACGACCGACCAGGTGTCCTCGTTGAGCTCCATGCGCACGAGCACGTAGCCCGGGATGCGCACGCGCGTGACCATCTTGCGCTGGCCGTTCTTGATCTCGACGACGTCCTCCATGGGGACCTCGACCTGGTAGATGTCGTCCTCGACCTCGAGCGTCGACTTGCGCTGCTCGATGTT
This sequence comes from Microbacterium oryzae, assembly GCF_009735645.1. Lineage (NCBI taxonomy): Bacteria > Bacillati > Actinomycetota > Actinomycetes > Micrococcales > Microbacteriaceae > Microbacterium > Microbacterium oryzae. The sequence continues at coordinate 2,841,029 of NZ_CP032550.1, read as the reverse complement.
GGCCTTCACCTTGCGCTCGAATCCGGCGTAGGAGTGGATGACGTACCACTTGCCCTCGAGCGAGCGGAGCTCGCGACGGAAGGCCTCGTACGGGTCGTCGTCGTCGCCCTCTTCCTCGTCGCCCTCGGTGCCGTCGCCCAGCTCGGGGCCGTCGTAGGGAGCGATCTCGTCGGCGGCTGCGGCCTCGGCCTCGTCGGCCTCCTCCTCGGCGGCGTCCGTGAGGACCTCCGCCGCGGCCTCGACCTCTGCGGTCTCGTCGAGGTTCAGGGCGTCGTTGACGACCGCGTCGGCCTCCGGGTCGTCGATGTCGAGGGCGATGTCCTCGTTCGAGCCCTCATCCTCGCCATCGATGTGCATGGCGGCGTGCTCGGCGGAAGCGCTCGCGCGCTCCTCGGCGGTGAGCACGCTGCCCTCCTGGGCCTCGTCCTCTTCGCTCGACTGCTCAGCAGCCGTCGCGAGGTCGACGTCGTCGGCGTACTTCTCAGACACGTGGTTTCTCTTCCGTTCCGGACGCCGGGAGGCGTCGCGCAGACTTGCTCTCCCCATTGTGACGCGGAGAGGGCACGGCCGTCATCCGACCGGCTGGATCAGCTCGGAACGCCGAACACCACCGTCGTGACCCACGAGAACAGGTAGTCCAGCCCGTAGACCAGGGCCATCATGACCACCACGAACCCCAGCACGACGGAGGTGAACTTCAGCAGCTCCTTGCGCGTGGGCGTGACGACCTTGCGGAGCTCGGCGATCACCTGACGGACGAAGAGGGCGATCCGGGCGAAGAACCCTGCCTTCTTGCCGTCAGCCGCGCCATTCGCCGCGACGATCTCGCCGCCGGAAGCGTCGTGGGCCATGGGTTACCTTTCGTGAGCCAGCTGTCGCTGACGCGCAGGGCGGACAGGAATCGAACCTGCAACCTGCGGTTTTGGAGACCGCTGCTCTGCCAATTGAGCTACCGCCCTAGAGGTCTCGCGACCTCAGGAATGCCCTTCCGACCATCCGCCCCGCACGAGGCACAGCGGAAGAATGCAGACGAGCACTGCGCTCTCCAGCATAGGGCATGCCGCTCGGCACCGCGAACCGAGGCGTGTCGACGACGACGGCGGATGGCCGCCTCGGCCCGGTAGTGTTGCCACCCCGTACCCTCCAGGAGGCACCTCATGTCCGTCGGATTGCTCGCCGTCGTCGACGACATCCTCAGCGCGGCTCTGAAGGCCTCCTCGAAGGCGGCCGGCGTCGTCATCGACGACGCCGCCGTGACGCCGCAGTACGTGCAGGGCATCACGCCCGCCCGCGAGCTGCCGGTCGTCGGGAAGATCGCCCTCGGGTCGATCGCGAACAAGTTCATCGTGATCATCCCGGTCGCGCTGCTGCTGACGGCGTTCGCGCCGTGGGCGCTGCCGTACCTCCTCATCGCGGGCGGGGCCTTCCTCTGCTTCGAGGGCGCGGAGAAGGTGCTGGAGTGGTTCGGCATCGAGCACGGCCAGGCCGACGAGGGCGCCCGCGACGAGAAGCGCCTCGTACTCGGAGCCATCCGCACCGACCTCATCCTGTCGGCGGAGATCATGCTCATCTCGCTGTCGAACCTCGACCCCGACATCGGCATCTGGATGACGCTGGGCACGCTCGCGGTGATCGCGCTCATCATGACCGGCGTCGTCTACGGGGTGGTCGCCCTCCTCGTGAAGATCGACGACGTCGGCCTGCGGATGGCCACGAGCGGCAACGCGCGCGTGCGCGGCACGGGCACCGGGATCGTCCGCGCCATGCCCGCGGTGTTCCGCGTCATCAGCGTCATCGGCACCGTCGCGATGCTGTGGGTCGGCGGGCACCTCGTGCTGGCGAACCTCGGCGAGGTCGGCCTGCACGCGCCCATGGACGTGCTGCACGGGATCGAGCACGTGCTGGAGCCGCTCGGCGCGGTCGTCGTCTGGTTCGGCGACACCCTCGCGTCGGCGATCGCCGGGCTCGCGGTCGGCCTCGTGATCGTCGGCGTGGTCCTCCTCGTCGGACGGATGATCGGGCGCCGCCCGAGCTTCACGGAGGGCGGCGAGTCGCCCGCGCACGTGCACGGCTGACCCTGGGTGGCCGGCCGCGTCACGGTCCATGACGTCGCCGTGGTCGCGCGGTGGCGCTCCCACTACGCTGAGAGCGTGACCGACCGCGCCCCGCTCTCTCGCAAGCTCTCCGCCATCGCCGAATCGGCGACCCTCAAGGTCGACGCCAAGGCGAAGTCCCTCAAGGCGGAGGGGAAGCCCGTCATCTCCTACGCCGCCGGCGAGCCGGACTTCTCGACCCCGCAGTTCGTCGTCGACGCCGCCGCCGCCGCGTTGACCGACCCGGCGAACTTCCGCTACACCCCGGCAGCCGGCCTCCTCCCGCTGCGCGAGGCGATCGCCGCGAAGACGCTGCGCGACTCCGGCCTCGAGGTCTCCCCCGCCCAGATCGTCGTCACCAACGGCGGCAAGCAGGCCGTGTACCAGGCGTTCCAGGCCGTGGTGAACCCCGGCGACGAGGTGCTCCTGCCCGCGCCGTACTGGACGACGTATCCCGAGGCCATCCGCCTGGCCGACGGCGTGCCGGTGGAGGTCTTCGCCGGCGCCGACCAGGAGTACAAGGTCACCGTCGAGCAGCTCGAGGCCGCCCGCACCGAGCGCACCACCGTGCTCGTCTTCGTGTCGCCGTCGAACCCGACCGGCGCCGTGTACACGTTCGAGGAGACCGAGGCCATCGGCCGGTGGGCCCTCGAGCACGGCATCTGGGTGATCACCGACGAGATCTACCAGAACCTCGTCTACGAGGGCGCCCGCGCGGTGTCGATCGTGGAGGCCGTCCCGGAGCTCGCGAACCAGGCGCTGCTCCTCAACGGCGTCGCCAAGACGTACGCCATGACCGGCTGGCGCGTGGGCTGGATGGTCGGGCCCGCCGATGCGATCAAGCTCGCCGCGAATCTGCAGTCGCACCTGACGAGCAACGTCAACAACATCGCGCAGCGCGCGGCGATCGCCGCCCTGAGCGGCCCGCAGACCGAGGTCGAGGAGTTCCGCACGGCGTTCGACCGGCGCCGGCGCCTCATCGTGGCCGAGCTGTCGAAGATCGAGGGCGTGACGGTGCCGAACCCGCTCGGCGCGTTCTACGCCTACCCGGATGTCCGGGGTCTCCTCGGCCGCGAATGGCGCGGCCGCCGCGTCGAGACGTCGCTGGAGCTCGCCGACCTCATCCTCGACGAGGTCGAGGTCGCGGTCGTTCCGGGCGAGGCCTTCGGCCCGAGCGGCTACCTTCGGCTCTCATACGCGCTCGGCGATGACCAGCTGCTCGAGGGCATCCAGCGCATGCAGGAGCTCTTCGCCTGAGCCCGGGTGCAGAAAGCGGCCGCCGTCCTCGGACGGCGGCCCCTTCCGCGTCAGCCGCTACAGCTCGACGCCGACGAGCACGGGCTCCGGCTGCAGCACGATGCCGAATTCGGCGGCGACGCGACTCTGGATGAAGCGCGCGAGCTCCCCCACCTCGCCGCCCGTGGCACCGCCGCGATTGGTCAGGGCCAGGGCGTGCTTCGTGGAGACGCCGGCGCGCGAGCGCGGCAGTCGGAAGCCCTTCTCGATCCCCGCGTGCTCGATGAGCCACGCGGCCGGCACCTTCACGTCGGTGCGCGACGACACGATGGGCGGCAGCGCGCCGTCGTACGCGGCGAGCGGGATGACGACGACCGGGTCGAGGTCGGGCTCGACCGGCCACCGCGGGCACTCGGGCGGCAGCGTGCGGGCGACGGCCTCCGGCAGGATCGGGTTCTGGAAGAACGATCCCGCGCTGTGCGTGTCGGGGTCGGGGTCGTCGAGCACCATGCCCTTGGCGGCGCGGATGGCCAGCACATGCTCGCGGATCCACGAGAGCGACACCTCGGCGCCGTCCGCGACACCGAGGGCGCCACGGAGCCGTGCGTCGTGAAGCGGCCTCGGGCCGGTGCCCACGCTCTCGAGCTCGAGGGTCAGCGAGAGGATGACCGCCTCGCGCTCGGGCGCCGAGCCGTAGTGGCGCTTCAGCACGGATGTCCGCGGGCCGAGTCCGAGGTCGGCGGCGGGGACGGTCGAGATCTCGCCGGTCGCCTCGTCGATGAGCTCGACCTCGACGAGCGTCTGCACGATCTCCTGACCGTACGCGCCGACGTTCTGGATGGGCGCAGCGCCGGTCGTGCCGGGGATGCCCGACATCGCCTCGATGCCGGCGAGCCCGTGGGCGACGGCGTACGCGACGAGCTCGTCCCAGTTCTGCCCCGCCTCGACGCGCAGCCGCACGAAGCCCTCGCGCGCCCCGTCGACGAGCTGGAAGCCGCTGGTGAGGATGCGGATCACGGTCCCGGGGAAGGGCTCGTCGCCGACGAGCAGATTGGATCCGCCGCCCAGCACCATCCACTCGTCGTCGTCGCTCCAGACGTCGCGAAGCGCGGAGACGAGCTCCTCTCGGGTGCGGGCCTCGACCATCCGCTCGGGGGCGGCGCCGACGCGCAGCGTCGTGAGCTGCGAGAACGGGATCGGAGCGACCTCGCTCATGCGACCCGCACGCGCACCTGCGCCTTGCCGAGCACCGTGGTGTCGGCGTGTGAGACGGTGAGGTCGATGCGGGCGACGTCGTCGGTCAGCTGCCCGACCTTGGCGACGACGGAGACGTCGGCGCCGGTCTCGGGATCGACGACGACCGGGCGCGTGAAGCGGACGCCGTACTCGAGGATGCGGCCGGTGTCGCCGAGCCACTCGGCGATCGTGCCGACGGCAAGCCCCATGGTGAGCATCCCGTGCGCGAGGACGCCGGGGAGACCGACCGAGACCGCCACGTCGTCGCGGTAGTGGATCGGGTTGAAGTCGCCGGATGCACCGGCGTAGCGCACGAGGGACTCGCGCGTGAGGTGCACAGTGCGCTCGGCGACGACGTCGCCCACGGTCAGGTCAGACATTCGCAGCGTCCTCTCCCCCGACGAGCAGCACGGACGTGGCGGTCACGACGTGGGCTCCGGTGCTGTCGACGATCTCGGCGTCGCTCGTGATCATGGCGTTCGCGCCGACCGAGCGGATGCCCGTGACGGTCAGGCGAGCGGTGAGCTCGTCGCCCGCGACGATCGGACGCGTGTAGCGGAACCGCTGCTCGGCGTGGATCGTGCGCTCGAGCGCGATGCCGCTGTCGGGCTCGCCGAGCAGCTGCTGCAGGGTGTGGTCCTGGACGACCATCGCGAAGGTCGGCGGCGCTACAACGTCGGTGTAGCCGAGGGCGCGTGCGGCCTCGGGGTCGGAGTGCTGCGGCGCGTCGGCGAAGACGGCGCGCGCGAACTCGCGCACCTTCTCGCGACCCACCAGGTACGGGGGCGTCGGCGGGAACTCGCGGCCGACCAGTTCGGGGTTCACAGGCACCGGGCCATCCTAACGAGGGCGGCCTGAACGACGGCGGGCCGAAGTTAGACTGGCGCGCATGTCCCTTCCGGTGAGCCCGCCTCGCGGGCGTGAGGAGGTCGCCGACGCCATCCGCGTCGGCGGCAGAGGCTGAGCGCGCTCGCCTCTCGCGAGCCCCGTGCCCGGCGCGCCGCGCGCCGTCTTCTCGTGCGTCCTCGACGCCTCCTCCGCGACCGCCCGCGCGGCCGCTTCCCCCTGCCGGCAGAGCCCGGGCCATCCGAACGGACATCATGACCCCGATCACCGAGCGCGACATCCGCGCTGCCTTCGTCAACGCCTCCCGCAAGGAGGTCGCCGACCTCACCCTGCCCGTCGACTTCGCCGAGCGCGACTTCGACCGCCTCGACTACCTCGGCTGGGCCGACCCCAAGCTGCCGCGTCGCGCGTACGTCGTGGTCGAGATCGACGACCGCCCGGTGGCGGTCCTCCTGCGCCAGGCCGAGCAGCGCGTCGGCGCTCGCGCCATGTGCTCGTGGTGCGACGACGTGACCCTCGCCAACGACGTGCAGTTCTTCTCCGCGCGCAAGGCCGGGCCCGCCGGTCGCAAGGGCGACACCATCGGAACCCTCGTGTGCGCGAACTTCGGCTGCTCGGCGGCGGTGCGGAAGCTCCCGCCCCTCGCCTACGAGGGTTTCGACCGCGAGGCCGCGCGCGACGAGCGCATCCGGCGGCTCGGCGAGCACGTGCGCGCGTTCGTGCGCGAGCTGGGCGCGTGAGCCGACACGGCGGGGCGAGGGCTGCGCTGCGTGCGGTCGGTCGCGTGCCGCCGTGTCTCACTCCGCGCGGCCAGCCCACGTCCGAACCCACCAGGGGTGAGACACGGCCCGGCCGGATGCCCCCCGCGCCCCCGGTGTCGGCGGCGCCGCCTCAGCGCCCGCGACGCGAGGCGCGGATGGCCCGCTGGGTCATCTGGGCGATGATCACGACGAGGAACACCGCGAAGAGGATGTTCCCCAGCCGCGGGTCGACGAGGTTGGCGACCCAGGCCCCGAGCGGGGCGGTGACGCACGCCGTGAGGCCGACGCCGATCGCCGCGGGGATGTCGACGTTGCGCTTGCGGATGTTCGCCACCGTGCCGGACAGCGACGTGGGGATCATCATGAGCAGCGACGTGCCCTTGGCGACGAGGTCGCTCATGCCGAACAGCAGCATGAGCACCGGCACGACGACGATGCCGCCACCGACGCCGATGAGCCCCGATGCAATGCCCGTGACGAGCCCGAGGACGACGAGCCCGATGCCGCTGAGGAGGTGCAGCTGGAGCTCGGCATCCCGCGAGGGGACGATGAGGAAGAGGCTGATCATCACGACGACGAGGAAGCCCACGAAGATCCAGCGGAGCACCGGCTCCGACAGCGCGTGCAACAGCCGCACGCCGATCTGCGCTCCGACGACCGCTCCCGCGGCGATGAGGAGCGCCGCGACCCAGTCGACATCACCGTGCAGCGCGTAGGTGATCACCCCGACCGCGGCCGTGGGGATGATCGAGGCCGAGGACGTTCCGGCGCTCAGCCGCTGCGAGAACGACACCAGGAGGACCAGGAGCGGCACGATGACGGTGCCGCCGCCGACGCCGAACAGCCCGGACAGGAATCCCGACAGCGCCCCGATGAGGACGAACGACCCGATCGCGCGGTAGCCCGTCGGGCGCTCCTCGATCACGAGGGCGACTCCGCGGAGATGGTGAGACAGCTCATCCCCTCACCGTATCTCCGCGAGCGGCCGGGGCCGGGCGAGTCGCGCACCGAGCGGGTCAGGGGCGGGTCGCGAGACGCGCGCCAGCGACTCGAGCAGGATGGCCGAGCCGGGCGGGACGCACGCAGCACAAGGGCTGACCCTCAGCGCGCGCCGCCGAGCATCCCCTCGGCGGCGCGCAGCATGAGCGCCGAGCGCTCCGACGCCTCACCCCAGCGCACGAGGGCCTGCGCGTTGAGGCCGTCGATCATGCCCAGCAGCTGCCACGCGGCGGCCGCCGGGTCGTCGACGCGGAAGGCCCCGGTCCGGACGCCCGCCTCGATGATGGCCGCGAGAAGGCCCGCCCAGGCGTCCATCTCGTCGCGCACGGCGGCGGCGAGCGACTCATTGCGGCGCCCCAGCGCCCAGGCCTCGACCCACACGGCGGTCACGTCGTCCCGCGTGCCGGCGAGCAGGGTCTGGATGAGCCCGGTCAGCGCCGCCCGGGGCTCGCGGTCGGCGACGAGCGCGGTCACCTCGTCGAGCTCCTCGCGCACGATGGCCGCGAACGTCTCGGCGACGAGCTCCTCCATCGACGGCGCGTAGTGCGCCACCAGCGCGGGAGCCACACCCGCCTTCGCGGCCACCGCGCGCAGCGTCACGGCTCCGAGCCCGTCGGCGAGCGCCGCCGCCCGAGCCGCGCGGCGGATGGCCGCGCGACGCTCGGCGGGCGCGAGCCGCGCCGCGCGACGGCGCGGGACGGCGGCTTCGCTTGACATGTCCTCACCCTAGCCGGACAATCGTGTTATTGATCGAATGATCAATAGAAGTGAGGATCGACGATGACCTGGCGGATGCCCGCGGAGACCGACCGGCACGAGCGCACCTGGATGGCGTTCCCGCGCGAGGGCTTCACCCTCGGCGACACCGACGCCGAGCGCGCGGCCGGATACGCCGCCTGGACCGAGGTCGCGCACGCGGTCGCGGAGTTCGAGCCGGTCACGATGGTCGTCGATCCCAGCGAGACCGACCGCGCACGTCGCATGCTCGGCTCGCACGTCGACATCCTCGAGGCGCCGCTCGACGAGTTCTGGATGCGCGACGCGGGCCCGACGTTCGTCGTCGACGACGACCGCCCCGGCGCGCTGGGCGCGGTGGACTGGACCTTCAACGGCTGGGGTGCGCCCGCCTGGGCGGAGTGGCGCCTCTCCGCCGAGCTCGGGCGCATCGTCGGCCGCGCCGTCGGCGCCGAGATCGTGAGCTCCGCGCTCGTGAACGAGGGCGGCGGCATCCACGTCGACGGTCTGGGCACCGTGCTCGCCACGGAGACCGTGCAGCTCGACCCCCGCCGCAACCCGTACGCCGACAAGGAGCGGATCGAGGCCGAGTTCGCCCGCACGATCGGCGCGACGCGCGTGGTCTGGCTGCCGCGCGGCCTCACGCGCGACTACGACGAGTTCGGCACGAACGGCCACGTCGACATCGTCGCGACGATCCCCTCCCCCGGGGTCCTCCTGCTCCACGAGCAGCGCGACCCCGGCCATCCCGACCACGCCGTCACCCGCGAGCTGCGCGCGCATCTCGCACAGGAGACCGATGCCGCCGGCCGCCCCTTCGAGATCGTCGACCTGCCCGCGCCCGCCGCGCTGCGCGACGAGGAGGGCTTCGTCGACTGGAGCTACGTCAACCACCTCGTCGTGAACGATGGCGTGATCGCGTGCGGCTTCGGCGAGCCCGAGGCGGATGGCCGTGCCCGGGAGATCCTCGCCGAGGTGTACCCGGGTCGCACGGTGAAGACCGTCGACGCGCGCGAGATCTTCGCCCGCGGCGGCGGCATCCACTGCATCACGCAGCAGCAGCCGGAGGTGCGCTGATGTTCGACGTGGTCGAGGCGTCGATCGCCGATCTGCAGCGGGCGCTGGCGGATGGCCGCACGACGGCCGTCGAGCTGGTCACGTCGTACCTCGCGCGCATCGATGCGTACGACGCCGCGGACACCGCGACCGCGCTCAACGCGGTCGTGGTGCGGAACCCCGACGCCCTCGCGGAGGCTGAGGCATCCGACGCACGCCGCGCCGGCGGCAACGCCCTCGGCCCGCTCGACGGCATCCCCTACACCGCGAAGGACAGCTACCTGGTGCGCGGGCTGACAGCCGCGTCCGGCAGCCCCGCGTTCGCCGACCTCGTCGCCCAGCGCGACGCCTTCACGATCGAGCGGCTGCGGGGCGCGGGGGCCATCTGCCTCGGCCTCACGAACATGCCGCCCATGGCCAACGGCGGCATGCAGCGCGGCCTCTACGGTCGGGCGGAGAGCCCCTACAGCGCCGAGTACCTGACGTCGGCGTTCGCGTCCGGCTCGTCGAACGGCTCGGGCACCGCCACGGCTGCGAGCTTCGCCGCGTTCGGGCTCGGCGAGGAGACGTGGTCGAGCGGGCGTGCGCCGGCGTCGTGCAACGCGCTGTGCGCGTACACGCCCTCGCGCGGCGTGATCTCCGTGCGCGGCAACTGGCCGCTCGTCCCCACCATGGACGTCGTCGTCCCGCACACCCGCACCATGGCCGACCTCCTCGCCGTGCTCGATGTCGTCGTGGCAGACGACGATGAGCCGCGCGGAGACTTCTGGCGCGTGCAGCCGTGGGTCGAGATCCCCGCGGCCACCGCCATCCGCCCCGCCTCGTACCCCGCGCTCGCCGAGGGCGCGTCGCTGCAGGGCAAGCGCCTGGGCGTGCCGCGCATGTACATCAACGCCGACCCCGAGGCCGGCACGGCCGAGGCTCCCGGCATCGGCGGGCCGACCGGGCAGCGCGTCGAGACGCGCGACTCGGTCATCGCCCTGTGGCAGGCCGCCCGCGCAGACCTCGAGGCGGCCGGCGCGACCGTCGTCGAGGTCGACTTCCCGCTCGTGTCGAACTACGAGGGCGACCGGCCCGGCGCACCGACGATCTTCACGCGCGGGCTCGTCATGCCGGAGTACCTGCAGCGCGAGATCCTCGACCTCTCGGCCTGGGCGTGGGACGACTTCCTGCGCGCGAACGGGGATCCGGCCATCCCCTCGCTCGACGTGGTCGACGGCGCGCGGATCTTCCCGCAGCCCGAGGGCGCGCTTCCCGACCGGTACACGGGCTTCGACGACGACATCGCGGCGTATCCCGCGCAGGTGCGCGAGCACCCGGTGACGGACATCGCCGAGATCCCCGAGCTCGCGGATGGCGTGCGCGGGCTGGAGGAGACCCGTCGCGTCGATCTCGAGCAGTGGATGGACGAGCTCGGCCTCGACGCCGTGATCTTCCCCGCGATGGCCGACGTCGGGCCGGCAGACATGGACGTCAACTCCACCTCCGCAGACCTCGGCTGGCGGAACGGCGTGTGGGTCGCGAACGGCAACCTGGCGATCCGGCACCTCGGCGTGCCGACGGTGACCGTGCCGATGGGGACGATGTCCGACATCGGCATGCCGGTCGGGCTCACGTTCGCCGGCCGCGCGTACGACGACGCCGCCCTGCTCGGCCTCGGCGCGGCGTTCGAGGCGACCGGCGTGCGTCGCACGGTGCCGCCCCGCACGCCCGCGCTGTAGGCGGGGAGGGCGGCTCCGGGCGGCACGGGTCGGGCCGCGCGCCGCGGCTCTCGGACAGCGTCCTCGCTCGCGTGCGTGACCATCCCTCGCCGGCTGAGCCTTCGCTCCCCGGTCGCGCCGTCGCTCCGGCGCCGGGGCATCGCTCCGAAGCCGCGTGCACCACGTGCGGTTTCGGAGCGACCGTGCTGTGGACGCGAGCGATGATGCAGTCTCGGAGCGCCACGCCGTGACTGCATCATCGCTCCGAGACCGCGTGATCGCTCGGGCGCCGGGTCATCGCTCCCTGGCCGCGTGCACCACGTGCGGTCTCGGAGCGGCCACGCGGTAGATGAGCGAACGCGCAGTCTCGGAGCGCCAACACCGGAGCGCGCCGAGACCGCGTCATCGCTCGCCGAGCGCGCGCACGCTCCGGCACCGCGCGCACCACGCGCAATCTCGGAGCAGCGACGCGGGCGGCGTGAGCGAACGCGCAGTCTCGGAGTGGGGACGCGACCTGGGCGCCCGGCCAGCGCCATCCGGACATGCGAGAGGCCCCTCGCCCGCGGTGCGGACGAGGGGCCTCTCGCAGGGCTCAGCCGATGCGGATGAGCTTCTTGTTGACGAACTCGTCGGCGGCCAGCAGGCCGAGCTCGCGGGAGGTGCCGCTGCGCTTGACGCCGCCGAAGGGCAGCTCGGGGCTGTCGGCGAGGACGACGTTGACGTAGACCATGCCGGCCTCGATGCGATCGGCCACGCGCTGCGCCTGCTCCGCGTCCGTCGTGAAGACGTACGAGCCGAGGCCGAACGGGGTGTCGTTGGCGAGGCGCACGGCCTCCTCCTCGTCGGCGACGCGGTAGACGACGCCGGCGGGGCCGAACAGCTCCTCGCGGTAGACGTCCATCTCGGGCGTCACGTCGGTGAGCACGGTGCCGGGGAAGTACGCGCCGTCGCGCGTGCCGCCGACGACCAGGCGGGCGCCCTGCTCGACGGCGCGGTCGACCTGCTCCTGCAGGCGCTCCGCGGCGGCGAGCGACGACAGCGGCCCGAGCACGGTGTCCTCTTCGAGAGGGTGGCCCACCTTGGCGGCGTCCATCGCGGCGGCGAACTTCGTGAGGAACTCCTCGTACAGCCCGTCCACGACGATGAAGCGCTTGGCGCCGTTGCACGCCTGGCCGTTGTTGTCGAGGCGCGCGTCCACGGCGGCCTGCACGACCTGGTCGAGGTCGTCCGCCGAGAGCACGATGAACGGGTCCGACCCGCCGAGCTCGAGCGCGACCTTCTTGAGGTGCTGCCCGGCCAGCGCGGCGACGGCGGAACCCGCGCGCTCCGAGCCCGTGACCGAGACGCCCTGCACGCGCGGGTCGGCGATGATCGTCGCCGACTGCTCGTTCGTGGCGTACACGTTCACATACGCACCCTCGGGCAGACCCGCGTCGCGGAAGATCTGCTCGATGGCGGCCGCGGACTCGGGGCACTGCGGCGCGTGCTTCAGGATGATCGTGTTGCCGACGATCAGGTTCGGGCCCGCGAACCGCGCGACCTGGTAGGTCGGGAAGTTCCACGGCATGATCCCGAACAGCACGCCGAGCGACGAGCGGCGGATGACCGCGCTCCCCTCGCCGAGGATGTCGATCGGCTGGTCGCCCGTGATCGCCTCGGCGTTGTCGGCGTAGTACTCGATGATGTCGGCGGCGAAGTCGACCTCTCCGAGCGCGGCCTCCAGGGGCTTGCCCATCTCGCGCACGGCGATGGCGGCGAGGTCGTCGCGGCGATCGCGGTGCAGCTGCGCGGCGCGGCGGACCGCCTCGGCCCGCTCCGCGACCGGCAGCGCCGACCACGTGCGGTGGCCCTCCGCTGCGCGCGCGATCGCGTCCTGGATCTGCTCGTCGGTGAACGTGTCGTACTCGGCGACGGTCTCCCCCGTGGCGGGGTCGACGACGGCGTAGTCGCTCATGATGCTCCTCTCGCGGCGATCAGTCGTTGGGGATGAGGGTGTACTTCGTGGAGAGGTACTCGTGGATGCCCTCGAAGCCGCCCTCGCGGCCGACGCCGGACTGCTTGACGCCGCCGAACGGCGCAGCGGCGTTCGAGACGACGCCCGCGTTCAGGCCCATCATGCCGGTCTCGAGGCGGTCGATCATGCGGTGGCCGCGCGCGAGGTCCTGCGTGTAGACGTACGACACGAGGCCGTACTCGGTGTCGTTCGCGAGGCGAACGGCGTCGTCCTCGGTGTCGAACGTGGCGATCGCCAGCACGGGGCCGAAGATCTCCTCGCGCAGGATGGCGCTGCCCGGCTGCACGCCGGTGATGACGGTCGGCGCGTAGAACGTGCCGGGGCCCTCGAGCTTGTCGCCGCCCGTGAGCAGGGTCGCGCCGCGCTCGGTGGCGTCGGTGACGAGCTCGTCGGCCTTCGCCACGGCGTCGCCGTCGATGAGCGGGCCGATGGCCACGCCGTCCTCGGTGCCGCGGCCGATGCGCATCTCCTGGACGCGCTCGGTGATCTTCGCGGCGAACTCCTCGGCGACCGAGGAGTGCACGATGAAGCGGTTGGCGGCCGTGCAGGCCTGGCCGATGTTGCGGAACTTCGCGGCGAGAGCGCCCTCCACGGCCTTGTCCAGGTCGGCGTCCTCGAAGACGACGAACGGCGCGTTGCCGCCGAGCTCCATCGACACGCGCAGCACGCCCTCGGCAGCCTGCGCGATGAGCTTGCGGCCCACCTCGGTCGAGCCGGTGAACGACAGCTTGCGCAGGCGCGGGTCGGAGATGATCGGCTCCGACACGCGGCGCGACGACGCCGAGGTCACGACGTTCACGACGCCGGCGGGCACGCCGGCGTCGGCGAGCAGCTGCGTGAAGAACAGCGTGGTGAGCGGGGTCAGCTGCGGGGGCTTGATGACCACGGTGCAGCCGGCCGCGAGGGCCGGGGCGATCTTGCGGGTGGCCATCGCGAACGGGAAGTTCCACGGCGTGATGAAGAACGACGGCCCGACCGGTCGCTGCGACACGACCATCCGGCCGGTGCCCTCGGGGTTGAGGCCGTAGCGGCCGGTGATGCGCACGGCCTCCTCGCTGAACCAGCGGAGGAACTCCCCGCCGTAGCCGACCTCGCCGCGGGCCTCGGCGAGCGGCTTGCCCATCTCGAGGGTCATCAGGAGCGCGATGTCCTCCTTGCGCTCCTGCACGAGCTCCCACGCGCGGCGGAGGATCTCGCCGCGGGTGCGCGGAGCGGTGGCGGCCCACGCGTCCTGCGCGGCGACGGCGGCGTCGAGAGCGCGGGTGGCGTCATCGGCGGAGGCGTCGGCGACGCGGGCGATGACCTCGTTCGTGGCGGGGTCGCGGACGTCGAAGGTCGCGCCCTCGGGGGCGTCGACCCACTCCCCTCCGATGAACAGACGGGTCGGGACGGAGGCCAGCAGCGTGTTCTCGCGGTCGTTCGTCATGTCTTTCCTTCCGGTGGTGATGTCTGGGGGTCTCAGCGACGCGCGCGGCGGCGGCTCGGCGGGGCGTCCATCGTCAGCACGCTGCCGCGGAAGAACGCGGGCTCGCGCACGGCCTGCCAGATCATCAGCACGACGCCGATGACGATGACGGCGATGCCGAGGATGAACACGAGACCGATGCCGCCCACCTCGGAGCCGCTGCCGTAGGCGGGGTCCATGGTGTCGATGAGGGTGGTCACGAACAGGACGGCCAGGATCGCGCCGCCGACGAGCGGGCACAGCAGCATGAAGAAGAAGTTGCGGACGGAGTCGAACCACTGGCGGCGGAAGTACCACACGCACGCGAACGCGGTGAGGCCGTAGTAGAAGCAGATGAGCATGCCGAGGGCGAGGATGGTGTCCCACAGCGTGTTCTCGCTGACGAAGCGCATCACGGCGTAGAAGACGCTCGTCACGACGGCCGCAACGATGGTCGCGTACCCGGGGCTGAAGAAGCGCGGGTGCACGGCGGCGAAGCGCTTCGGCAGGGCGCCGTAGTGCCCCATCGCGAGGAGCGTGCGCGTCGGCGAGGCGAAGGTGGCCTGCAGCGACGACGCCGAGCTGGTCAGCACCGCGAGGGAGACGAGGAACCCGAGCGAGCCCATGATCGGGTTCGACAGGGCGAAGAACACGTTCTCCTGGATGTCGGGGTTGCCGAGGCCCAGCTCGCCCTCGCCGACACCGGCGAACATCATCATGCCGATCGCGAGCAGCAGGTAGAGGAACACCACCACGAGCACGACGACGGTCGCCGCGCGGCCGGGCGTCTTCTCGGGGTTCTTCGTCTCCTCGTTCATGGTGAGGACGAGGTCCCAGCCCCAGAAGATGAAGATCGACAGCGACAGGCCCGCGACCGTGGCGCTGAACGACGGCACCGCGAACGGGTTGAACCAGTTCGCGTCGAAGGGGGTCGGGTCGAAGGCCTCGCCCGACGACGCCCGCACGATGGCCGTGACGGCGAAGACGACGAGCACGACGACCTGGAAGCCGACGAGCACGTACTGCAGGCGCTGCGAGGTCTGCAGGTCTCGGTACGACACCCACGTCGCCGCGAGGACGAACAGCAGGCAGACTCCGACGTTGATGAAGGGGTTGCGCGTCAGCTCGGCGATCTCGCCGTTGCCGGTGATCTGGCTGATGAGGAGGAAGAGGAAGTCGACGGCGATGCCGGCGAGATTCGACAGCACCAGGATGGTCGCGGCGACGAGGCCCCATCCGGCCATCCAGCCGATCCAGGGTCCGAAGGCCCGCGTGACCCACGTGAAGGAGGTGCCGGAGTCCGGCATCACCTTGTTGAGCTCGCGGTAGCCGAGCGCGACGAGGAGCATCGGGATGAACCCGACGATGATGATCGCGGGCACCTGGGTGCCGACCTCGGAGGCGGTCGGGCCGATCGCCGCCGTGAAGGTGTATGCGGGAGCGACGGTCGAGACGCCCATCACGACGGCGCCGATGAGGCCGAGGGTGCCGGCGCTGAGGCCCTTGCTGGAGATCCCCGTGGTGACGGGGTCAGACACGACGGTGTGCGGGTTCGAGGTCATGTGACTCAGGATTCTTCGGGCGCTCGGGTGCGCGGGACGACGATGAAGGGGACGGGGAGCTCGCGCAGCATCTTCGCCGCGGTGGAGCCGAGGAACAGGAAGCGCGGGCGCGCGAGCCGGCTCGAGCCGACGAGCACGACCTCGCCGGGGAGCCAGTCGAGCTGAGCGACGGCGCTCTCGATGGAGTCGCCCTCGGCGACGACCACCTCGACCGGCACGTCGGCAGGCAGCTCGGCGCGCGCGGCGACGAGCACCTCGTCGGCGTGGGTGTCGCCGACGACGCGGATGGCCGCGGTCTGGACGCCGGCCGGCAGGTCGACGGTGACGAGAGAGACCAGACGGAGCGGGACGCCCGCCGCCGCGGCCAGCGCGACCGCGTCGTCGAGGAGCACGTCGGCGCCGGGCCGCGTGCCGATCGCCGCCGTGACGCGGTCGAGCGGAGCGTCGACCTCGGCCGAGCCCGCGGGCGCGAGCACGACGGGGATGTCGGAGGAGTGCAGCAGCTCGTTGGCAACCGACCCCACCCGATGGCGCCCGCGGCGTCCGCCGTCGGCCGCCCCGACGACGATGTGCGAGGCGCCGAATTCGCGCGCGGCCGAGTGGAGCCCCTCCGCGAATGACTCCGCGGTGCGCACGTGCGCGCGGTGGTCGACGCCCGCAGGGAGCGCGGCCGCGGCGTCACGCAGCCAGTCCCGCGCCTGACCGCGGACGTACTCGTCGTACGACGCGTTCGGCGGCGTGAGGGCGTTGCGCCCCTCCGCCGGCAGCACGAGGACGATCTCGATCGCCGCGCCGGTGGCGGCGGAGAGACGCCCCGCGAGCGCGACGGCGTCTGCGCCCGCGGGGGTGGCGGTGTAGCCGACGACGAGCGACGCGGTCACGACCGCGACCGCTCGACGATGTCGGCGGCGGCGAGGCGGCCCATCCGGATCGCCCCGTCGACGTGCTGGTAGCCGAGGCCGGCGAGGTCGCTACACGCGAAGTGGATCGGGCCGACCGGCGCGGACTGGTCCTTGCCGTAGCGGTGGAGACCGCCGAGGTCGAAGCTCGCCGCGTACGCGCCGCGGGTCCACTCCTCGGTGCCCCAGTCGCTCTCGTAGTAGACGACGGGGTTCTTCGCCTCGGGGCCGTAGTAGTGCGCAAGCGACTCGAGGATGCGCTCCTTGCGCTCCTCGGCGCTCAGCTCGAACACGCCGTCGGCGTGCTTGTCGGAGACGAAGGCGACCAGGGTGCCGCGCTCGTCGCCGTGGTTCGAGTTGTCGTAC
This sequence comes from Microbacterium oryzae, assembly GCF_009735645.1. Lineage (NCBI taxonomy): Bacteria > Bacillati > Actinomycetota > Actinomycetes > Micrococcales > Microbacteriaceae > Microbacterium > Microbacterium oryzae. The sequence goes on along the minus strand of NZ_CP032550.1, from coordinate 2,824,082 downwards.
GCCTCGTGGCAGAGCTCGTAGGGGCTGAAGGCCGTGGCCGACAGACCCTGCTCGCGCCAGAACGGACGGTCGTAGACCGCGTGCACCTTGATGACGAAGCCCATCGAGAGGTGCTGGTGCATCTGGTGCTGGCGACGCGGGAGCGGCGGGACGAACGAGATGCGGTCGTAGAGCACGGGCGCGAGCGCGAGGATCGCGTACTTCGCGCGGACGGTGATCCCCTCGGCCTCCGCCACGACGCCCTCCGCCCCCCACCGCAGCGTGCGCACGGGAGCATCGAGGTGCACGTCGTCGCCGAGGCGCTCGGCGAGGAGCTGCGGCACCTGCTGCAGGCCGCCGACGACGCGCTTGTCGAGGATGAAGTCGGCGTCGACGAGGTTGGAGAAACTGCCGGCGCTCGCCGCCATGTGCAGCGCCTGCAGGGTGGAGAACGCGTGCGCGGGCTTGGTGAGCATGGCGCCGGCGATGAAGAGCGCGATGTTGTCGCGCGCCTCCTGGTCGTCGGTCTCGCGCGCGAGCCAGCCCTCGAACGAGATCGTGTCGAGCTCCTCCGCGTCGGGGTGCGACCAGGGGTGAGCGGGGTCGATCTCGGCGGTCATCCGGTCGAGCTTCTCGATGAGCTCCACCATGATCTTCTCGGTGGCGGGCGCGACGGGGAAGATCTCGCCCGTGAAGCGGGTGAGCTCGCCGTCGGGACCGATGTAGACGCTCTCGCCCTCGCGGTAGCGGCTGTACGTCTCGAGCCCCAGCTCGGCGATGGTCTCCTTGAGCGCGTCCTGGTCGGGCGACACCCACTGGCCGCCGATCTCGAGGGTGGCGCCGTCGACGACGTCGGTCCAGAGCCGCCCGCCGACGCGGTCGCGTGCCTCGAGGACGGCGACCGACAGCCCGGCCTTCTTCAGCTCGTTCGCCGCGGTGGTGCCGGCGGCGCCCGCGCCCACGATGACGACGTCGCGTGTGATCTCAGTCATGTCGTGCTCCTTGGTCGAGGGGGAGGTCAGGCCGCGGCGAGCGCGTCGGCGACGACGGACAGGCCCTCGGCGAGCAGCTCGTCGCCGATGGAGAGCGGCGGGAGGAAGCGGATGACGTTGCCGAACGTGCCGCAGGTGAGCACGATCACGCCCGCGGCGATGGCCGCCTTCGCGACAGCGCCGGTGAGGGCGGCGTCGGGCTCGCCGGTGGCGGGGTCGACGAACTCGACCGCGACCATCGCGCCGAGACCGCGGACGTCGCCGATGCGGCGGTCGCTCGCCTGCAGCTCGCCGAAGCGGCCGGTGATGAGCGCGCCGATCTCGCGGGCGCGCTCGACGAGACCGTCGTTCTCGAACGCCTCGATGGCGGCGAGCGCCGCCGCGCACGCGATCGGGTTGCCGCCGTAGGTGCCGCCGAGGCCGCCCGCGTGCGAGGCGTCCATGATCTCCGCGCGGCCGGTCACGGCCGCGAGCGGCAGGCCCGCGGCGATGCCCTTCGCCGTCGTGATGAGGTCGGGGACGATGCCGAAGTGCTCGCTGGCGAACATGGCGCCGGTGCGGCCGAAGCCGGTCTGCACCTCGTCGGCGATGAAGACGACGCCGTTCGCGCGGCACCAGTCGACGAGCGCGGGGAGGAAGCCCTCGGCGGGGACGATGAAGCCGCCCTCGCCCTGGATGGGCTCGATGATCACGGCGGCGAGGTTGTCGGCGCCGATCTGCTTCTCGATCTGCTGGATGGCGCGCTTGGCGGCCTCGGCGCCGGTCAGGCCGTCGCGGTAGGGGTATGAGACCGGTGCGCGGTAGACCTCGGGGGCGAACGGACCGAAGCCGCTCTTGTACGGCATCGACTTGGCGGTGAGCGCCATCGTCAGGTTCGTGCGGCCGTGGTAGCCGTGGTCGAAGGCGACGACGGCCGAGCGGCCGGTGTGCTTGCGGGCGATCTTGACCGCGTTCTCGACGGCCTCCGCGCCGGAGTTGAACAGGGCCGACTTCTTGGCGTGGTCGCCGGGGGTCAGGCGGTTGAGCGCCTCCGCGACGGCGACGTAGGACTCGTACGGCGAGACCATGAAGCAGGTGTGGGTGAACGCGGCGACCTGCGCCTGAACGGCCTCGACGACCTTCGGGTGTGCGTTGCCGACCGTGGTCACGGCGATGCCGGAGCCGAGGTCGATGAGCGAGTTGCCGTCGGCGTCGACGACCACGCCGCCGCCGGCTGCGACCGCGGAGATCGGCGCGGTGTGGCCCACACCTGCGGCGACGGCCTCGGCCTTGCGGTCCAGCAGCTCCTGCGAGCGCGGTCCGGGGATCGAGGTGACGAGGCGGCGCTCCTGCGGCAGGGCCGGTCCGCCGACAGCGGTGGTGGCGAGGGAAGTGGTGCTCATGCGGCGAGCGTACGACCGTGCCCCCGACGCCTGCATTCGCCGTTCCGTACACTTTCGCCCTTCTCGCTATACGCTCTGTACACGATGTCTCAGCCCGCGCCATCCGCCCCCACGCTCCGCGCTCTGCTCTCCCGCGCGGACCTCGGCCTGCGCCTCGCCCCCGGAGAGCGCCCGTCCGCCGCGATCGAGCAGCCCATCCGCTGGGTGCACAGCTCGGATCTCGCCGACCCCACCCCCTTCCTCGCCGAGGAGATGGTGATCCTCACCACCGGCACGCAGTTCTCCGGAGACGAGCGCGAGCAGTACGAGGAGTACGTGCGGCGGCTGGCGCACCGCGGCGTGGTCGCGCTCGGGTTCGGCACCGAGGTCGCCCGCGCCGGCATTCCGGAGGCGTTGGCGCAGGCGTGCGAGGAGCACGCCGTCCCCCTGTTCGAGGTGCCCTACCGCACCCCCTTCATTGCCGTCGCGCGCGCGGTCGCCGAGGCCATCGCCGCGGCGGCATACGCCCGCCGCACGTGGGCGCTGTCGGCCCAGCGCGCGGTCGCACTGGCCGCGCTGCGGCGGGATGGCCTGGGCTCGGCCGTCTCGGAGCTGTCCCGTCAGCTGGGTGTCTGGACGGGGTTGTTCGACTCCGCCGGCGCGCTCGTCCGCGCGTCCGGGGCGCTCGAGGGCGAGATCGCCGACCGCGTGCAGAGCGAGTGCGAGGTGATGCTCGCGCGCGGGGCCAGCGCGGCGGGCGTGGTGCGCGTCGCGGAGCGGTCGGTCACCCTGCAGACGCTCGGCCCGGGCGGAAGCCTTCGCGGTGTGCTGGCCGTGGCGACCGAGGGGCTCGACGAGGAGGCGCGCAGCGTCGTCACGGCGGTCGTCGCGATGACGGGGTTCGCGCTCGAGCAGAACGAGGCGCTCGCCCGTGCCCGTGGCACGCTGCGCGCGGGGGTGGTGCGCGCGCTCCTCACCGGCGACACGGTCCTCGCCAGTGAGATCGCCGACGCCACGTGGGGCGGGTTCCCCGCCGATCCGGTCGTGGTGGGCCTCACGAGCGCGGCTCCGGATGCCCTCGCGGCGTTCCTGGAGCTGCGCGCCGGCCGCGAGCAGGGCAGCTTCTTCTTCGGGCCCGACGCGTCCGGCGGCATCGCGCTCGTGCAGTCGGCCGCCGCGCCGCTCGCGCTCGATGATCTCGCGGAGCGCTTCGACGTGGCGATCGGACTGTCGGAGCCGACGGCGCTGGCGTCGTTCGCCCCCGCGCTCGAGGAGGCGCGGATCGCCCGCGACCGCGGCGCCGGCGTGGTCCGGTTCGGCGACGTCGCGTCGGCCGGCGTGCTCAGCACGCTCTCCCCCGATGCGGCGAGCGTCGCGCGGACGGTCCTCCTGCCCATCGCGACGCACGATGAGACCCACGGCACGGCCATCCTCGACACCCTGCGCGTCTGGCTGCTGCACGACGCGCGGTTCGACGATGCCGCGCGAGCCCTCGGCGTGCATCGGCACACCGTCCGCACCCGCGTGCGGCTCGCCGAGCGCCTGCTCGACCGCGACCTGCAGTCGTTCGCCGCGCGCGCGGAGATCTGGGTCGCGCTGCTCGCGGCGCGCTGAGCGTCGTCACTATGCCGGATGTCGCCGGTCCGCAAGCCCGCGCCCGTCGACTCGAGGTCGTCCTAGGGTGCCCGCATGGACATCCCCAGGCATGATGTGGTGGTCGTCGGCGCCGGCAACGGCGGCGTCTCGGCCGCGGCTCGGCTTCTCAAGCGCGGCTCCCGCGACGTGGCGATCGTGGAGCCCGCCGAGGAGCACGTGTACAAGCCGCTGCAGAACTACGTGGGAGCGGGGCTCGCGAAGCCGTCCGCGCTCACCCGCCCGCAGGCGAAGGTCATGCCGAAGGGCGCGCACTGGTATCGCGCGGCCGCGGAGCGCATCGACGCCGAGCGGCGCGAGGTCGTGCTGTCGGACGGGAGCACCATCCGCGGCGGCGACATCGTCATCGCCTGCGGGGCGCCCACCGACTGGGACGCCCTGCCGGGTGCGCGAGAGGCGCTCGAGAACGGCCCCGCCTGCTCCACCTTCGAGTCGTCGCTCCTGGAGCAGACGTGGGAGCGGATCTCGGCGCTCACCGCCGGCACCGCCGTCTTCACCTTCCACGAGCAGCCGGCCTCCGGGCGCGAGACCGCCCTGAAGCCGCTCTTCCTCGCCTGCGATCACTGGCGTCGGATGGGCGTGCTCGCGGCGATCGACGTCATTCTGGTGCACGACGGCGAGGGCCTGCACCCGGTGGCGGAGATCGAGTCGGCCGTGCGTCGCGAGCTGCGGCGGTACGGCGTCACGCTGCGGCTGCGCACCCGGGTCGAGCGGATCGAGGGCGGCGACGTCACGCTGTCGGGCCCGGATGGCACGGCGACGATGCGACCGGATCTGCTGCACCTGCTGCCGCCGTACACCGGCCATCCGCTCGTTCGCGCGTCGGGACTCGACGCTCCCGACACCGGCGGCTTCGTCGCGGTGGACCGGGAGACGCTGCAGCACCGCGCGCACCCGCACGTGTGGGCGATCGGCGATGCCGCGGACCTCGACGACGCGCGCACGGGCGGCGCGCTGCGCCATCAGACCCAGACCCTGGTGGAGAACATTCAGCGCCGCCGCACGGGGCGGGCGCTGTCGCACTACGACGGGTACACGGTCGCGCCGATCACGACGTCGCGCCGCTCGCTGGTGTTCGGCGAGTACGACGCGCGCACACATCGCGCCGTCAGCACCATCCCGCTGCTCGACACGTTCGCGCCGCGGCCCTGGTGGTACGTGCTCGACCGCTACCTGCTGCCGCAGCTGTACTGGCACGGCATCGTGAAGGGGCGGCTCTGAGGAGGGCTACGGCCTCGAGACGCCTCGTGAGCGTGACAGTGCGACCGCGAGACTAGCGTTCGTCGTCGAAGCTAGTGCTCCGAACACCAGCCTCGGCGACGAACGCTAGTCCTGGCGCTCCCCGCGCTAGGACCAGTGCCCCGAGCGCTAGCCCGACGCGCGCGCAGACCCGCTTGCGTGAAACCGGCGCCCTGGCAAGGGCTGGAACGCCGCGACCGCCCGGGATAGGACTGAAGCACACCCCCGATCGGAGAACCCGTGCCGTCAGCCGCCCCTCGCTCCCCCGCCGGCGACGCCCGCGTCTCGGTCGTCATCCCCGTGAAGGACGACGCGCCGATGCTGCGGCGATGCCTGCAGGCGCTCGCCGCGCAGACCCGCAGGCCCGACGAGATCATCGTCGTCGACAACGGGTCCCGCGACACCAGCGCCTCCGTGGCCCGGGAGGCGGGAGCGCGGGTGGTCGCCTGCGCCATGCCGGGCATCCCCGCAGCGGCCGCGGCCGGATACGATGCCGCGACCGGCGGCCTCATTCTCCGCCTGGACGCCGACTGCGTCCCGCCGTCCGACTGGGTCGAGGCGATGACGCGGGTGTTCGACGACCCCGAGGTCGCCGCCGTCACCGGCGCCGCGCGCTTCATCGACGGGCCGCCCGCGCTGCGCGCCCCGCTCCTCGCCGCGTACCTCGGCTCGTACACGGCGGCGAGCGCGCTCGCCCTCGGCCATCGTCCGCTGTTCGGGTCGAACATGGGCTTCCGCCGGGAGGCATGGCGCCGGGTGTCCGCGCGCGTGCACCGCGACGACCCGGAGATCCACGACGACTTCGACCTCTCCTTCCACCTCGGTGAGCACCACCGCATCCGCCGCGTCGGCCATCCGGCCGTGGGGATGTCGATGCGGCCCTTCCGCGACCGCCGCGACTTCCTCCTCCGGCGCGTGCCGCGCGGGTTCCGCACCGTCTTCCGCCACTGGCCCGACGACCTGCCGCCCGTCCGCTGCACGCGGCGAGCGCTGCGCACGGTGCGAGGGCGAGCGCGGCGGCGCGCGCGGGCCGGAGCGCCGACATGACCACGCCGCTCATCGGCCCGCGGCCGGCGCCCGATCTCGCTGTGATGACGTTCAACATCCGACGCGCGATGGATGGCCGGCTCACCTCGCGCGCGGACCGCTGGAGCCATCGCCTCCCGGCTCTCCAGACGCTCTTGCACCTCGAGCGCCCGACGCTCGTCGGGGTCCAGGAGGCGCTCCCCCGCGCGGGCGAGGCGGTCCGGGCCGCACTCGGCGATGGGTACCGCCTCCTCGGGCGCGGCCGCAACGCCAAGGGGCAGGGCGAGGGCGTGCCGATCGTGTACGACGCCGAGCGCCTGGAGGCCGAGTCCTGGTCGCAGGAGGCGCTCTCCGATCGGCCGCACACCGCCGGCTCGATCGGCTGGGGCAATCGCATCCCGCGGGTGCTCGTCGCCGCCGTCTTCCGCGACCTCGCGACCTCCGCCCGGTTCCTCGCCGTCAACACGCACCTCGACGTCTTCTCCGCACGGTCACGGGTCCGGGCAGCCCGAGCAATCCGCGAGCGCGTCGCCACGCAGCCGCTCCCCGCCCTCGTGATGGGCGACATGAACGCTCCGGAGGGCTCGCCGGCCATCACGACCCTGCTCGAGAACGGCCGCCTCGTCGACGCGTGGCGCGGCGCGGCCATCCGTCTCACGCCGGCTTGGGGAACGTACGGCGCGTACCGCTCCCCTCGCGAGAACGGGAAGCGCATCGACTGGATCGTCACCACCCCCGACGTCGACGTGCGGGAGATCGCGATCGACGGCCGCCCCGTCGACGGGCGCTGGCCATCCGATCATCTGCCCGTATCGGCCGTCGTGCGGATTCCCGGAGGCGCGTCATGAAGGAGAACTTCTTCCGTCGCCCAGTGACGACGACCGAGTGGATGGCCGACGGCCTGCGAGCGATGGCGGTGCTGGGGATCCTCGTGGCCGCGCTCGTCTTCTCGCCGACCGACGTCGGCATCGTCGCGCTCGCGTCGCCCGCGGTGATGCTGCCGCGCATCCTCGGGATGCGGGCCGGGTTCGACCTCGCTCACGGCGCGATCGTGCTCGTGGCGGCGTGGAGCAACGTGTTCGGGCTCTACACGTCGGTGCCACGGTGGGACCTGGCGGTGCACATGCTGTGCACGGGCGTGCTGTCCTTGATTGCCTACGTCTGCCTCGCGCGGGCCGGCGTGCTGCCCGACCTCCGCGGCGGGGTGGTGCGGCGGCGCGTGCCGGCGTTCGTCGTGCCGATCATCGCCCTCGCGATCAGCGCGCTGTGGGAGATGCTCGAATGGGCGGGATGGCGGTACATCAGCGACACGATCTACGTCGCCTACCAGGACACGATCGGCGACATGATCCTCGGCGCCCTGGGCGGCGTGGTGGCCGGGATGCTGCTCGCGGTGGTGCGCGTGGAGCGGGCGGATGCGACGCCGGCGGCGCTTGCCGTCCTTCCCGCCGGTCAGCCGCGCCGCCACGTGGCGCTGGACTGACCTCGCCGCCATCCGGCCCGTCCGCCGTCGCCCTCACGCACGACGTCGGCGAGCCAGGGGGTCGCGTCCGGACCCCAGCCGGTCATCGTCGGCGTGTGTCGGCGTGCTTCCGCCCCCGCCGCGCAAGGGCGACCGGGATGGCGATGGCGGCCACTACCGCACCGGCGATGACCAGCCAGGGGCGGCGGGGCTTCGCGTCGACGCGCGTCGACGCGTCCTCGCCGCGCCGCATCGCCGGGAGGTGCTCGATCGCACGCGCGGCTCGGCTCAGCGCGTCTGTCGTCGAGCGGATGGCCCCTTCCGCGCCGCCCGCGCCGCGCAGCCGGATCGCGTCGAGTCGGTCGCGCGTACGGTCGAGCACGGTGAGCGGAAGCGCCGCGATGACGTTCCCCGGCGGGCGCCGCGCCACGATCGGATGCGCGCGGGTCGGCGCGATGCGGTCGACGACCTCCCACGCGAGCCCGAGCAGGCGCAGCTGCCGGGCCGACACCCGCTCCTGCAGACGTGGGAAGAGCTCGTCCTCCTCGTCACGGACGTCCTCGCGCAGGACCTCGACGAGACGGTCGATCGCGGCCTGACGCTCGGGAGTGTTCAGCTCGAGGCCCTCGAGCCGGGTGGCGAGCTCGTTCACCTCCTGGTGCTCCTGCTCGACTTGGAGCGTCAGCGCCTCTCCATCGGGCAGTACCCGCCGCATGACCGGCCAGAGGACCGACTCCTCGGCGAACGCGTGCGGGAACACCAGCCGGTAGAGATCGAGGAGGACCGGCAGCTGCTCCTCGTGCGTCGATTCCCCCAGTCGGTGCAGCAGAAGGTCCAACGCGACGTGGTCGCTCTTCTGCCGGGCGAGGACGCTCGGGCGCCCGCCCAGTTCCTCAACGCTCTGCTCGGCGACGGACTTCATGGCTTCCTCCTCCGGTGGCCTGTCAGCCTGGTGGAAGACGGCGTCGCCGGTGTCGGCCCCCTTGCAGGTGGTCGGCGACAAGGCAGTGCGGCGCCCGGGAGCTGCGCCTGCACGACGAGAAAGCCCCCCCGGCGGCGCCGAGGGGACTTCAGGTCTTGTAGCAGGAGCGGGGCTTGAACCCGCGACCTCACGATTATGAGTCGTGCGCTCTCACCAACTGAGCTACCCTGCCGCGATGCATCCGTGGATGCCGCGAGCCCCGAGTCAGGATTGAACTGACGACCCCTTCCTTACCATGGAAGTGCTCTGCCACTGAGCTATCGGGGCGATGCTGCCTGCAACAGGCAACCAGAAGAGAATACCATCTCCGCGGCGGTTCCCCGAACCGGGGCGACCGCCGCGCGCGTCGGTCAGCCCGCCGCGATCTCCGAGCCGAGCAGGTCGCCGATGGCGGTCTGCGCGGCAGCGGCCTCGTCGTCGGAGTAGCGCGTGTTGGCGTGCTCCTTCAGCCAAGGCAGCGGGTCTGTCGTCGCGCCGTTGATGATGATCTCGAAGTGCATGTGCGCACCGTACGAGCGGCCGGTGTTGCCCGTCAGACCGACGACGTCGCCGACCTGCACGCGCTGGCCCTGCGTGACGCGCAGCGAGCCGTACTGCATGTGCGCGTAATGGCTCGTGACGACCTGGCCGTCGATGACGTGGTCGACGTAGACGGTGACGCCGTAGGCGCCGCCCGACTCGGTCGCGATGCGCACGACGCCGTCGGCGATCGCCTGAACGGGCGCCCCGTCGCCGGGCGTGAAGTCCACGCCCTCGTGCAGGCGACCCCAGCGCGGGCCGTAGCCCGAGCTCATACTCGTGCCGACCGCGAACGGCCACTGGATGTCGGCGGAGGCGTCGTTCGTGAAGAACGCACCCGACGTGCTGATGCCGTCGGCCGAGGCGACGGTCGGAACCGTCTCGGCGGAGTAGCCCTGGGCGCGCTCGACGTCGGCGTTCTGCACATCCGACGACGCCACGAAGGCCTGGATCTCCTCGTCGCCGAGCTCCTGACCCGCGCCGGCCGCGATGGACACGGCGGCGGCGGACGAGCCGCCATCCTGAGCGAGGGCGCCGAGCGGGGTCGTCATGCCGACCGCAAGCAGTCCGATGACGCCCATGGCGCCCAGCGAGGCGGTGGTCGTCGCGATGCGACGGAAGCCCCGGCCTCGACGCGGTGCGACGTGCTCCTCGACAGCGGGGGCGGGGATGCCGGCCGAGACCGGCTCGGGTGCCGGCGTCACGGGCGTCTCGCCCGTGAACTGCAGCGCGCGGGCCGCGGCGAGGAACTCGTCCGACTCGGTGGAGCCGAGCGGGATGGCGCCGGTCGCGGGAGCGGAGCCGGCCACGTGCTCGGCGACCTTGAGTGGCTCGCCGAAGTCGGCGTCGCCGTCGTCGATGATCTCGGGGGCAGGAGTTGCGGAGGCGAGCTCACGCAGCCGGCGACGGGTCAGCGGCGGCTCGGGAAGAGTCGTCGCCACGTCGGCGGTGCGCATCGTCTGACCCTGCTGGTTCGGCGTGAGCGCGGCACCGGGGGTGCGACGCGAGCGGCGCTGGTGCGCGGCTTCGGCCGTGGGCATGTCAAGCGGCAAGGAGGAGTGCTTTCCGTAGGTCACTGCGAGGGACAGCGAGAAACGTCATCGGGGGGCGATCATCGCTTCGCGGTTCGGGCCGCGAAAGTAACGATCCGGTAAACAACCTACCGGATGATGGCTGAGAGCGCCATCCGTGCGCCCGATCCCACAGGACGAAGGTCCCGTCAACCCCCTGTGCACGAGACGTGCGGTCAGTCGGAGAGCACCCCCGCAAGCCGCTCGAACAGCGGCTCTCCGGCGGCGACGAGCAGCCGGCGTCCCCACGAATCGACGCCCAGCCATCCGGCCCGGCCGCCCGCCTCGGTGACCAGGAGCGCGCCGGCTGCCATGTCCCACGGCTTGAGCCCGCGCTCGTAATACGCGTCGAGGCGACCGGCGGCGACGTAGGCGAGATCGAGCGACGCCGCACCCGCTCGGCGGATGTCGCGCGCGATCGGCATGACCTTGCGCAGCTCGTCGAGGGCCCCCGCGTGCGTCTCCGGGTCGTAGCCGAATCCCGTCGCGATGAGGGCGCCGGCAGGCGTCTCCGCGGTGACCGACAGGCGCCGCTCCCCCAAGTGGGCGCCGTGCCCGCGGGCGGCGGAGAAGACCTCGTCGAGCACCGGTGCGACGACCACTCCGGCGAGCGCCTCCCATTCGGTGGGCTCGGGGCGTCCGCTCACCGCGGCGATGCTCACGCCATACGCCGGCTGCCCGAAGGCGTAGTTCACGGTGCCGTCGATCGGGTCGACCACCCACGTGATGCCCGAGGTGCCCTCCTCGGCGCCGGACTCCTCGCCGAGGAACCCGTCCTCCGGCCGCGCCTGCGCCAGTCGCGACCGGATGAGGGTCTCCACCTCGCGGTCGGCCTCGGTGACGATGTCGGCGAGCGTCGTCTTGCTCGCCGCGATCGCGACGCCCTCCTGCCGGCGGCGCCGCGCGAGATCGCCGGCCTCGCGGGCGATGTCGACGGCGAGGTCGCGGAGCTCGAGTTCGAGAGTCATCCCTCCACGCTAGCCGGACGCCCGCCCGAACTCCGAGGCGCTCCGGCCCCTGGCGCCGGAGATCCCGCGGATCCCGGACCCCTCGGGCCAGAGCGTCCGGGATTCACGGGATCTCCGTGCGAGCGTCAGGACACCGGCGGCAGCGGCGGGCGCGGCGGGATCTGCGGTGGATCGGCCGGCTGCTCCGCGGACGACGGCTGGGACTGAGCCGCCGGCCACCCGCCCTGCGGGTAAGTGGGGTAGCCGGTGTAGTAGGCGTTCCAGTCCGGGCTGCCGTCGGGCATCACGGGAAGCGGCGTCACGCCGTCGTAGTACGTCGGCCACTGCTGCGGCTGCCCGTACTGCTGCGGGTACGGCTGCTGGCCGTACTGCTGCGGCGCGTACGCCTGCGGCGGCAGGGATGGCCGCGGCCGCTTGGGCGCGAACAGCGCGTTGAGAAGCGGCAGGAGCGTCGTGCCGACGGCGGCGAGGATCGCGAAGGAGACGACGATGCGCCAGTACAGCTCCTCATAGTCGAACGAGTCGGGGAACGTGAGGAAGAAGACGAGCATCGCCGCGAGCGCGAGGAGGAAGACCGTCGTCGCGATCGCGATGGCACGCGTGAAGGTGGTGACGTACCGAGCGTGCGCACGCCAGAAGAGGCGCAGGTGCAGCAGCGCGAGCTGCAGCACCGCGACGACCAGCAGGAACTCGAAGAACCGCTCGATGCCCTCGCCGTCGTATCCGTAAGAGGAGTAGTCCGACTCGCTCCAGCCATCCGGCACCACGTCGAGCCAGATCTTCACCGCGCCGACCAGAAGGACGACCACCCACGACGCCATGCTGGCCAGCACGAACCAGTCCGGGCGCTTGGGCGCCAGGCTCGCGTCGAGCAGGACGACGCCCGCGAACCCGGCGAGGAGGAGCACGGTGAGGAACGCCTTGCCGATGATGCCGTTCTGGTCGCCGACGAGCACCCAGACGACGCAGATCACGGCGGCGGCGATGAGCGCGCCGATGGCGATCCAGATGGCGCCGCGGATGAGGCGGGACGCCGGTCGCGGACCCGGTGCGGCCACAGCGGCGGCGTCGCCGTGCGGCTGCTCGTGCGAAGCGTGCGGTGCGGACATCAGCTCCCCTTTCACCGGAGCCGGCGCTCCGATGCGGCCATCCTTCCACGAGCCGCCGCGCCCTGCCCGGGGCTTGCGCGGCGGGGGACGCAACGCGCCCGGTTGCCCGAAGTTCCACGCGATTTCACCTTGCCCGCCACACGGGGTAACATCGTGTCTCGCGCATCCGGTCGTCTGGTGAAAGTCGGGCGGGCGCGCACTGGCAAGTTGCCCGAGCGGCCAAAGGGAGCTGACTGTAAATCAGCCGCGTCATGCTTCGGGGGTTCGAATCCCTCACTTGCCACAGCAGAAGGCCCCGGTCCTCGGACCGGGGCCTTCGCCGTTTCCCGCGTCAGTGGCTCGGGTGGAGGACCACCTTCGTCCAGCCGTCGACGCGCTTGTCGAACTGGTCGAAGCCGCGGACGGCGTCATCGAGCGGCAGCTCGTGCGAGACGATGTCGCCCGGCGTCGCGCGCCCCTGCGTGATGAGGTCGCGCAGCTCGCGGTTGTACGCCTTCACCGGGCACTGGCCGGTGCCGATGCTGAGGCCCTTGGTGAAGGCGGTGCCGAAGTCGAAGGCGATGCGGCCATCCTTCGCCTCCTCCGTCGCGGCGTCGGGGTCGACGGGGTTGTAGACGCCCACGACGCCGATGGCGCCCGTGGCGCGGACGACGCTGACGAGGTTGTCCATGACCAGGGCGGGGTGCTCGTTGCCGGCAGGATCGTGGGCCTGGTAGCCGACGGCCTCGACGCCCGAATCCACGCCGAACCCGCCGGTGGCGTCCATGATCGCCTCCACGACATCGACCTCACCGGCGTCGACCGATGTCGCGCCGTACTTCTCGGCGAGCGCGAGCCGGTCCTTCTGGTGATCGACGACGAACACCTGGGCGGCACCGCGCAGGTACGCGCTGTGCGCGGCCATGAGCCCCACCGGCCCCGCGCCGAAGACCGCCACCGTCTTCCCCGGCGCCACCTTCGCCATCTCGGTGCCGTGATAGCCCGTGGGGAAGATGTCGGACAGCATCGTGTAGTCGAGCTCGTGCTCGGTGCCCTCTGGCAGCTTCAGCAGGTTGAAGTCCGCCCACGGCACCCGCAGCAGCTCGGCCTGACCGCCCCAGTAGGGACCCATGGCCGGGTAGCCGAAGCCGGCGCCGGGCTGGCCTGAGGGGTTCGCCCGCAGGCAGGCGGAGGTGAAGCCCTGGTTGCAGTTTCGGCAGGTACCGCAGGCGAGGTTGAAGGGCACCGACACCCGGTCGCCGACCTTGATGCGGTCGACGCCCGCGCCGACCTCTTCGACGATGCCCATGTTCTCGTGCCCGAACACCATGCCGGACTCGAACTCGACGCGCCCCTCGTAGGGGTGCAGATCGGATCCGCAGATGTTCGCCGAGGTGATGCGGATGACGGCGTCGAGCGGCCCCTCGATCCTCGGATCCGGAACGTTCTCGACGGCGACCTCGTACGGTCCCTTGTACACGACAGCCTTCATGATGTCCTCCTCCATGCGGTTCCCGACCTCGGTCGGCTCAGTGGATCATGCGCAGCGGCACGCTCTCATTCTTCGCGCCGGATGGCCGTGCGGGGCCGCATCGGCGGATCCTGCGGAGGGGGTTGCGCGGACGTCCGCGGGAGCGTATCGTTCGCGCCTTCGAGGAAGGGGGTCCGCGCCGATTACACCCTCGCCGAGCGCGGGCGCAAGGGGTGATCGGATGCTGGCCCTCCTCGGAGGCATGTGCCAAGTTGGGCACATGGCCGGACGGGTCCCTGTCGACGACGTGCGCTCGTCGGCGCCGGATGACCGCCGCGGCCTCGACCGGAGCGTGAGGAGAACCGCATGACCGCCGCCCCAGAGCCCGCGCCCTACACCGCGTCGATCCCGATCCTGACGCAGGAGCCGTTCCCCGACACCCCGGGAAGACCCGAACCCGAGTGGTTCAAGACCGCGGTGTTCTACGAGGTGCTCGTGCGCTCGTTCAAGGACGGCGACGGCGACGGCATCGGCGACTTCCGAGGCCTCATCGACAAGCTCGACTACCTGCAGTGGCTCGGCGTCGACTGCCTGTGGATCCCGCCGTTCTTCCCGTCGCCGCTCCGCGACGGCGGCTACGACGTGGCGGACTACACCGGCGTGCAGCCGGACCTCGGCACCACGGCGGACTTCCAGGAGTTCCTCGACGCCGCGCACGCGCGCGACATCCGCGTGATCATCGACTTCGTCATGAACCACACCAGCGACGAGCATCCGTGGTTCCAGGCCAGCCGCAACGATCCGGACGGCCCCTACGGCGACTTCTACGTGTGGAGCGACACCGACCAGCTCTACGAGGACGCGCGCATCATCTTCGTCGACACCGAGCCCAGCAACTGGACCTGGGACCCGGTGCGCAAGCAGTACTTCTGGCACCGCTTCTTCTCGCACCAGCCCGACCTCAACTTCGACAACCCGAAGGTGCACGAGGCGATGCTCGAGGCCATGCGGTTCTGGCTCGACATGGGCCTCGACGGCTTCCGCCTCGACGCCGTGCCGTACCTCTACGAGCGCCCGGGCACGAACGGCGAGAACCTCCCGGAGACGCACGACTTCCTGCGGATGGTCCGCCGTTTCGTCGACGAGAACTACCCGGGCCGCGTGCTACTGGCAGAGGCGAACCAGTGGCCGGCCGACGTCGTGGACTACTTCGGCGACGCCGAGGTCGGCGGCGACGAGTGCCACATGTGCTTCCACTTCCCCGTGATGCCGCGCATCTTCATGGCCGTGCGACGCGAGTCGCGGTACCCGATCAGCGAGATCCTCGCCGACACCCCGGCCATCCCCTCGGGCTGTCAGTGGGGCATCTTCCTCCGCAACCACGACGAGCTCACGCTCGAGATGGTCACGGACGAGGACCGCGACTACATGTGGAATGAGTACGCGCAGGACCCGCGCATGAAGGCGAACATCGGCATCCGTCGGCGCCTCGCGCCCCTGCTCGACAACGACATCGACCGGATCGAGCTGTTCACGGCCCTGCTGCTGTCGCTGCCCGGATCGCCGGTGCTGTACTACGGCGACGAGATCGGGATGGGCGACAACATCTGGCTCGGCGACCGCGACGGCGTGCGCACGCCCATGCAGTGGACGTCGGACCGGAACGCCGGCTTCTCGACCGCGAACCCCGGCAAGCTCAGCCGCCCGATCGTGCAGGACCCCGTGTACGGGTACCTGTCGGTCAACGTCGAGGCGCAGCAGGAGGACCGCTCATCGCTGCTGCACTGGACCCGGCAGATGATCCAGGCGCGCAAGCGGCACCCCGCGTTCGGCCTCGGCAGCTTCAACGACCTCGGCGGCTCGAACCCCTCGGTGCTCTCGTACTCGCGCGAGCACACGAACGAGGACGGCACGGTCGACGTGATCGTGTGCGTCAACAACCTGTCGCAGTTCCCCCAGCCGGTCGAGCTCGACCTGCGCCGCTTCGAGGGGATGGTCCCGGTCGAGCTGGTCGGCGGCGTCCCGTTCCCGCGCATCGGGGAGCTGCCCTACCTGTTGACATTGGGCGGACACGGGTTCTACTGGTTCCAGCTGCACGCACCGGCGGACGACACGGAGGAGGTGGGGCTGCTGTGACTGCGATCGATCATGCCCTTCTGGAGGGATACCTGGTACGCACGCGCTGGTTCGGCGGCAAGGGCCGGCCGTTCCAGGTGACGGACGTCCACACCATCGCCGAGCTGCTCGGCAGCGCGCGGCGACCCGACACCGCGCTGTACCTGGTGACCGTGGCGTACTCCGACGAGGAGGGCGGCACGGAGCAGTACCAGGTGCCGCTGTCCTCCTATGACGAGATCGAGGAGCGGATCGGGCACGCGTACGTGGGCCCCATCGAGACGGACGGCCACGTGCGCCATCTCTACGACGCGGTCCACGACCGCGAGGCGATGGCCCTCTGGCTGGATGGCTTCGTGGCCGCGGAGGGCGACGGAGTCGCCGGCAGCGGGAGCATCCGCTTCCGACGCGTGTCGGCCGGGCCGGCGCTCGACCCGGCGCTTCGGTCGTCGCCGCTGACCGGCGAGCAGTCCAACTCGTCGCTGCGCTTCGACGACACCGCCATCATGAAGCTCTTCCGCAAAGTGAGCCCCGGGATCAACCCCGACATCGAGATCCACGCCGAGCTCACGCGCGCCGGATCCGAGCACATCGCGGAGCTGTACGGGTGGGTGGAGGCCGACGTCGACGGCCAGGTCATGCACCTGGCCATGCTGCAGGAGTTCCTCCGCACCGCCGCCGACGGCTTCGAGCTCGCGACGGGCAGCGTCCGCACGCTCCTCGCCGACCCCGAGCAGAGCATCGATGAGTCCGGCGGCGACTTCGCCGGCGAGGCGGCACGCCTCGGCGAGGCACTCGCCGAGGTGCACGGGGTCCTGCGCGAGCGCTTCCCCGCCGAGCACCGCGGCCCCGAGAGCACCGCCGAGCTCGCCCGCTCGATGTCGGACCGGCTCGACCGCGCCCGGCGCACGGTGCCCGAGCTCGAGCCCTACGCCGCCCGCCTTCAGGCCGCGTACGACGCCGTCGCCGCGCTCGACGGCCTCGACATCCAGCGTGTGCACGGCGACCTGCACCTCGGTCAGACGCTCCGCACCTCGCACGGATGGCGCATCGTCGACTTCGAGGGCGAGCCCGGCCGTCCCTTCGACGAGCGCGCGCTTCCCGACTCTCCATGGCGCGACGTCGCCGGCATGCTGCGCTCGTTCGACTACGCCCCCGGCGTCGTCGAGATGTCGCTCGCGAGCCACGGCAGCGAAGACGACGAGCAGGCCCTGCGCGCGGAGCGCGCGCAGGAGTGGTCCGAGCGCGCGCGCAGCCGTCTCCTCCGCTCGTACGTCGCCGCGCTCGGGCAGACCGCAGGCGCGGATGGCGAGGGCGCAGAGCTGACGGCCGAGCAGCACACGCTGCTGCAGGCGTACGTGGCCGACAAGGCGGTCTACGAGGCCGTCTACGAGAAGCGCAACCGGCCATCCTGGATCGGGATCCCGCTGGCCACGCTGGAACGGATCGGAGGAGCATGACGACCCTGCAGGCCCTGCCCATCGACCGCGACACCCTGGCGGCGGTCGCCGCCGGAGCGCACCACGACCCCCACGCGGTGCTCGGACCGCACCCGCACGAGGGCGGCGTCACCTTCCGCGTGGTCCGGCCGCTTGCCGCGTCGGTCACCGTCCGCTACGCGACCGCCGAGGGCTGGGCGGACCTCGCGCTGCAGCACGAGCACGAGGGCGTATGGGCCGGGGTGCTCCCCCTGCCGCCCGGCGCGAAGCAGGACGTCCCGACGTACCGCGTGGCGACGACCTACGAGGATGGCGGCGCGCACGTCCGCGACGACCCCTACCGCTTCCTGCCCACGCTGGGCGAGGTCGACCTTCACCTCATCGGCGAGGGCCGCCACGAGACGCTGTGGCAGGCGCTCGGCGCGCACGTGCGGCGTTTCGACGGACTGGGCGTCGCGCCCGACGTCACGGGCACGGCGTTCGCCGTCTGGGCGCCGCGCGCTCGCGCGGTGCGGGTGAAGGCCGACTTCAACGACTGGGATGGCCGTGGCCATCCCATGCGGAGCCTCGGGTCGTCGGGCATCTGGGAGCTGTTCGTGCCCGACGTCGGCAGCGGCACCCATTACAAGTACGAGGTTCTCGGCGTCGACGGCGTCTGGCGTGAGAAGGCCGACCCGATGGCGCGGTACGCCGAGAAGCCGCCCCTGACCGCCTCCGTGGTGTTCGACTCGTCGTACACCTGGGGCGATGACGAGTGGATCCGGCAGCGCACGGAGAACGCGGCCCGGGGCCAGGTCGACCGCCCCATGGCGATCTACGAGATGCATCTCGCCTCGTGGCGCCGCGACCGCACCTACGAGCAGCTGGCGGACGAGCTCGTCGCCTATGTCAGCGACCTCGGCTTCACGCACGTCGAGCTCATGCCCGTCATGCAGCACCCGTTCGGCGGCTCCTGGGGCTACCACGTCACCTCCTACTACGCTCCCGACAGCCGCTTCGGCGACCCCGACGGCCTGCGCCTGCTCATCGACCGGCTGCACCAGGCTGGCGTCGGGGTCATCCTCGACTGGGTGCCCGGACATTTCGCCACCGACGAGTGGGCGCTCGCGCGCTTCGACGGCGCTCCCCTCTACGAGGACCCGAACCCGCAGCGCGGCTGGCACAAGGAGTGGGGATCGCACATCTTCGACTTCGGCCACCGCGAGGTGCGCAACTTCCTCTACGCCAACGCGCTGTACTGGCTCGAGGAGTTCCACGCCGACGGACTGCGGGTCGATGGCGTCGCCTCCATGCTCTATCTCGACTACGGGCGCCAGCACGGGGAGTGGACGCCGAACGTCCACGGTGGGCACGAGAACCTCGAGGCCGTGCAGTTCCTGCAGGAGATGAACGCCACGGTCTACCGTCGCGTGCCGGGCGTCGTCACGATCGCCGAGGAGTCCACCTCGTGGCCCGGCGTGACTCGGCCGACATCGACGGGCGGGCTGGGCTTCGGCTTCAAGTGGAACATGGGGTGGATGCACGACACGCTCGACTACATCGGCCGTGACCCCGTCTATCGCATGCACCATCACCACGACATGACGTTCGCGCTCACCTACGCGTGGAGCGAGAACTACGTGCTGCCGCTGTCGCACGACGAGGTCGTGCACGGCAAGGGGTCGCTGCTGCGCAAGGCTCCCGGCGACCGGTGGCGTCAGCTGGCCACTCTGCGCGCGTACCTCGCGTTCATGTGGGCTCACCCCGGCAAGCAGCTGCTCTTCATGGGCAGCGAACTCGCCCAGGAGTCGGAGTGGGCGGAGTCGCGGGAGCTCGACTGGTGGCTGCTGGACCTGCCCGACCACCGCGGGGTGCACCAGGCCGTGCGCGATCTGAACGCCCGGTACCGGGAGACCCCGGCGCTGTGGGCGCTCGACGCGGAGCCCGCGGGCTTCGAATGGCTCGTCGCCGACGACGCCGGAGCGAACATCTACGCCTTCGTCCGCCGTGACGCCGAGGGCTCGATGCTCGTCTGCGTCAGCAATTTCTCCGCCGCGCCGCACTCCCACTACCGGCTCCGCTTCCCCGCCTCCGGCGTGTGGGATGAGGTGCTCAACACCGACGCCGCCGATTACGGCGGCTCCGGCGTCGGCAACCTCGGCCGGGTCGAGGTCGCGCCGGACGGCCATGCGCTCGTCGCGATCCCGCCGCTCGGCACGGTCTGGTTCCGCTTCCGCGAGTCGGTGGCAGCGCCGCTCGAGGAGGGCGCTGGGAAGTGCGCGCAACCGACCGAGTGACATGCAGAGCGCTCGGATGACGCGAGGGGCGCGATCCCAGGGACCGCGCCCCTCGCGTCTTCATCGCGTCCCGCTCACTCGGGCGCGAAGGCGAGGATCCGGTCGTCGTCCTCACCTGCCGCTCCCCGACCGTCGGTGTTGTTCGTGAGGATCCACAGGTCGCCGTCCGGTGCGAGAGCGACGTCACGGATGCGTCCGACCTCGGACACGAGGTGATCGACGGCCGCATCGGGATCGGCGAGCGGGACCGCGCGAAGACGCGCCCCCCGCAGGTTCGCCATATAGAGGGTGCCGCCGACGATCGCGATGCCGCTGGGGCTCGCCTCGGATGGCGGCCACTGCAGAATCGGGTCGATCATCCCGTCGCGCTCGGCGATGCCCTCCTCCTCGTCCCACCCGTAGTCGCCTCCCGGCGTGATGACGTTCAGCTCATCCCACGTCTCCTGGCCGAACTCGCTGGCGTACATCGTGCCGTCGTCGGCCCAGGCGATGCCCTGCGGATTGCGATGGCCGTAGCTGTAGACGAGCGAGCCGGGGAAGGGATTGTCCTCGGGCACCTCGCCGTCCGGGGTCATCCGCAGGATCTTCCCGCCCAGCGAGCCGAGGTCCCGCGCGAGGCCCCCCTCTCCCGCGTCGCCCGCGGTGGCGTAGAGCATGCCGTCCGGCCCGAACGCGATGCGGCCTCCGTTGTGGTTGTGCGAGGCGGGGATGCCGTCGAGGATCTTCTCAGGCTGCCCGACGCCGAGCGCCCCGGGCTCCCCCGTCATCGGGTAGCGCTCGATGCGGTTCTCTCCGCTTCCCGTCGAGTAGACGTACAGGAAGCCCTCGCGCACGGCGAGGCCGAGCAGTCCGCCCTCGCCCTCATGCAGCACACCCGGGATGAGGGCCGCCTCGCGTACGTCGCCGTCGCGCTGGACCTCGAGAATGCGCGCGGTGTCGCGCTCGCTGACGAGCGCAGAGTCGCCGTGAAAGGCGATCGACCAGGGAGCGACGAGTTTCTCGGTGACGACGCGCGGAGCGGCGTTCAGGGCGAAAGCTGCTGCGGGCGCCGCCGCGTCGCGAGAGGGAGTGGCAAGCGCCTCGGACGAGGAGGGCGGCGGGGAGGAGGGGTCCGCCGCAGCGGACGACTCCGCGGGCGGCGCCGCCGCGCGTGGCACGGCAGGTGCGCAGGCCGCCAGCAGCACTGCCGCGAGCGCGAGACCGGCGAAGGGCGCGAACCTCATCATGCCCCTGACCCTAGGCGCCTCCCCGTGCATGCGGAAGGCCCCGATCCTGAGGACCGAGGCCTTCCTGCGCGAGGTGGGGTCGCTCGCCGCCCGACCGGGCTACTCGCGTCTCGAGCTCCCCTTCGCTTCCGGCACCGCGCCATCTGGCGTGACCCCGCCCTTCGCCTGCTCGACGAGGGAGAGGGGGTCGGCGATGTCCTCGAGAGACTTCCCGGCGGCGCTGACGCCGAAGACGCCGGAGATGACGCCGCCCGCGATCATCACGCCCGATCCGAGCACGTAGCCCCAGAAGAGCGGACCGCGATCCGTGCCGTCGCCGATGAGCGAGCCGTAGAGCGTCGGTGCGATGGCGCCGACGAACTGGCCGATCGAGAAGACGTACGAGATCACCTGGCTGCGCAGCTCGAGCGGGAAGATCTCGCTCACCGTGAGGTACGCGGCCGACGCGCCGGCCGATGCGAAGAAGAACGACAGGCACCAGAACAGGGTGTGGGTCGTCGCGTTGAGAACGCCCGCGTGGAACAGGAACGCGCTCGTGAGCAGGATGAGCCCCGCCAGCACGTACGTGCCGAAGAGCATCCGCCGGCGCCCCCACGTGTCGAAGAAGTGGCCGAGCACGAGGGCGCCGAGCAGGTTTCCGATCGCGAACACGATGAAGTACTGCGACGCCGACGCCGGCGGCACGTCGTAGAAGTTCTCCAGCACGAGCGCGTAGGTGAAGAAGATCGCGTTGTAGAGGAACGACTGGGTCACCATCATCGTGATGCCGACGAGGGTGCGCCGCGGGTACTGGCGAAACAGCACCTTCGCGATCACGAGGAACGGCACGCGGCCGTACTCCTTGACCACGATCGCACGCGACTCGTCGACGGGGCCGATCTCGTGGCCCTCCTCGCGGATGCGCTGCTCGATCGCGTCGACGTTGCGCTCGGCCTCCTCTTCGCGGCCGTGCGTCATCTGCCACCGGGGGCTCTCGGGGATGTGCCGGCGCAGGTAGATGAGGAGCAGACCGAGGACCGGTCCGACGAAGAAGCTCAGCCGCCATCCGAGGTCCTGGTCGAACACCTCGGTGTTGAGGAAGAACATGCTGGCCACGGCGCCGAGCGCGGCGCCGCCCCAGTAGGTGCCGTTGATCGCGATGTCGACGCGGCCGCGGTACTTGGAGGGGATGATCTCGTCGATCGCCGAGTTGATGGCGGCGTATTCGCCGCCGATGCCGGCTCCGGCGACGAAGCGCCAGATGTAGAAGAACCAGGGTGCGAAGGCGAAGCCCGCGACGGCGCTGCCGACGAGGTACACCGCCAGCGACACGAGGAAGAGGTTCTTGCGGCCGAGGCTGTCGGCGAGGCGTCCGAAGACGAGCGCGCCGAACACCTGCCCCAGCAGGTAGAACGTGCCGGCGAGGCCGACCTCGACGGGACCCATCCCGAGGGTGTGCGCGTACCCGTTGGCCGCGACGATCTGCACCTCGAGGCCGTCGAGGATCCACGAGAACCCGAGCCCCACGACGATCAGCCAGTGGAACCTCGACCACGGGAGCCGATCCATCCGCGCCGGTACGAGCGACCGGACCTCTTTGACCTGCGACATGTGCGCCGCGCCCCTTTCTGCGGCCCGGCATCGGGCCGCCCATTTGTCCTATCGGCGGGTTCCCGCGCGAAACCAGCGATTGACGCCGTCACGGCGACGGGCTACAGAGCCCCCGGGAAATGCGAGAGGGGCGCCTCGCGGCGCCCCTCTCGCATCGTCCTCGCTCAGACGCCGGCGAGCTGCCTGGTCGGCATGTCGCTCGCGTGCGCCTCGACCTCGGCCATCGCCTCGGCGATGTCGACGAAGGCGCCGATGATCTGCCCGCGCCCGTCGAACGCGAGGAAACGGCCCTCGCTGTCGGTGTCGACGACCCCGACGAACTCGCCGCGGCGACTCGCCACGTGGAAGCCGGCGTCGACCACCGCCCAGGTCGTGGGACGGGTGCGCAGACGCTCGCTGAGGTTCTGGCGCCTCATGCTGCTGCCCTCAGCACCGGACGAGCCGGACGGGAGAGGCGGCGCACGGCGTCGTCGGTCAGGTCCATGCCGTGGTGGGAGTTCGCCCCGTCGGCGAGGTGCCGCAGCAACTGGGCGTCGGTTCGCTCGCTCGCCTCGTCGCAGCCGAGGACGAACCGCAGCAGCAGCGAGGCGTGGACCCAGAGGGTCTCTCGTCCGCCCGTGGCGGTCTTCCATGTCAGCGGGAACGACTCCCCCCGACGCAGCTTCGTGATGATCACCTTCTGCACGTGAGCGAGGAGCATGTCGTCGACCTCGACGACCTGCTCGCTCGTCCCGTAGAACAACTTGCCCATGCCCATCCTCCCGCTCCTCGAAATCCTCATCGGCTCCGGTCGTCAGCGAGCGGGGCCGAGATGACATTACTTCCGTGACTAGCTAATCGGGCAATTAGTGTTTCGGGGCTTGAGATGTTCATTACGATGGGGTACATGGTGACCGCGGATCCTGCTGCCTCGTCGTACTGGTACGGCTCCGGCGACGACGAGCACACCGCGGCCGCCCTCTTGGCCGCGCTGCGCGACTATCGAGCCGCCGAGGCGGACCTGCAGCGGCGCACCCAGGCGCAGATGCGCCTCAGCGACAACGAGCTGCTGGCCGTCGGCATCGTCGCGCGGTCGGCGCAGGCCGGCGACCTCCTGCAGCCGGGCGAGCTCGCACGGCTGCTCGGACTGTCGACGGCCTCCGTCACCGGCCTCATCGACCGCCTCGAGAAGGCGGGATACGTGGAGCGGCGACCCCACCCATCCGATCGACGCAAGCTCGCCCTCGCCCCGACGTCGCATGCCGACGCGCGGGCGACGCTCTCCGGGGTGCATGAGGGGATCATCCGCGCGGTGGAGGAGCTCGCACCCGACGAGATCGCGGGCGCGATGAAGTTCCTGAAGCACATGACGCGCTCCGTGCAGGACATCCTCGTCGCGACGCAGGCGAACCCCACCGTGCCGGGCGACAGCGCTCGCGCGGAGCCGGCGCGCGAGGAGCCCGCGCGGTCCGCCTGATCCCCTACCGCGGTGCGCGCCCCGACGACAGGGGGTACCGCGTCGGGACGCCGCGGGGTCTGATGGATCTCAGCGACCCCCCACTCGAAGGAGCGATCATGCGCGCAGTCATCATGCACGGCCCGGGCGACGTCCGCGTGGAGGACGTCGACAAGCCGACCCTCGTCGAGGCGACGGACGCGATCATCCGCGTCACCTCGACCTGCGTCTGCGGTTCGGACCTGTGGCCGTATCGCGGGGCGCAGAAGTCCCGCGGGCCGGCGCGGATGGGCCATGAGTACGTCGGCGTGGTGGAGCAGGTCGGCGACGCGGTGCGCGAGGTGGCGGTCGGCGATCTCGTCGTCGGGTCGTTCGTCGCCTCCGACAACACCTGCGAGATCTGCCAGGCGGGGTTCCAGTCGCGCTGCAAGCACCAGGTGATGATGGGGTCGGTCGGCACGCAGGCCGAGTTCGCGCGCATCCCGCTGGCGGACGGCACGCTCGTGAAGGTGCCGGGCGAGCCGACGCCCGCGCAGATGCGCAGCCTGCTGGCAGCGTCGGATGTGCTCGGCACGGGCTGGTTCGCCGCCGTCGCCGCGGAGGCGGGGCCGGGGAAGACGGTCGCGGTGGTCGGCGATGGCGCGGTCGGCCTGCTGGCCATCCTCGCCGCGCAGCGCCTCGGCGCCGACCGGATCATCGCGATGTCGCGTCACGCCGACCGGCAGGCCCTCGCCCGCCGCTTCGGCGCGACCGACATCGTCGAGGAGCGCGGCGCCGAGGGCGTCGCCCGCGTGAAGGAGCTCACCGACGGCTACGGCGCGCACTCGACGGTGGAGGCCGTGGGCACGCAGGAGTCGATGATGCAGGCCATCCGCTCGACTCGTCCCGGCGGGCACGTCGGCTTCGTCGGCGTCTCGCACGGAGTGGAGCTCGATGGCCGCGACCTCTTCAACGCGACGGTGAGCCTGCTGGGCGGCCCGGCGCCGGTGCGCCGCTTCCTGCCCGAGCTCATCGACCTGATCATGGCCGACGAGATCGACCCCGGCGCCGTCTTCGACCTCGAGTTGCCGCTCGAGGAGGCCGCGGAGGGATACCGCGCCATGGACGAGCGCCGCGCCACGAAGGTGCTGCTCTCGGTCTGAGCCGCACTCGCGCGGGGCTGCTGGGGGACTCAGGCGCGGCGTCGCGGGGTGCGCGTCGACCACAGGGCGAGGGCGACCAGCACGGGCTGGAAGAACAGCCGGCCGAAGCGCTTGCCGTCGGTGTCGAGCCCGAAGGCGCTGCGCCGGTGCAGCCACTGCGCGACGTTGCCCGGGAAGATCGCCGTGAAGAACAGCGCGGCGATCTTCCCGACCAGGCTGCGACGACGGTGCGCGAAGAGGAGCGCGGCTCCCAGAGTGACTTCGACGACACCCGACGCGACGACGGTCGTGTCGGGATCGAGCGGCACGAAGTCGGGCACCTGCGCACGGAACTCCTGGCGCGCGACGGTGAGGTGCGTGATGCCGGCGAAGGCGAGGGCGGCCCCCAGCGCGACGCGGCCGATGGCCCGGGCAGTCGAGGTCATGCCGCGATTCTATTCACGCGACTTCCTCGCGGTGCCCGCGGGCGGCCATCCGCTCACGTCACGAGCGATCGGGATGGCCTAGGCCGCTTCCTCGAGGACGCGCTCGACGAACGCGCGGGAGCGCTTGGCGGTTCCGTCGATCTTGCGGTCGACGCTGGCGCGGTACTCGTTGGGCGCGAGCGGCAGCGCGAGCCGCACGTTCTCATGGCACGAGAGGTCGGCGCAGATGTACGTGCCCACGCTGTCGCCCTTCTCCCCCGCGGGCCCGGCCTTGCGCGCGGTGAACATCGTCACCTGATTGCCGGGCTGCATCGTGCGGCAGATGTTGCAGATGCCGTGGCGGGCGCTCGACGTCGTCGACGCCGCGCGCAGGACGACACCCGTCGGCTCGCCGTCGATCTCCGCGACGATGTAGCCGCGGCTGCGGGTGTTCGGGTCGCGCCAGGCCAGGAAGTCCAGGTGGTCCCACTCGGTCAGCATGAAGTCGTGCGGCAGTTCGACGAGCTTGAGCTCCCGGTCATCCGCGTTCACGAACGATCCGAGCACATCCTCCTGTGTGAGCGGGCGCATGGCCATCCTCCTCGCCTGAGATCTCGCGGGCTATTCTACGAAGCCCCCGTCGCACGGGGCCGGGTGGGTAGGCTTTTCCCCATGGCCGACAGCTCATTCGACATCGTCTCCAAGATCGACCGTCAGGAAGCGGACAACGCCCTGAACCAGGCGCGCAAGGAGGTCGAGCAGCGCTACGACTTCAAGGGAACCGGCGCCTCCATCGAGTGGAGCGGCGAGTCGATCGTCATCAAGGCGAACAGCGAGGACCGCGTCAACGCGGTGCTGGATGTCTTCCAGTCGAAGCTCATCAAGCGTGGCATCTCGCTGAAGAGCCTCGAGTCTGGCGAGCCGCAGGCCTCGGGCAAGGAGTACCGCCTCACCTCCACGCTCAAGGAGGGGATCTCGCAGGAGAACGCCAAGAAGATCGGCAAGATCATTCGCGACGAGGGCCCCAAGGGCGTGAAGTCGCAGATCCAGGGCGAGGAGCTGCGGGTGTCGTCCAAGAGCCGCGACGACCTGCAGGAGGTCATCCGCCTGCTGAAGGCGGCGGACCTCGACGTCGACCTGCAGTTCATCAACTTCCGGTAAGAGAGTTAGCTGACCTGGGGTTTGTTGTCAGGAGTCCGCTGGGAGTCCGCAGAAGCCAGCACCTCCCCCATGAACACCGCTGTGGCCGTCCGCGTTTTGTCCTCCGCGGACGGCCACAGGTGGCTGTAGACGTTGAGCGTGATCGACGGCTGCGAGTGCCCGAGAGCGCGCTGCACGGTGACAACGTCGCACCCGGCTGCGATCAGGTTGGACGCGAAAGTGTGGCGAAGCGCGTGCAGGGTGACGTCGCTGGGCAGCTCTGCTTCTGTGCGGATCCTGCGCCACTCGTCCCCGGCGTTGTTGCGGTTGTAGAGCCTTCCTAGCGGCGTCACGAACAGGTGCTCATCCGGCCTGGTGATGCCCTCACGCTCGACGTGAACGCGGAGCATCTCGGACAGCTCTTGAGGCACGTAGACCGTCCTCTCGCTACCTGCCTTCGGCGGCACGATCTTCGTCGACGGGATCGAGGTGCCTTGCACCTGTCGATTGACGGCGATCGTGTTCGCATCGAGATCGATGTCCGACAGCTGTAACCCCGCCGCTTCCCCAAGGCGCAAGCCGGCGAATGCGCACACAGCCACGAACGGGCGAAAGTGCTCGGCGACCTCCAGCGACGCGGCCAGCTGCTCCGTTGTCAGCAGCTTCATGGCGACGTCTTTCTTGCGGCCGCGAGGTGCCTTGGCGGTCGTCGCCGGATTCTTCGGAATGACGCCTTCGTTCACAGCGGCCCGGAAGCACATCTGCACAAAGTTGAGGCGCGTCTTGATCGTTGCCGGGGCGAGCCCTCGCTTGGATTCGTCGGCGACCCAGCGTTGCACCTCCGACGGCTTGATCTCGCGCATCGCCTTGTCGCCCCAGGGGACGCTCCGCATCGCAGTCTCGACAGTCGCGGACGTACTCTCAGTCCACACCTGCCCGGACTCCCACACCTTCACCCAGTCGGACCAGGAGAGCCGCCCTGCCACAGGGTCCGCCCACGAGCCAGTAACAATCGCGGCGGTCGCTTCATTGAGCCAGGCCTCACCCGCTCTCTTGGTGGGGAAGTGGCGTACGTGTTCCTTGCCGCCGTCGACTCGGTATCGAGCGCGCCAGACGACCTTGCCCGTCTTCTCCGACATCCGCTTGCCCGTGTTCGGATCGAAAAGGATCGTGCCGTCAGGCCCCTTGAGCGGTCGGCGGAGCTCGTACTGAGCCACTGACTTCGTGAGCTTGCTCATTTGCGCAGACGCGTCGCTATGAAGCGACCCGCTCGACTTCCAGACAGGCTCTTGTGGGCCTTCAATGTCTCATCCCGCAGCTCGCGCGCGTCTTTCAGAATGTCAATTCGACCGAAGCTCTCGAGGTTCTCCTTGAGGATTTCCGCCTCGAAAGCGAACTCGTCGCGCTCCATGAGCTTCAGCTCATCCTCGAGCAGCTCGACGTCGTGCTTGATGTCGAGCTGCGCCAGTGTGACGTTGACCACCGCCTCCCTCAGCGCGACATACTTCTCACGCGCGACGCGATGGCGAGCGGAGACGAGAGCAATGGTCTCCCCCTCGGCGATCATTCCGTCGAGGGAGACGGCCAGAATTCTCGCCAGGACACGCGCCTCCTCGAGGCGAACGGGACGGGAGCCCGCCTCGATCCGCGACAAGGTCGAGGTGTTCATGTACTCAATGCCGCGCCGCCTCATGTCAGCCACGACTTCTGCTTGCGTCTTCCCGCGCTCTTCGCGAACGCTGCGGATGCGCCCGCCGAAGCGCACATCGAACGGCGACTTCTCTTCCGGAGCCATGCGCACAGCCTCTCACAGATTTGACAGAAGTCTCGTGCAGAACCGGGAATGCTGTGCTACCTTCGTCCTTGCAAGCGATTGCTTGCAGAAACGAGAGTCAGGAGAAGCGATGGAGCAGACAGCACAGTCTCCCGTTCGTCAGAGGTTCTACTTCGTCCCCGAAGCGGCAGCCGCGATCCGCCGCTCGGAAAAGGCGACCCGGTGGCTCATCCACACCGGAGCACTCAAGAGCTCGAAGATCGGTGGTCGGCGCGTGGTCACTGAGCAGCAGATCGAAGAGTTTTTCTCGGAGGCCGGGTGAACGAACAGCGGATCGTCGATCCGGTTGCTTCGGGCCCGGATCTCTCCCGCCTCTGGTACGCGGACCCCACCGGTGAGACCGCCGTCCGCAACCTCATGGCGAGCACCAAGTCGGACGACTTCGCTGTCGTCGACAGTCGCGGGAACGTCGTTTTCCGCATCAAGCCGAACGTGCTGGCAGCGCTCCTGCCCTTCCTGCACTTCACACTCACACGCCGCGGCCGTAACACGATCCGCGCTCACAAGAAGAATGCCCCCGGAGCTGTTGCAGCAGCTCGCGAGGGCGATGGCATCCACCCCTAGCAAGGAGAAGAAGATGACTGACACCATCATTCCGCAGACCCCGGACGTTGTCGACTCGACGGAGCAGGTGGGCGATCTGCACCGGTTCTGCCTTTCCCAGCGCCCGGAGCGCGGCACCAGGTGCCTGAAGGAACCCGGCCACGACGGAACCGAGCACTCGGCCCTGACCGAGACTTGGGAGATCGACCCCGACAGCGATCAGGAGTGGGGCGCAGCGTTCATCGCTCGCCGGCCGGACATCAGCGCGATCGTCCCGGCATGGGCGGACGAGGTGTACGTGTCCCACGTCGCGATCGACGGAAGCGTCTGGATCACGATGGAGACGACGTTCGGGGACTTCGAGGTCGCTGACGTCGCGATATGGCGAGACGGGGATGTCGACAGATCCTCCATGTCGGGTCCGGAGGGATGGTTCCCCGGCGTCGAGAACGGTTTCAAGGCGACGAAGCGGAAGCCTCTCGCGCGCGTGCTTCGGGATCGTGCGATCACCATGCTCGTCGCGGCACAGCGCCTCGAGCAGGCCGAGGAGGTGGCGGCATGATCCTCGCGGAGGTCGAAGCGCACGGCTGGACGGTTTCCATTGAGACGTGCGACCACAAGATGTTCGTTTCTCGGAATCCGAGCGGCGAGCTGGTCCGCAACGTGGCGTCCGTCACCCGGATTCCGTCACGGAGACTGCTCTACGCGCAGATCTTCGCCGATGCGCCCGCCGAAGAAACAGAGCGCGTCATGCGGTACCTCCTGAGGGTCGCCGCTCGAGGAGGGTGGTGGTTCGGCCCGGCCGGAACCCGCAGCCGGCTCGAGGACGGCAAGCACCGGTTCCGCATCGCCATCGGCAGGAAGATCGACGTCGACGAGGCGTTCGCCGAGATCACGAAGTACGTCGACCTCAGCTCGGAGGTGACCGCATGATCAGCTTCCAGCAGTTCGACGCGGAGAACGCCGTCGACATCGTCACGCTGGGACGGGATGCGCGCTCGGACACTCCGAACTCGGTCGTCCTGCTCGACGACACCGACGAGGTCGCGCACGTCCTCGATCGTGAGCTTGCTCTCGCTGTAGCAGAACGCATCCAAGCGCTCGCCCTGCAGCTACCTGAGCCCCCGAGGCTGATCAAGCGCGTCGTGGACACGGAGACCCATCTTCGTGCGCTCGACTAGCTCGACGCATACAGCGGAGGCCGTTCCCGGTTTGGGGGCGGCCTTCGTCGCACCAGCCGCCGATCCTCGACCGACCGGAGTCGTCGCGTTCCTGCTCGAGGAGATCCGTCGTCTGCAGGCTGAGAACCGGACCCTGCGTATCGAAGTCGACAGGTGGTGGCTGCTCGCGCAGAAGCCTGACGATCGGCGTGACGTCGTGCTGGCACGCCTCGATCATGCCGCCGAAGTCGTTGACAGTGCTGAAGTCGACGACCACCTCTTCGCCGCCTACCGCGAGTGGATCTCAACCCTCCACGACAGTCCCGAAGCGGTCCGGTCCGGTCCGCAACCGGGGGCTCAGGACCGCGGACCGCTCCGCCGCGCCGCCTAACCACATCGCCGCCGGCTCCGCTGCTGCAACTGCGCTTCCGAGTGCCCGGCACCCGTTCCATCACATTCCACTCCCCAGAGGAGACCCATATGACCGAAACCGCTACGGAGACCCGACGCGCACGCCTCACGGCAGCGTCGAACGTCTTCATGACCCGACAGCGCGAGCTGTTCACCTCCCGCATCCCGCTCGGCACCGTCACGCTTGTCGCCGGATACGCGGGCGAAGGTAAGTCGTCCTGGCTCGTGCATGTCACGGCTCTTGGTTCGCTCGGACATCTCGACGGTGACCTCAACGGCGTCCCCATCACGACCATCTGGACGAACATCGAGGACGACCCCAGCCGCGTGCAGGTTCCCCGGCTCACCGCAGCCGGAGCGAACCTCGACAAGGTCCTGTTCCTCACTATCGACAGCACCGTAGACGAGATCACGCGCGAGACGATCCCCAGCCTTCCGCTTGACATCGGAGCGTTCCGCGACGCACTGCTGCAGTCCGGCGCGAAACTGCTCATCCTCGACCCAGCCTCGAGCCTCATGTCCGGCGACCTCAACAAGAGGGAGGACGCTCGCCGCTCGCTCGACGCGCTCTCCGCGCTCGCGCAGGAGCTCGACGTCGCGATCGTGCTCGTCATGCACCTCGCGAAGGGCAGGGGCAGGGCCTCGGAGAAGATCTCGGGGTCGCACGCTCTCCGCGATGCCGTTCGTTCGGTCCTGCTCGTCGCCAGAGATGACGAGACCGACCAGCGCATCATCACGGTCGACAAGGCCAATTACGGCCCATACACCGGGAAGTCGTGGGCGTTCGCGATGGTCGACACCACGGTCGAAACGGCAGAAGGCGACGTCCTTCACATCGGCCGGGTGCAGGACCTCGGCGAGACCGACATGACCGTCGACAGCATCATCAACCGCTCCGACGATGACGAGTCCGACGACCGCAGCGAGGCCGAACGCTGGCTCATCGGACACCTCGAGGACAAGGGCGGATCGGCACCGGCCGGCGACATCCGGAAGGCAGCTCTCGCAGACGGTTTCGAGTGGCGAACGGTCCAGAAGTGGAGCCGCAAGGTCGTCGAGAAGAAGAAGACCGGCTACCAGGGCGCTTGGGTCTGGACCCTCGATCTGACCAAAGATGCACCCAAAGATTCCAAACATGCACGGGCGCAGAGCGCAGGCACCTTTGGCACCTTTGACCCCGCACCGGTGATCGACCTCGCCTCCCGCCGGGGAGGTGACACCCAATGACGCGCGCTAACCGAGACACCTTCGGACGCCTCGCCACCGGTCTCTGCCCCGACTGCAACCCCGAATCACGCACCGTCGAGATCGCGCCGAAGATCACCGTCCTGCAAGTCGTGCACGACGACACCTGCCCCACCCTCCGAGCACGAGAGGCCCGCCGATGATCCGACGCGACCTCACCCCGAAGCCGAACAACTTCGACGCCCTGAGCAACGCGTGGAACAACCCTGAGCGCTTCGCCGCCGAGCTCGCGCGGTACTACTCGCAGCTCGAACAGGACGGGTACAGAACACCAACCCCGGACAGGACCGCTCCGAGGAGAACACCATGAGCCGCACTGCAGGCGCGGAGGAGTACGAAAGAGAGGACTTCGCATGTTCGAGCATCTGACCAGCCGTGAACGATCAGCCATCAACCTCGCATTACAGGTCACGCGCCACCAGAAGGCGAGCCCCACCGACCTCCGCGATACCAGCGCATGGGTGGGCGAGTTTCGCGAAATCGGGTTCTTCTCTGCGGTCATAGGGGCATTCGCAGACCTCGACGGCGAGCCGACGATGCTGGGAATGGTTGACTTCTCCGAGTCACGTCCACGCGTCTCCGTGCGGCTGTTCCGGGTGTGCGACCCCGGACGCGAGGCTTCGATGTTCTGGTCAGCGAACGTCGGCGACCTCGTCGACTGCTTCGCAAAGGGTGGCAGCAGCGCCCTCGTCAAGCATCCCAACGCTCGCCTGTTCTCAGCCGTCGTTCCCGCTGAGCGAGTGCTCGCGGTCATCAACGGGTGGGAGTGGATCATCGACCCGTCGTGGCTGGTGGTCTTCGACCATGGACCGGTCGCGACCCTCCCGAACATGGGCGTCACTGTGCAGGAGCTACCCGACAGCCCCGAACGGCGTCACTACATGGAGCAGGGGTTCGGTCACCTCACAGCCCGCAGAAAGCCCCAGCGAAGCTTGTGGTTCAAGACCGAGGAGCCAGCGCGATGAGGTACTGGCACCTCGTTCGCGGCATAGAGGACGGTGTCCTCTACAAGGGCCAGGAGGTCGTCCAAGGCTCGATGACGATCGCGCCGACGTCCGGGCTTTCTGCTCGCGCTGCATTCGCTCCCCTTGAGGGCGCTGCGCCCGTTCTGATCCTCAACGACACGGCGATCAGCCTCGAAGGGAACCCGCTGCACCTCGGAACCACCACCGAGCCGGCCAACGTGATCGTGAGCAACGCGGAAATCGCATCCTGGCCGACGTTCCATCTCGCGCCGATTTCCGAGCCTGGCGCACTGGGACAACTGCTCCGCAGCGTCGACCCAGACGACTCGAATCGCCCGCACCCGGACGGTTCCCCCGCAGACCCTGCCATGCGCGCGCACGGCGGCTAGGAGACCCCATGCCCGACAACACCCCCGTAATCCAACTGCAGGCCCTCGGGCTGGGCCGCCCACCGTGGGCGGACTCCGAAGAGCAGACCGGCGAGAACCAGTGGACCTACCGATCCGGTTTCCTCTCACCCCGCGGCGTCCGAGACCTCGGCTTCCTGCTCGTCAACGGGTGGGACGTCTCCGTCCACGCCCGCTCCTCACAGATCACCATTCGAGCCCGACGAAAGGAACAACCATGACCGACGACCACTTCGCGTTCCGAGACAAGCTCGCCGCCGAACGCGGCATCAGCGACGAAGACCGCGACCTCCTCCTCACCGGCACCGACGAGACCACCCTCCTCGCGCAGGCGGATTACCTCGAACCGCCCCGCGACCTCACCAAGGGCAACGTCGCACGCCGGGAAGGTCAGTACGTCTCCCCGGGCTCGAGCAGCGAGCAGCGGTTCGCGACCTACGTCAACGAGCTGTTCAACGAACCCTCCCACCCCCTCGACACCTTCGACTGAAAGGCACCTCATGAACATGCGAAACCCGAACCTGACGTTCGTCGTCAACGCCCTCAAGGCCACCGGCGACACCATCCCCGAGGCGATCACCAACGCCGAGGACGAATCCGACCGCATCCGCGAGGAAGTCCGCAAGTACCGCAACCACGGTTACGCCGCGATGGCGAGCACCTGGGCGGATGCCGTCCTCGATGGACGCGACCCGGCCGAAGACCGCGAAGTGTTCCGCGCCGTCCTCACCAACGTGCTCCTCGAAGGCGGGGACCTCGAGTACGCAGCGCTCAACGCCGTCGAGAACCGAGCAGTCCGAGCCGTCGCCGACGTTCAGGACGACATCCTCAAGCGGTTCAAGAAAGCGTTCGACGACGCCGGCAAGACCCTCCGCAAGTCGTTCAACATCCTCGGGAAGACGAACATCGACGACACCACCGCGATCTTCCAGCTCGGCCCCGTCGCCGTACAGGCTCACCAGGACGCGAAGGAAGCACGCCGCATCGTCCGCGTCATCGACAACGGGTGGACCGGACTCAACGGCCTCACCCACTTCGCTGGCCCCAACCCCGAGTACGCCACCCGCTGGGCTGACCCCGACGTCGACACGTGGGAGCGCGTACGCCGATCGAAGGACGGATGGCAGATGACCGTGGAAGGCGTCACCCTCGACCTCGCCATCAGCCGAGACACCATCAACGCGCGCACCGAACGACTCGCACGCGAGCGAGAGGAACGAGCAGCCCGCCCCGCCGAAGAGGACCGAGCAGCCCGCATCAACTACCTCACCGGCGGCGCCATCAAGTGACACAGCGTGGGGCTCTGCACACGACACCGCAGAGCCCCACGCCCGGTCCCCCAAGCAGCACACAGCCGGACCTCCGGGGCCTGTCGGCTTTCACACACAGAGGAACCAGCACAGCCACCCAGGGCACGGTCCCCCCTCGCCGAGCCCTTCCGGACCTCGGGGGCTTGGCGGTGTCCCTCCCTGACATTTTTTTCTCACGGTGTCTGAGGTCGCTGGAAGCATCACCGTGACCCGTCACACCCCCAACAGAAGGAACGAAGATGGCCAAGTTCAAGATCAACGACGAGATCAGCGGCGCGAGCCTGTACAAGACGATCGAGGCGAAGTCATTCAGGCAGGACGGGGAGTACTTCGTTTTCGTCGACAACACGGACCGGAAGGTCTTCGCCGTGGCAGCGAGGCTCGTCGTCACGATCGAGAAGGACTCCGACTGACGCCGCCCAGCCGCTAAGCGTCCACAGAGAAGCCCCCGACCCGCGTGGTCGGGGGCTTCTTCCGTTGTTCTAGTTCTGGGGGTTGGGCTGGAAGCCGATGCGTCGCACTCCGGTGCGCAGTCGGCCCCAGGGGTTCTCACTCACGCGCCGCTCTTCCTCGGCGCGGATGATCTCAAACTCACGCTCGAGCTCGTTGTAACGAGCGATGTCAGCGGCGGTGTAGCGTCCTGCAGTCATCTGCTTGCCTCCTAGCTTCCATTCTGTCGGACAGAAGCGTTGTTGGCATTATTGGATGAAGTATTCACAGAATCAAGCGCGGCGATGAGACGCGCGACGTTGTTGAGGTACTGCAAGTGCACGTCGCTGAGACCGTTCTTCTTCTGACTGTTCAGCGAGATCATCCCGTAGACGCTTCTATCGCTGCGAAGGATCGGTACGGCGATGAACGAGCGGTAGTTGCGCTCACCGTCAGCGAGCTTCAACGTCGCCCGGCTGTCCGCGGACTGCACGTCCTCACAGATGGCGAGCTCACCAGACTTCACGCGGTCCACGACATGACTCTCCTCGACTGCCCGAGGGGTGGTCTTTCGCGACTTCACGAACTCATCGCGCGCGGTGTCAGCAGCGCGGTTCACGCGGATCAGGCGGTCCCCCGACAGCTGGTACACGTTCGCATCGCACCGGTCACCGTCCTTCTTCGCGAACAGCACGCACCGGGTCGTCAACTCGGTGACGACGTCTTCGAACTTGTCTGCGTTGACTGGCCGGCGAAGCTTGATGAAGCGTTCGGCCACAGGAATCAGAGAAGTCCGTAGCGCGATCATGAGCTCGGCCTGCACCCCGCGGCTCGCCTTCTCGTACCGCGCGACGCCGAGGAACACGCCCGCCATGGAGCACAGCCCCAGGAATCCGAGCCACACCCCGGCAGCCCAGTCTCCGATGACCCAGTTGCCGAGCTGGTGGTGCGCTCCCCAGTGGCGCAGGCCATCCAAATGGAGCGGACTGAGTCCGAGGAAGATCGTCGCAGCCACGGTCACGAGATGCAGCCAGGCGCGCTCGAACAGCCCGACGATAGCTCTCAGCATTCCGTCAGCTTAGAGGTCGGTCCAGGTACTCGTGCAGCATCGCGATCAGCTCGTCTACGTCTGTCGCGCCGGCTACCGAGAGCAGATCTCGAACCTCTGACCAAGTGAGCATGAGCCCCATGATGGTCGTCATGTCGGACGTGTTCGAGGCACATATCGTCGCAGCGGTTCGAGCAGAGGTGGCGAGGCAGGGCAGGAAGCTCGGGGATCTCGCCGCGCCCCTCGGCTTGAGCTACCCCACCGTGTCGAATCGACTCAACGGCTACTCGTCCTTCACGCTCGACGAGCTTCGCAAGATTGCCACGTTCCTCGGGATGACCACGGGCGATCTCATGGAGTCTGCGAACTTCGGCAGCCGCATCGCGTCAGGAGTGCACTCGAAGGACGACGAGGCCCTTCAGTCGAAGCCCGATCCCTGGGAACAGCCGCGGGGATCAAGACGAAGGCGGAAATCCCACGAGTGAAGGTCAGCTTCGAGCAATGCACGCAGGCACTCTTGCGATTCAGCGCCACGCGGTCGTGCGGCAGAGTCCGCTGAGAGTCCGCAAAAGGCTCCGAAACGGCCCTTCCACGCCTATCACCGACGTCACTGGAAACCAGCCGCCGACAGGGATCGCGGTAATCCGCAAGCAGCCCCGAGCATGCTGGCTCTGTTCATCAACTTCCGCTGAGGCACGAGCGCCGGGGGCGACCCCGGCGCACTCAGCGCGTCGGTCGGAGGCTCGTCTCGATGTGCCGGCGGGTCGCCGCGTGGCAGCGGGTAAGGGTCTCCTCGAGCCCGGGATATTCGGCGTGCCCCGCTGGGAGCACCTCGAGGTCGAGGTCGGCAAGCGCATTGGCGACGGCGAACTGCCCGGGCGGCGGCACCACGCCATCCCACAGCGCGCACTCCGCGCGCACCGGGATGCGCGCGAACAGCGCCGCCGTCGACGCATCGAAGAACCGCAGCACCTCGCGCGCCTCGGGGTGCTGGGCGACGTGCTCGCGGACGAGCTCGCCGCTCCCCTCGCAGGGCAGCTGCAGCCGGAGGTCGTACTGGCCGAAGCTCGGCACGATGAGCGTCGCGCCGACGAAGCGGTCGTCCCACGGCACGGCGAGCGCGCCGATGCCGCCGCCGAAGCTCTCGCCGAGGTAGTAGAGGGGCACCTCGCCGACGAGCTCCTGCAGCACGTTCGCCGCGTGCCAGAGATCGGCGGCGCACCAGCCGAGCACGTAGTCCGCGACGGACTCGATGCCGAAGAGCACGTGGCCCTCCTCCGGAAGCGGCGCGCCGACGCGCGCGTTCAGAGCGCCGAGGCCGCGCGCGACCGGGAAGAACACAGCCGCGTCGTCCGGCACGCGGTCGAAGTCGAGGGCGTCGCGGCCGCCGTAGCCGTGCCCGAAGACGACGCCCACCCGAGGTGACACTCCGTCGACCGGCCGCGCGAGCCATCCGCGCAGCCGCAGCCCGCCGGCGACCGCGTGCTCGACCTCGAAGACCTCGCGCCCGGCGCGATGGCCGAGCGGTGTCAGCACAGCGTCGGCGGGAGCGCCGACGGCATCGGCATACCGGCTGCGCCAGAAGTCCTCGAACCCGGTGCGCGGCGCGATGGGCTCCACGGCGCGCAGGGAGTCCAGGTGGTAGCCGTACGTCCCGTCGCGCACGGCGTCGGGAAACCATTCGGCGTACGGATGAGCCATGCGAACCTCCTACGGGATGGGCGCCCCCTCCCCGGCAACGGTCGGCCCGGGCCGTGTAGCACCTCTCCCCCGCGAAGGAAAGCCCCGGCACGGGATCCACGTCGTCTCGTAGAGTCCTTCATGAGGGGTTGGTCCGGGGGGACCTCACCTATTGCAGCTCACGGATTCGGGTGCCGAGGCTGCTGAGCGGGACGCTGATCAGGGACAGCGTCCCGCTCCTTCTCTTTCCGGGCTCAGCGCGTCGGCGGCGCGGATGGCCCGCCCGCAGGCCCAGCGCCCGGTCCGACAGGACCACCCGGGTAGCCCGGATGCTGCGGGTACTGCCCACCCGGTCGCTGCGGGATGCCGCGCGCGGCGCGCGCCTCGTCGGCGAGCAGGATGCCGTTCTTCACGGCCGTGCGCATGATCAGGTAGCCGATCCAGAGCACGAGCGCCAGGATCGCGAGGTAGAGGATGATCCCGAAGATCAGCACTCCCACCCCGAATCCGGCCATCCATCCATAGTCGTCCTGGTACATGGGACCCCCTTCGTCAGTGGACTGCTGTCTCCTGCACAGTACCGACCATGCGAGGCCGCCTCACAGCGGCGGGTGTTACAGTCGGGGTCTGCGCGACTTCTGTCGTGCGTCGTCGTGTCTTGATCGCGCCAGCGGGAACATCCCGCCCAGCGCCTCGCGAACATCCTGCCGCGGCGAACGGATCCGGCACCCGCCGAGTTCGCCATCTGCCGAAGCGCCCACGATCATCCGCGTTCGAAGCGCGCGACGGCACCCTCTCGAAAGCAGTCATCTGTGACCACTGCGACCACGCAGCCCGAGACCACCTTCGCCGACCTCGGCGTTCCCGCTCACCTCATCGACGTGCTCGTCGCCGAGGACCGCCCCACTCCCTTCCCCATCCAGCGCGAGACGCTGCCCTCGACCCTCGCCGGCCGCGACGTGCTCGGCCGCGGCAAGACGGGCTCCGGCAAGACGCTGGCCTTCGCCATCCCGCTCGTCGCGCGTCTCACCGAGGCGAAGCCGAAGCGGATGGCCGGACGCCCGTCCGCGCTCATCCTCGCGCCGACCCGCGAGCTCGCCACGCAGATCGCCCGCGTCGTGACGCCGCTCGCGACCGCGTCGAACCTCACCGTGACGACCATCTTCGGCGGCGTCTCGCAGAAGCCGCAGGAGACCGCGTTCCGCAGCGGCGTCGACATCGTCGTGGCGTGCCCCGGCCGCCTCGAGGACCTCATGAGCCAGGGCGTCGTCGACCTCTCCCGCGTCGCGGTGACCATCCTCGACGAGGCCGACCACATGGCCGACCTGGGCTTCCTCCCCGGCGTCACGCGCATCCTCGCGAAGACCCCGGCGGATGGCCAGCGCATGTTCTTCTCCGCGACTCTCGACAACGGCGTGGACAAGCTCGTCACGCGGTTCCTCAAGAACCCGGTGCGCCACTCGATCGACTCCGCGGAGTCGCCGGTGCCCGCGATGACCCACCACGTGTTCGAGGTGGCCGACGAGGACAAGAACGAGCTCGTGCGCACCCTCGCCTCCGGCGTCGCGCGCCGCATCCTCTTCACCCGCACCAAGCACCAGGCGAAGAAGCTCGCCAAGCAGCTGACCTCGCGCGGCATCCCCGCCGTCGACCTGCACGGCAACCTGTCGCAGAACGCGCGTGACCGCAACCTCGCCGACTTCTCGACCGGCCGCGTGCGCGTGCTCGTCGCGACGGATGTCGCCGCTCGCGGCGTGCACGTCGACGGGGTCGAGCTCGTCGTCCACGTCGACCCGCCCGCCGAGCACAAGGCGTACGTGCACCGCTCCGGCCGCACCGCCCGCGCGGGCTCGGCCGGCGACGTGGTCACGGTCATGCTCCCCTCGCAGCGCCAGGACACCAAGCAGCTGCTCCGCAAGGCCGGCATCGCGGCCCAGCCGCAGCGTGTGACGCCCGAGAGCGCGGCGGTCGCCGCCCTCGTCGGCGAGATCGCTCCGCGCGTCGCACCCGTCCCGGGCGGCCCGGGCTCGGGCAACGCTCCCGCGCCGTCGGCTCCCGGCACGTCGCAGGGGGCGAACGCCCGTCGCAAGCGCGCGGCCCGCGAGGGCCAGGGCGGCCAGCAGTCGGCCGAGCGCGCGGGCGGCCGCGGCGGTGCTTCGGCTGGTCGCAACGGCGGCGGTCGCAACGGCGGCGCGGCGCGCGGTCAGGGCGGCCGCGGGCGCGCGCAGGGCGGCTCGCAGCCGATGTACTCGACCTCGTCGGGCGACACCGCTCCCCGCACGCACGCCGCAGCCGCCGAGAGCTCCCCTTCGCGCCCGCCGCGCCGTCGGCAGCCGCGCCGCGTCTCGGCTCCCGCGCAGTCGACCCAGGGCTGATCCCCGTCGACAGAGCCCCGGCCATCCGCTCTCGGATGGCCGGGGCTCTGTCGTTCACTCCCGATGCGGGACAGAACGCAGGAGATCCCGGCCCCGCGCGCACCGCGACCCGCAGGAATCCGGGGCGCAGCCATCCGCACCCCGAAGGAACTCCTGCAATGTGTCCCGCAGGGCAGACTGCGCCCAGGCGCGGGACCGCAGACACGTCGAGGGGCCCGCGCCCCAGCGCGAGCCCCTCGACGAGCGGTACGGCCTACTTCACGGCGCCCGCCGTCAGTCCTCCGACGATGTATTTCTGGAGGAAGAGGAACAGCGCCACGACGGGCAGCGCCGCGATCACGGCGCCCGCCGAGAACGCGCTCCAGTCGGCGTAGCGCGGGTTCGACACGAGCTTCGTGAGGCCGACCGCGAGCGTCTGCACGTCGGTGTCGATGAGCAGCACCGACGCGACCACGTACTCGTTCACGGACGCGATGAACGACAGCAGCGCGACAACCGCGAGGATGGGCGCCACGAGCGGCAGGATGATCGTGAAGAACACGCGCGCATGCCCTGCGCCGTCGATCTTCGCGGCCTCGTCGATCGACTGCGGGATCGTGTTGAAGAACCCGTACATCAGGTAGGTGTTCACGCCGAGCGCGCCGCCCAGGTAGACGAGGATGAGGCCGATGCGGGTGTTCAGGCCGATCGCGGGGAACCAGTCGCTGATCGCGCTCATGAGGAGGAAGATCGCGACGACGGCGAGCAGCTGCGGGAACATCTGCACGACGACGATCGCGATGAGCCCGAACCGGCGGCCCGCGAACCGCATGCGCGAGAACGCGTACGCCGCGAGCCCGCCCAGGAACACGGTCGCGACGGCGGTGATGCCCGCGATGATGAGCGTGTTGCCGAACCAGGCCACGAACGGCACCTTCGGGTCGCTCAGGATCCGCACGTAGCTGTCGATGCCGATCTTCGAGAAGAGCGCGTTCGAGCCGGTGAGGGTGCCGTTCGGGTTCAGCGAGCTCGAGATGACGAAGACGATCGGCAGGAGCGAGAACGCGACCATGACGACGCCGACGAGGTGGCGCCATCCGGTGTCGGCGAACCATCGCCCGAAGCCGCGCCGGCGGGGCGCGTACGCGCCGCGGCTGCCGCCGGTGATGGCGACGGTGTCGAGTGAGGCGGTCATCCGTTCAGCTCCTCGAGGGACTTGGTGCGGCGGAACGCGATCACGGAGATGACCGCCACGATGATGAAGATGATGATCGAGTACGCGCTCGCGAGCCCGTAGTCGCGGGTCTGCCCCGTGAAGGCGACCTTGTAGACCATCGAGATCAGCAGGTCGGTGTGGCCGACCGGGATCGGCGCCTCGCTGTCGCGCGGACCGCCGTTCGTGAGCATGTAGACGATGTTGAAGTTGTTGAAGTTGAACGCGAACGACGCGATGAGCAGAGGCGCCACGCTCACGAGCAGGAGCGGCAGCTTGATGAGCCGGAAAACGGCCCATGGCTTCGCGCCGTCGACGGTCGCGGCCTCCTGGAGCTCCTCGGGGATGGCCTGCAGCGCTCCCGTGCACACGAGGAACATGTAGGGGAAGCCGAGCCAGAGGTTCACGATAAGCACCGACACCTTCGCGAGCACGGGGTCGGTCAGCCACGGGATGTCGGCGCCGCCGAAGATCACCTCGTTGAGGAACCCGAAGCTCTGGTTCATCATGCCGGCCCACACGAGTGCCGACAGGAACGACGGCACCGCATACGGGAGGATCATGAGCACGCGGTAGGTGCGGCGCCCCCGCATGCGCGCGCTGTTGAACGCGATCGCGAGGAAGAGGCCGAGGAAGAACGTCGACGCGACCGAGATGAGCGCGAACGCGAACGTCCAGATCGTGACGTAGACGAGCGGGCTCGCGAGGCGCGCGTCCGTGACGGCGCGGATGAAGTTGTCGAAGCCGACCGTCACCTGCCACCCGGGAAGGATCTCGGTGCCGTCGGGCGCCGTGAACGCGCCGGTGCCGAGGTCGGAGTAGACGGTGCCGCTGCGGAGGTCGGTGAGCGTGCCTGCCGCCTCGTCGTACTCGAGCGTCGAGGTGTAGAGGTACGCGCTCGCCCCGTCGGGGGTGCGGAGGGCGCCGTCGTTCGGGTCGTCCGAGAAGGGCACGGCGAGCTCGGTGATCTGGTCGGTGCGCTCGAGCACGTCGGCGAACTGCAGGGTCGTCCAGCCGGGCGCCGACACGGCCTTGTCGCCGTCGAAGCCGGCGTCGACCGGCGCGAGGGGCTGCTCGGCGGTCCCCAGGAGCGCCTCGCCGTC
The DNA here is from genome assembly GCF_009735645.1 of Microbacterium oryzae. Classification (NCBI taxonomy): domain Bacteria; kingdom Bacillati; phylum Actinomycetota; class Actinomycetes; order Micrococcales; family Microbacteriaceae; genus Microbacterium; species Microbacterium oryzae. Next base: position 2,781,803 of record NZ_CP032550.1, on the reverse strand, counting down.
GGGCGTGGTGACGAGGAGGCCGATCTCGCCTCCGGCCTCGACCACCGTGGTCGGGTAGCTCGCGGAGTCGGACACGCGCTCGAGGGCCGAGGCCATGAGCGAGGCGACGGCCTGCTCCTTCGAGCCGTTGTGGCCCGTGCCGTAGTTCGTGAAGGCGACGTAGCCCGTGTAGACGAGCACGAAGACCTGGAACAGGCACAGGAAGATGAGGCCGGGCGCGAGGTACTTCGCCGCGAGCGCGCGGCGGGAGAAGTAGACCCAGTTGACGATTCCCGCCACGAGCACGACCGCCGCGAGGACGATCCACTGCTCGTGGCCGAACAGCACGAGAGCAGCGTAGACGGCGATCGCGTCGACGATCGCGAGGGCCGCGATCTTCACGATCACGGAGGCCAGTCCGCCGCCGGCCTGGTCGGCGATCGACCGCGCGCGCCGCTGGCGCGCCGTGGGCTTCGGGTCTTCGGTCGCCGTCTCGGCGCCGGAGAGGGTGTCGGTCATGGGTTCCTATCGCTGTCTCGTGAGGTCAGCGGCCGGTCGCCAGGGCGGGCGGACCGCTGCGGTGCGCTCGGATGGTCCGCGGCCGCGGGCGGGGACGCCCCGTCGAGGGGGCGGCCCGCCCGCGTCCGCGATCCGAGCGGGTGCGTCAGCCGATCGCGGCCTGCACGTCGGCGGCGAACTTCTGCCACGTCGCGACGGGGTCGGCGCCGTTGATGATCTCGGCCTCCGCGATGCCCCAGTACTGCCACACGGCGCCCATCTCGGGGATCGCGGGCATCGGCACGGCCTCCGCGCCGACGGTCGCGAAGCCGCCGATGATCGGGTCGCTCGAGGCGGTCTCCGCGGCCGACGAGAGCGCGGGGAGGATGTTGCCGGCCTCGAAGAGCGCGAGCTGCGCCTCCTCGCTGCCGAGGTAGTTCACGAGGAAGTCGTTCGCAGCGACCTTGTCGTCCGACTCGGCCGACACGAAGAAGCCCTTCACGCCCGCGAACGGCGATGCCGGCTGACCGGTCGGGCTCGGGACGGGGTCGATCGCGACGTCGATGCCCGCGTCGACCGCTGCGCCGACGTTCCACGGGCCGGTCAGCCAGAAGGCCGCCGTGCCGTCGAGGAACGCCTGCTTGGCGATGTCGCCGTCGATGTCGGTGTTGAACGCGCCCTTGCCGCCCTGCTCGCCGAGCCACGTCGCGAACTCCTCGCCGCCGGCGCTGCCCAGCTGCAGGTCCGTCGCGTCGTAGCCGTTCTCGTTCGTGCCGAAGACGGGAGCGCCGAACGCGGTCTGGAACGGGTAGAGGTGGTACGGGTTGCCCTCCGCGCCCTGCTCGACGACGAACGGGGTCTCGAGGCCGGCGGCCTGGCCCTTCGCGATCATGTCGTCGAAGCTCGTCGCGGCCTCGGGGACGAGCTCGGCGTTGCGCAGCATCGCGATGTTCTCGACCGCGTACGGGAGCATGTAGACGGTGCCGTCGTACGTCGAGGCCTCGACGGCGACGTCGAGGAAGTCGCCCGCGGCGTCGCCCAGCTCGAGCGGCGCCACGACGCCGTTCGTCGCGAGCTCGCCGAGCCAGTCGTGCGCGCCCATCGTGATGTCGGGGCCCTCACCGGTCGGCACCTGCTGGATGAAGTCGTCCTTGATCGTCGCGTTGTCCTTGCCGACGAGCTCGACCTCGACGCCGCTCTTCTCGGTGTACGCGTCGGCCACCGCCTGCAGCGCGTCGACGCGCTCGGCGTCGACCCACACGGTGAGCGTCGACGAGGGCGCCTCGGCGTCTCCGCCGCCCGAAGCGCCTTCGTTCGCGCTGTCGCTCGCACAACCCGCGAGCCCGAGTGCCGTCACGCCGGCCATCGCGACGACGGCCGCGAAGCGTCCCCTGCTGTTCACCTTCATTGGTGTGTCCTCCTGGTTGATGAGCCCGCAACTGTGCAAGCGTTTACAGGTATACACCGTCGAGCATCGATTCGAAAACCGCGAATCTGCGGGCGTGACCGATTCGATACGAATCGCGGGCCGAGTTACGCGCCCTTGAACTGCAAACGCTTACAACCGAGGCCGAAATCCTCTAGAGTGGGCGACCATGACCCCTGAATGGTGGCGCACCGCCGCGATCTACCAGATCTACCCGCGCTCGTTCGCCGACGCCTCGGGCGACGGCGTCGGCGACCTCGCGGGCGTGACGTCGCGCATGGACGCGCTCGCCGAGCTGGGCATCGACGCGATCTGGCTCTCGCCGTTCATGACCTCGCCCCAGCGCGACGCGGGCTACGATGTGACCGACTACCGCGACGTCGATCCGCTCTTCGGGACGCTGACCGACTTCGACGCGATGCTCGAGGCCGCGCACGCCCGGGGCATCCGGGTCATCATCGACCTCGTGCCGAACCACTCCTCCGACCAGCATGTCTGGTTCCAGGAGGCGCTGACCGCCGCGCCCGGCAGCCGCGAGCGCGCACGCTACCTGTTCCGCGACGGCCGCGGCCCGGGCGGCCACGAGCCGCCGAACAACTGGCAGTCGATCTTCGGCGGCCCCGCGTGGACGCGCGTCACTGAGGCAGACGGCTCTCCCGGTCAGTGGTACCTGCACCTCTTCGACTCGAGCCAGCCCGACTTCGACTGGACGCAGCGCGAGGTGCGCGACGAGTTCCTCGACATCCTGCGCTTCTGGCTCGACCGGGGCGTCGACGGCTTCCGCGTCGACGTCGCGCACGGCCTCATCAAGGAGGACGGGCTCCCCGACTACATCCAGCCCGAGGACGCCGACTCGATGGGCGGCGAGGCCGAGGACGACGTGCCCTACTGGGGGCGCCCCGGCGTCCACGAGGTGTACCGCGAGTGGCGCGCGCTGCTCGAGGAGTACGACGGCGACCGCGCGCTGTGCGCCGAGGCGTGGCGTCCGACCGCGCGCGAGACCGCGCTGTGGGTGCGCCCCGATGAGATGCACCAGGCCTTCAACTTCCCGTACATGATGACCGAGTGGGACGCCGCGGCCCTGCGCACGGTCATCGCCGGCTCGCTCGAGGCCTTCCCGGCCGTCGGCGCGCCCGCGACGTGGGTCCTGTCGAACCACGACGTCATCCGGCACGCCTCGCGACTCGCGCTGGGCGCCGACAGCCCGCAGGGCCACGGCATCGGCCCGCTCTCCCCGGGCAAGCCCGACCCCGTCGTCGGCCTCCGCCGCGCCCGAGCGGCGACGACCGTCATGTTCGCGCTGCCGGGAAGCGCCTACATCTACCAGGGCGAGGAGCTCGGGCTCCCCGAGGCGATCGAGCTTCCCGACGAAGCCCGCCAGGACCCGACCTGGTTCCGCACGAACGGCGAGCGCTACGGCCGCGACGGGTGCCGCGTTCCCATCCCGTGGGAGGCCGGCGCGCCGGCGTTCGGCTTCAGCGCGACCGGGGCGTCGTGGCTCCCCCAGCCGGCCGAGTGGCGGGCGCTCGCGCGCGACGTCCAGCGCGACGATCCCGCGTCGACGCTCTCGCTCTACCACGACCTCCTGCGGCTGCGCCGCGAGGAGTCCCTCGCGAGCAGCGACCTCGAGTGGGTCGACGGATGGCCGATGCACGTCCTCGCGTTCCGCAACGGGCGTGTGACGGTGATCGCGAACACGGGATCAGAGGATGTCCCCGCACCCGAGGGCATGCGGGTCCTGTGCGCGAGCGGGCCGCTCGGCGAGGGCGTCGTCCCCGTCGACACGGCCGCCTGGTTCATCGCAGGATGACGCGGGATGCCCCGCGTCTCCTACGATGAACGCGTGCATTCCGTGAGCATCGCCGAGGTCGCGCAGCGCGCAGGCGTCTCGACCGCCACGGTCTCGCGCGCCCTCTCCGGCCGCGGCCGCGTGTCGGCGGCAGCGAAGGAGGCCGTCCTCGCGGCGGCCGACGCGCTCGGGTACGTCGTCTCATCGAACGCCTCGAGCCTCGCGAGCGGGCGCACGCGCAACGTCGGCGTCGTGCTGCCGTTCCTCAACCGGTGGTACTTCGCCTCCGTGCTCGAGGGCGCTCAGCAGGCGCTCCTCCGGGCGGGCTACGACGTGACGCTCTACAACCTCTCCGGCGGCGGGGAGGAGCGCGCGAGCGTCTTCGAGCACTTCCTCCTGCGCCAGCGCGTCGATGCCGTGATCGCCGTGTCGCTCGAGCTCACGGAGGACGAGGTCGCCCGCCTGCACGCGCTCGGCAAGCCCATCGTCGGCGTCGGCGGGCCCATCCCGGGGGTGCGCACGCTCGCGATCGACGACGTCGCGGTCGCCAAGCTCGCGACGGAGCACCTCACGGGGCTCGGGCACACGCGGATCGGCCACCTCGGCGGCCGAGCGGAGTTCGACTCCGACTTCCACCTGCCTGTCCAGCGCCGGCACGGGTACGAGGCGGCGCTCGACGAGGCGGGCATCCCGTTCGACGCCGACCTCGTGGCGAACGCCGACTTCACGGTGCAGGGCGGGTACCACGCGGCCAAGCAGCTCCTCGGCGCTCCCCCGCGCAGCCGTCCGACGGCGATCTTCGCGGCCTCCGACGAGATGGCGATCGGCGCCATCCTCGCGGCCCGCGACCTCGGGCTCGCCGTGCCCCACGACGTCTCGGTCGTGGGCATCGACGACCACGACCAGGCCGAGTTCTTCGGGCTCACGACGGTCGCGCAGTTCCCGCGGAAGCAGGGAGCGCGCGCGGTGGACATCCTGCTCGAGCAGCTCGAGCCGCGCGACGGCTCCGAGCCGCTCGCGGACATCCTGCTGTCGTTCGAGCTCGTCGTGCGCTCGTCGACGTCGCGCCCGCGCGACTGAGCCGACCCGGCGCTCGGGCCGTCAGTCGCGCGAGATGCGCACCATCTCGTCGCGCGGCACGACCTTCACGCGCGCGCGGCCGTGCGGCTGGCCCAGCGCGATCTCGTGCGCGTCGAGCCGATGCCACCCCTCGAGGTCGGTCCAGATGACGCCGCGCTCGGCGAGGAGCGCGGGGATGGCCTCATCCGACGGGTCCTCGGGCTGCCACCAGGAGCCCTGGTCGTTGACGATGTGCTGCACGGTCTCCATCGCGTCGGACTTCGTGTGCCCGATGAGGCCGACGGGCCCGCGCTTGATCCAGCCGGTGGCGTACAGGCCGGGGAAGCGCTCGTTCGACTCCTCGTGCAGCACCTGGCCCTCGTGGTTGGGGATGACGCCGTGCTTCTCGTCGAACGGCACGCCCGGAAGCGGCGACCCGAAGTAGCCGACGGCGCGGTACAGCTGCCCCATGGGAACCTCGCGCAGCTCGCCCGTCCCCGCCACACCGCCCTGGCCATCCGGCCGGGTGCGCTCGTAGACGAGCGCGGCGACGCGGCCCTCGGCGTCGGTCTTCACCTCGAGCGGCTTCGCCCAGAAGTGCAGGTGCAGGCGACGCGAGGCCGTGCCGCCCGCGTTGTTCGCGCTCGGCCGGGTGCGCCACTGCTGCAGCACGCGGTCGATGACCTTGACCTGCTTGTTCGACGCGATCGCCGCCTTCGAGGCCTCGTCGTAGTCGAAGTCCTCGTCGTACACGACCATGTCGACGTCGCGCAGCTCGCCGAGCTCGCGGAGCTCCAGCGGGGTGAACTTCACCTGCGCGGGGCCGCGGCGTCCGAACACGTGCACGTCGGTGACCGGCGATGCCTCGAGGACCTCGTGGACGTTCTGCGGGATCTCCGTCGGCAGCAGATCCTCGGCGTGCTTCGCGAGGATGCGCGAGACGTCGAGCGCGACGTTGCCGTTGCCGATGACGCCCACCGACGAGCTCGTAAGCGGCCACGTGCGCGGCACGTCGGGGTGTCCGTCGAACCAGCTCACGAAGTCGGCCGCGCCGAACGAGCCCTCGGCGTCGATGCCGGGGATCGCGAGGTCGGCGTCGCGGATGGCGCCGGTGGCGAAGAGCACGGCGTTGTAGTGGCGCTTGAGGTCGTCGAGCGTGATGTCCTCGCCGAAGCGCACATTGCCGAAGATGCGGATGTCACCGCGGTCGAGCACCTCGCGGAGGGCGCCGATGACGCCCTTGATCCGCGGATGGTCGGGGGCCACTCCGTAGCGGACGAGGCCGTAGGGCGCGGGGAGCTGCTCGAAGAGGTCGATCGACACGTCGAAGCTGCGCTCGGTCTTCAGCAGGATGTCGGCCGCGTAGATGCCGGCGGGGCCTGCGCCCACGATCGCCAGACGGAGCTTGGTCATTTCGGTCCCCTTCGTTCGCACCGCGGGCGCGGGCGTCAGCTGGATCGGATGGCGAGGCTCTCGGCGAAGCGCGTGAGCGCCTCGCGCACGGTGCCGCGCGGGAGCACGTCGAGCGCGTCGACCGCGTCGCGCGTCCACTTCAGCGACAGCTCGCGCGTCGCCTCGGTCACGTCATGGTCGCGCAGCTCCGTGAGCGGTGCGTCCAGGATGGCCGGGTCGGCCCCGTCGGCGATGCGCGCGACGCCCTCGTCGATGCGGGCGAGCAGCGCCCGCGACTCTTCGTCTTCACGGCGCGCGAGCAGCAGATACGGCATGGTGGGGACGCCGGCGCGCAGATCGGTGCCGGGCACCTTGCCGGTGTCGGCGGGGTTCGCGGACAGGTCGATCACGTCGTCGGCGAGCTGGAAGGCGACGCCGACCTTCTCGCCGTAGACGCGCAGCGGCTCGGTGTACTTCTCGTCGGCGTCGGAGAAGAACGCGCCGGCCTGGGCGGCCGCCGCGATGAGCGAGCCGGTCTTGTCGGCGAGCACCTGGATGTAGAAGTCGATGGGGTCGTCGCCCGGCTGCGCACCCACGGTCTCGTGCATCTGGCCGAGCACGAGGCGCTCGAAGGTCTCCGACTGCAGGCGCATGGCCTCGTCGCCGTTCCGCGACATGATGACGCTCGCGCGCGAGAGCAGGAGGTCGCCGGTGAGGATGGCGATGCTGTTGCCCCACACCTGGTGCGCGGCCTGCACGCCGCGGCGGCGGTCGGCGCCGTCCATGACGTCGTCGTGATACAGCGAGCCCAGGTGCATGAGCTCGAGCGCCTTCGCGGCGTCGACGACGCGCTGGTTCGCACCGCTCCCCAGCTGGGCGGTGAGGAGCACGAGCATGGGGCGCACGCGCTTGCCGCCGGCCTCGTACAGGTAGCGGCTGGTGGCGTCGACGAGCGGGTCGGCGGCCTTCAGCTCGACCGCCAGTTCGCTCTCCACCTGCTCGAGACCCTGCTCGATCTTGGCGGCCAGGCGCCGCGCGAGGGGACCGGCGAAGACGCGGTCACTCAGACCGAAACGGCTCGCCAGTTGCGAACCCGGCGCAGTGGGGCTCGGAGTCACCCGTCAAGCCTACCTGTCGCGGTCGGGACGACGGTCATGGATGCCTCTACGCCGAGGCATCTTCCGCGGACGCGCCCTGGCCATCCGACGGCTTGACGGCATGATGCAGCGCGACGATGCCGAAGGTCAGGTTGCGGTACCGCACGTCGGTCCAGCCGGCGTCGCGGATCCACGCCGCGAGCGTCTTCTGGTCGGGCCAGTGGCGGATGGACTCGTTGAGGTAGTCGTACGCCTCGCCGTTGGAGCCGATCACCCGCGCGACGCGCGGCAGGACGCGGTCGTTGTAGAACCGGTAGAGCCCGCGGAACCGGCGGTCAGGCGGCGTGGAGAACTCGTTGATGACGAGACGCCCTCCCGGCTTCGTCACGCGGAAGAGCTCGGCGAGCGCCTTCTTCGGGCGCTCGACGTTGCGGAGGCCGTACGACATGGTGACCGCGTCGAACTCGCCGTCGGCGAAGGGCAGATCGGTCGCGTCGGCCTGCACGAACGAGAGGTTGCGCAGCCCGCCGTGACGACGGCGCCCCTCGGCGAGCATGCCGGGCGAGAAGTCGGCAGCGACGACCTCGGCGCCGCTGCGCGCGAGCGACGCGGACGACGAGGCAGTGCCGGCGGCGAGATCGAGGATCCGCTCCCCCGGCTGCGGTGCGACGGCGCGGGTCGTCGCCGCACGCCACAGCGCGTCGTTGCCGAACGTCATCGCCACGTTGGTGATGTCGTAGCGGGCGGCGACCTGGTCGAACATCCCCGCGACGCGGGCGGGGTCCTTGCCGAGGTCGGCGCGATTGGGTTCCTGCGGTGCGGCGCTCACGCCGCGAGTCTACGCGCGGCGCGCATCACGAGCTCCGGTGCGGCCGGGTCAGACGAGCTCGAGATCCGCGAGCACGGCGAACCAGCGGTGGGTGGTCGCGTCGTCGAAGGGCGCGACGTCGTCGCGCACCTCGCGCTCGAGCACGGCGGTGACGGCCTCGATGCTCTCCTGCACATCGGCGGGATAGCCGTACTGCGCGCGATGCTCGTCCCACTCGTCGCGGTCGTCGATGTAGAGGCCGCGCTCGTCGAGGCGGTGCACGACGTCGAGGTCCATGTCGATGGCGGTCGGCTCGCCACGGCCATCCCACTTCGCCTCCCACGCGAGGTCGATGTAGACCCGCGTCGGCGACGGGAGCGCGTTGCGCGTGAGCGTCCACGCCTCCGAGCCGGACGGCAGGAGCACGACGCAGGCCGCGTCCAGCGTGACGTCGCGTCCGGGGCGCGCGCTCCGCCATCCGGGCAGCTGGCCGAACCAGTCGCCCCACTCGTCCGCGCCGAGGTAGACGCACTCGTGCACCCAGTGCGGCGAGCCGTCCCACTTGCGCCAGCGGAACAGCAGTCGGGTGCCCACAGCGGGACGATCGGAGGTCATCCTGCCGAGTCTAGGCGCGCACGACCCGTCCCCAGCGGGACTCCTTAGGCTGGAAGTCGTGCCCGACCCGCTCTCCCTCCCGCGCCTGCGCGCCGTCACGCGCCCGATCCCCGCTCCCGAGGACCCGCTGCTGTTCGCCTCCGCCGACGATCCGCTCGTCTGGCTGCGACGCGGCGACGGGATGGTCGCGGCGGGCGCCGAGGTGCTGCGGATCGACGTCGGCGAGGACGGCCGGCTCGACGCGATCGCGGATCTCTGGCGGGCGATCGCCTCGGCCACCGACGTCGACGACTCCGTCGGGCTGCCGGGCACCGGTCTCGTCGGCTTCGGCGCGTTCGCGTTCGACGACGCCTCCTCCGCGCCCAGCACGCTCATCGTGCCGAGCATCGTCATCGGGCGCCGCGGCGGCCGCGGCTGGGTCACCCGCATCGGCCGACTGGATGGCCCCGCTCCGGCGGACCCGGAAGCGCACGGCTACGGGCCGCACTGGTCTGCCACCCTCGGCCCCGGCGAGCTGAACCCCGCCGCGCACGTCGAGGCCGTGGCCGACGCGCTCGCGGCGATCGAGGCGGGCGAGGTGGAGAAGGTCGTCGTCGCGCGCGACATCGCCGGCACCCTTCCTGCCGACGCCGACCTGCGGCGCCTCGTGCGTGCCCTCGCCGAGGGGTACCCCGACACCTGGGCCTATGCGGTCGACGGCATCGTCGGCGCGAGCCCGGAGACCCTCGTGACCGTCTCCGGCGGCACCGTCACCGCCCGTGTGCTCGCCGGCACCCGCGCCCGTGGGGCGAACGCCGACGAGGACACCGCGATCACCGCCGAGCTCGCCACCACGCCCAAGGACCTCGACGAGCACCGCTATGCCGTGCAGAGCGTGCTCACGGCGCTCGAGCCGCACACCTCCGCACTCGTCGCGGCCGAGCAGCCGTTCACGCTCAAGCTGCCGAACGTCTGGCATCTCGCGACGGATGTCGAGGGCACGCTGGCGAACGGCGACTCGGCTCTCGACATGGTCCGGGCGCTGCACCCCACCGCGGCGGTCGCCGGCACCCCCACGCCCGCCGCACTCGCGGCCATCCGCCGCATCGAGCCGTTCGACCGCGGCCGCTACGCGGGGCCGGTCGGCTGGGTGGACGGGAACGGCGACGGCGAGTGGGCGATCGCGCTCCGCTGCGCGCAGATCGGTCCCGCCGAGGGCGCGCACCGGGCGGTCACCGCGCACGCGGGCGGCGGCATCGTCGCCGGCAGTCAGCCCGAGGCCGAGCTGCTCGAGACGCGCGTGAAGTTCCGCCCGATCGTCGACGCGCTGGCGTAGGGAGCGTTCGCTCACCGCGTTTCGTCTCGCTCCGCTCGCTCAACATCCGGGTGGTCGCGTCCCCATCTCGGACGTTGAGCGACCGAGCGCCAGCGAGGGAGACGAAACGCGGTGACCCGTTGTCGGGGACGGGTTGCGGCGTTTCGTCTCGCTCCGCTCGCTCAACGTCCGGCGGTCAGCACCCGATCCAGGAACGGATTGCGCATCTTGCCCTCGGGGTCGCAGCGCCGGGCGAGCTCCGCGAAGTCGCCGAGCCGCGGCCAGACCGCCGCGAGCACGCGCGGGTCGAGGCGCGTGAGCTTGCCCCAGTGCGGGCGCGCCCCGAACGGCTCGAGCGCCTGCTCCAGCATCGCCACGGCGCCCTCCACCTCGCTCTGCCGCGGCAGCCACGTGAAGTGCAGGCCCACGGTGTCCTGCTCGTATGCGGGGCTCAGCCACAGCCCATCCGCCCGCATCGAGCGCACCTCCATGACCTGCACGAGCGGAGCGAACCGGGCGGCGAGCCCTCGCACGACGCGGAGCGCCTCGACCGCGTGCGCGCGCGGCACGAGCATCTCCGACTGCAGCTCGTCGCCGTTCGACGGCGTGTGGCTGAGCTTGAAGTGCGCGAGGCGATCGAGCCACGCGCCGGCCTCGCCGCGCTGCGGTGTCGTCGCCTCCGGCGTCACACCGGCGAGCATGTGCACCTGCTCGGACGCCTCGCCGATGCTGCCCGGCAGCAACGGCGCCTCGTCGCCGCGCGCCTTCGTCCACACCTGGTCGACGACGTCGGGGGCATCCCAGCGGTGGAAGAGGCTCACGCTGTAGGCAGCGCCCATGATCGCGTCGAACTCGGCGAGCGCGACCTCGAGCGGCAGCTTCTCGTACACGCGCTGGCGGACGGCGAAGGTCGGCTCGATGTCGAGCGTCACCTCCGTCACGACGCCGAGCGCACCGAGGGAGACCACCGCGCCGTCGAAGTCCGCGTCGCCGCGGCGCAGTTCGCGCACCTCGCCCGCGGGCGTGACGAGCTGGAGCCCGGCGACGGCGGACGACAGCGTGCCGACACCGTCGCCGGAGCCGTGCGTGCCCGTGGCGATCGCCCCGGCGATGGAGATGTGCGGCAGCGAGGCGAGGTTCGCCAGCGCCCACCCCTCGGCCTCCAGCGCGGGAGCGAGCTCGCCGTACCGCATGCCGCCGCCGACCGTGACCGTGCGCGCCTCGGTGTCGATGCGCGGCGCGGTGATGAGGCGGGCGGTCGACAGCAGCGTGTCGTCGGTGTCGGCGATGAGGTTGAACGAGTGCGCGGATCCCAGGGCCCGCACGCGCGTCGCGCTCGCCAGCACCTCCTGCACCTCGTCGACGCTCGCGGGCGTCTCGACCCGCTCTGCGCCGAAGCGCACGTTCCCCGCCCAGTTGGCCAGTGCCATCCGCTTCTCCCTCATCGCCGTCGATCAGCCTTCAGTATCGCGCCCGACGTCAGAACGCGGCGGCGAGCGCGGCGCCCGCCGCGCGGAGGTGCGTGGCGGGATCGCCGATGGCGGCATCCGCGGAGCCGGCGAGCTCGGTGAGCGAGAGCGCATGGGCCACGGCCGAGGTGTCGGCGGCGATGCGCCCCGCCACGATGGCGACCCGCGCGCCGGCGGCGTCGGCGAGCGCGGCGACGTGCGCGGGCGCCTTGCCGGCGGCGGACTGGCCGTCGTACGAGCCCTCGCCCGTGATGACGAGGTCGGCGCCCTCGATCGCGGCGGCGAGGCCGGTGAGATCGGCCACGCGCACCGCACCCGGCACGATCTCGGCGCCCCAGACGAGCAGCCCGTAGCCGGCGCCGCCCGCGGCCCCCGCGCCCGGCGCCTCGGGGTCGGCGACCCGGGCGAGCGACGAGGCGACGGTGTCGCCGCCCAGGCCCTTCAGCACCTCGACCAGTCGTGCGAGCCCTGCATCGGCGCGGGCGACGCCCGCCTCGTCCAGGCCCTTCTGCGGACCGAACACGGCGGCCGCGCCGCGCCCGCCGAGGAGGGGGTTCGTGACGTCGCACAGCACCTGCACGCCGCGCTCGGGCAGGGGGCGCAGGCGGGAGAGGTCGACCTTCACGACGTCGTCGAGCCCCGACGCCCCGGGCGCGATGGAGGTGTCGTACGCGTCTGTGAAGCGCGCACCGAGGGCGGTGAGGAGCCCGACCCCGCCATCCGTGGAGGCACTGGAGCCGATCCCGAGGATGAGCTGCGAGACCCCGGCGGTGAGGGCGGCGGCGATTGCCTGGCCGAAGCCCACGGTCGAAGCCTCCCACGGGCGGCGGGCGTCGCCGAGCAGCTCGATGCCGGAGGTGGAGGCGAGCTCGACCACGCCCGTCCCACCCGGGGCGTCTTCGGTCGCGGGAAGTCGCAGCCAGCTCGCATCGACCGCGAATCCGGTCGGCCCCGTCACCCGGACGGGCACGCGCACCGCGCCCTCGACCGCCTCCGCGAACGCCGCCAGCGTGCCCTCGCCACCGTCGGCCATCGGACGCGCGACGATCTCGTCGTCGGGGCGCACGCTCGCCCATCCCTCGGCGAGCGCGGCGGCGACGTCGGCCGCCGCGATCGTGCCCTTGAAGCTGTCCGGTGCGATCACGATGCGAGCCATGCGTCCATCCTCCCGCATCCCGAGGCGCCCTCCCTTCGCGGGGCGATCCGAGCCATCCCCCTCGCACCGGCCGCCGCCCCGCCCCGGCCATCCGCCCCGCCCGTCGGGCTCAGCCCATGGTGGCGCGCAGGCGCTCCTTCTCGGCCGCGACGTCGAAGTCCGCGTCCGGCCACTGGGGGTCGATGCCTTCGAGCGTCTCCAGCAGGAGCTCCTGCACGGCGAGCCGCGCGTACCACTTCCGGTTCGCGGGCACGACGTACCAGGGCGCGGCCTCCGTCGAGGTGCGGTCGAAGACGGCCTGGTACGCCTCCTGATAGGCGGGCCAGTGCGCGCGCTCGTCGACGTCGCCGGGGTTGTACTTCCAGTGCTTGTCGGGGCGCTCGAGTCGCTCCATGAGCCGCTCGCCCTGCTCGTCGTAGGAGATGTGCAGCATGACCTTCACGATGCGGGTGCCCTGCTCGACGAGTCGCGCCTCGAACGCGTTGATGGCGTCGTACCGGCGCTCGATCTCCTCGGCGGACGCGAGTCCGCGCACGCGCCCGATGAGCACGTCCTCGTAGTGCGAGCGGTCGAAGACGCCGATGTAGCCCGCGCGCGGCACGCGCTTCTCGATGCGCCAGAGGAAGTCGTGCGCGAGCTCGGCGGGTGTCGGCGCCTTGAAGGCAGCGAGCTCGATGCCCTGCGGGTCCACGCCGCCGACGACGTGCCGCACGATGCCGCCCTTCCCGGCCGAGTCCATCGCCTGCAGCACGAGCAGCACGCGGTCGTCCGCGTCGCCGCCGTGGCTCGCGGCGTAGAGCCGCTCCTGGTACTCCGCCAGCTGCGCGAGGCCCGCGGCGAGGTCGACCGCGCCGTCCTTCTTGTCGCCGGTGTAGCCGGGCGTCGCTCTCGGGTCGAGATCCGCGAGCCGGAACCCCTCCCCCGCCCGCAGCGCCGTCAGCGCGTCATCCGTCCACTTCACCTGGCTCTTCGCGGTCATGGCCCCATCCTGCCGCGGGCACGGCCGACGGCACCAGAGCGGATGGCCGGAGCCCGCCTCTCGAAGGTCGCCCCCGTCGCGTCGACGCGCCGTTCAGCGGGCGAGCGGGACCTCGATGATCTGCCGCCGGCCGACGGTCGAGGTGAGCGCCTGATCGAGGGCTCCGCGGGTCGTGACCCGGTGGTGCTCCCACCCGTACGCCATCGCGAGCTGCTCGATGCGCACCGACTGCGGCGTGTACTGCACGCGCGACATGTCCTCCGCCGATGCGGTGCTCGCCACCTCGAGCCCGTCGAAGATGGTGCCGCCGCGATCGTTGCCCACGACGATCTGCACGCGCGGCTCGTCTTCGATGTCGGGCAGGAGCAGCGCCCCCACGTCGTGGAGGAAGGTCAGGTCCCCCAGCAGCACGCGCGTCACGCCCGCGCGCGCCGCGCCCTGGCTCGCGAGCGCGACGCCCATGGCGGTGGCGACGGTGCCGTCGATGCCGGCCAGGCCGCGGTTGGCGTGCACGGGCACCTTCTTGCCCGGCAGCAGCGCATCGGCGATCCGCACGAGGCGCGACGAGCCGAAGACGAGCCGGTCGTGGGGCCAGGTCGCCGCCCACACCGCGGCCACCAGCTGCGCGCGGTCGAGCGGGCGCCGCACGGCCTCGAGCTCCGCGCGCACCGCCTCGCCGCGCTGATGAGGGTCGGTCGACTGCAGGCCGTCGATGTCGGGCGCGGGAGGTGCGAGGTCGGGCAGGTGCGCCTGCGAGAACCGCAGCCATGCGCCGCGCCAGACGTCGTCGCCCGGGCCGTCCGCCACGTCGACGCCCCAGACCGCGCGGCTCGCGCCGTTGAGGTTCAGCTCCTCGCCACCACGCCGCACCGCGACGACCTCCACCGCGGGGTCCGACAGCAGCGCCGACACCTCGCGGCTGAGCGTGGGATGGCCGAACACGATCGCCCGTTCCACGCGGCCGCCGAGCTCCGGCTCCCGCAGCGCCTCCCGGTAGCCGTGCACGACATTGCGTCCGAAGCGCGCGCCGCTCACGATCTCCGCGATCAGCGGCCATCCGCCCTCGTGCGCGATCTGCTCGGCCGCGGGGCCGGCATCCGCGCCCGCGACGACGACGGTCCGCGGTCCGCGCGGGATGGCCGTGGCCGGGCGCGCGAGCGCCGTCGTCTGCGCTGCGGGAGCGTCGGCATCGCGCGCCTCCGCCGCCGGCATCGCCCCGGCGAGCGGCTCGCGGTACGGCAGGTTGAGGTGCACGGGCCCGGCGGGCGCCTCCCCGGCCGCCCCCACCGCGTGAGCGAACGCGGACGACGCGAGCTCGGCCATCCGCTCGCCCTCGCCCGCCGCGCCCGTGGGGGTCTCGGCGTCAACGGCGAAGCGGGTGATCGCGTCGAAGAGACCGGGCTGGCGCATGGTCTGGTTCGCGCCGATGCCGCGGAGCTCGGGCGGCCTGTCGGCCGTGAGCAGCAGCAGGGGGACGCCGGAGTGATGGGCCTCGAGCGCGGCGGGCAGGAGGTTCGCCACGGCCGTGCCCGATGTGCAGATGAGCGCCGCCGGCACGCCGAGCTCCCGGCCGATGCCCAGGGCGGTGAAGCCCGCCACGCGCTCGTCGATGCGCACATGCAGCCGGATGCGCCCCTCGCGCTCGAGGCGCGCGGCGGCGAGCGCGAGCGCCTGGGAGCGCGAGCCCGGGCTCACGATGACATGGGTGACGCCCTGCGCGACGAGCTCCGACAGCAGCGCCCACGCGGCCTCCGAGGCCGGCGACGCGATCGCCTGCTCGGTCATGTCAGCCGCGCGAGCCGGACGGGTCCCGGCCGTCGCCCTCGCGCTCGTCGCCCGAGCGCCCGTCGCCGTTCGGCTCGTCGTCGGGCTTCGGCTTCGGCTCGGGGTTGCGCTTCGGCTCGGGGTTGCGCTTCGGCTCGGGGTTGCGCTTCGGCTCGTCCTCGGCGTCGAGCTTGGCGAGCTCCTCCTCGAGCTGACGGATGCGCTCGTCCTGGTCGGGGAACGCGCCGAGCGTGCCCAGGAAGGTCGGGTCGTCGTCGGGCGCGACGGGCCCGCGAGCCGGCGCGTCGGGCCGAGTGCGGCCGATCGCGAACCAGAGGATCCCCCCGATGACGGGGATGAGGACCACGATGACCAGCCACGTGTTCTTCGAGACACCGCGGTGGCGGGCCGGCGACTGCACCGCGCAGTCGACGATGCTGAAGACCCAGAACACGACGGCGGCGACCGCTAGGAGGATGAGAGCGCGGGCCATCTCCTCATCCTAGGCGTCGGCGGCGTGCGCGGCCTGGGCGTCGCGGAACCGGTGCGCTTGGCGGACGCCGCCCCGGGTGCGCTCAGGCGGCCGCTTCTAGGATGGAGGGATGAACATCCGCTCTGTCGTCGTGTACTCGGTGCTGCGTCTGCTGGCGTTCCTCGTGCCGTTCGGCGTGCTGATGATCTTCCCGGTGTTCCAGCAGCTGTGGTGGCTCGCCGCCCTGTTCGCAGCGCTCATCGGGCTGAGCCTGTCGATCCTCCTGCTGCGGCGCCCCCTGAACGAGGTGTCGACGGGCCTGTACGAGCGCAATCAGGGCAAGCGGGCGCGCCGCGCCTCCGGCCGTCAGCTCGATGCCGAGGCCGAGGACGCCGCCACCCGCGAGGACTGACCCGGCGTCAGCCGATGAAGGCCCAGGCGAGGAACACCGCGTACCCCAGCGACGCGAGCGATGTGAGCGCCAGCGCGAGGATGAGCTCGCGCGCGGTTTGATACGTCCAGACGATGACGACCGCGGGGCCCGCGGCCAGCAGCGCCAGGAGCGCCAGCCAGGCGAGCGGGTAGAAGAACGCGAGGTACGCGGCGATCGCGAACGCGAGGACGACGAGCACCGTGAAGAGCACCTGCGTCGCGCGGCGTCCGATGAGGACCGTGAGCGTGCGCTTGCCCACCGTGCGGTCCTGGTCGATGTCGCGGAGGTTGTTGGCGAGCAGCACCGCGCACGCGAAGAAGCCGGATGCGACCGCGCCGAACCACGCCTCCTGCGGCAGGGCGAGCGCCTGCACCCAGGTCGTGCCGAGCGTCGCGACGAGCCCGAAGAAGACGAAGACGAACACCTCGCCGAGGGCGTTGTACCCGTAGGGGCGCTTGCCGCCGGTGTAGAACCAGGCCGCGACGATGCAGAGCGCGCCGACGACGAGCATCCACCACTGCTGCGTGCGGATGACGATCGCCAGCCCCGCGAGGGCGGCGATCGCGAAGAACACCAGCGCGACCGTGAGGACCGACTTCGGCGTCACCCGCTTGGAGGCGGTGAGCCGCGCGGGTCCGACGCGATGGTCGTCCGTGCCGCGGACGCCATCCGAGTAGTCGTTGGCGAAGTTCACGCCGATTTGCAGCGCCACCGCGACCACGAGGCACGCGA
The DNA here is from genome assembly GCF_009735645.1 of Microbacterium oryzae. NCBI lineage: Bacteria > Bacillati > Actinomycetota > Actinomycetes > Micrococcales > Microbacteriaceae > Microbacterium > Microbacterium oryzae. The sequence goes on along the minus strand of NZ_CP032550.1, from coordinate 2,764,841 downwards.
GCGCGATGACCCAGTGGAACTCGTCGCCCACGAGCACCGCGGCGCCCGTTCCGATGAGGATCGGCGTGAGGGCGAGCGGCAGGGTGCGCAGCCGTGCCGCGCCGACCCAGTCCCCGAAGGTCACCGGCTTCGACACCGGCGCCGCCGCCGTGCTGCGCTTGGCCGGGTTGCCGCTGACGTTCTTCCTGCGATTCTTCGGCTGTGCCACGGGGTCCGATCCTACGACCCCGCGCTGTGCGGACGGCGGACGAGGCACGGACGGCGGGCGGCGGGGCACCCGTGCACCAGATGATGTCGCCTCATCCGCGCGACACGGAAAACGGCGGAATCCGATGTCCCCGCGGTGAGACGACATCGTCTGGCGCTGGGAACCCCCGCGCCAGCCCCGCCGGCGATCCCGCCTCAGCCCACCAGCCCGCGGATCGCACGCCGGTCGGGCTTGCCGGACGTCAGCCGCGGCAGCGCGTCCACGAAGACGAGTGCGGATGGCCGTGCCGGCTTCCCGAGAGCGGCCTCCACCGCTGCGCGCACCTCGGTGAGCTCGGGCGCCTCCCCCGTGCGCGCGGCGACGACGACGGGCGTCTCGCCCCAGCGCTCGTCCGGCGCCCCGACGACCACGGCCTCCGCGAGCCCCGGCAGCTCGCGGACGACCCGCTCCACGCGGTCGAGCGACACGTTGACCCCGCCCGACACGATCACGTTGTCGATCCGCCCGGTGACCGACACCCGGCCATCCGTCACCGCGCCCGCGTCGCCCGTTCGATACCAGCGCATGCCGTCGCCATCCGTGACGAAGGTGCGCGTCGTGAGCTCGGGGTCGCCGACGTATTCCTCGGCGAGCATGGGACCGGCGATCCGCAGCTCGCCGTCGACCTCCGCCACCGTCACGCCGTCGAGGGGCACGCCGTCGTACACGCAGCCGCCGCTCGTCTCCGTCGAGCCGTACGTGCGGACGATGCGCGCCCCCAGCTCCGTCGCGCGGTCGTGCAGCGCCGCGGGCAGCGCCTGCCCGCCGACGAGGATGGCCTCGAACGACGCGAGGGCGCGGCGCACCTCGGCATCGTCCGCGGCGTCGACGAGCGTCTGCAGCTGCGCGGGCACGAGCGAGGTGTAGGTCGGCACCCTCACTCCGCCGCGCGACGAGCGCATGCCGGAGACGACATGCGCGAACGCGGCGGCGGAGAAGCGGCCCGAGAGGATGGCCGGCTCCGTCCCCTCGACGAGCCCGCGGACGAGCACCTGGATGCCCGCGATGTACGTCGCCGACAGCGGCAGCAGCCACTGCCCCGCGCCGATCCGCGCGCTCGTCGCCAGCGCGCTCGCGGTCAGCGCATGCCGCGACAGCCGCACGCTCTTCGGCACGCCCGTCGATCCCGACGTCGTGAGGACGACCGCGGTCCCCGGCGGCACATCCGCCGGCAGCTCGCGCCCCTGGCCGACCGCGATCGCGGGACCCGCGCCGAGCGCGCGCCGCAGCGCGCGCAGCAGATCCCGCGGCTCGTCGCCCTCGAATCGCTCGAGCTTCACCGCCGCACCCCGACTCGCCGCACCCCGACTCCCCGCCCCCGCGCGCAGACCCGCGCAGACGTCAGAAGTGCCACGGGAACGGCGACCAGTCCGGGTCGCGCTTCTCGAGGAACGAGTCGCGCCCCTCGACCGCCTCGTCCGTCCCGTACGCGAGCCGCGTCGCCTCGCCGGCGAACAGCTGCTGCCCCACGAGCCCGTCGTCCACCGCGTTGAAGGCGTACTTCAGCATGCGGATGGCCGTGGGCGACTTCCCGAGGATGGTGCGGGCCATCGCGATCGCCTCCCGCTCGAGCTCGGCGTGCGGCACGACGCGGTTCACGGCGCCCATCTCGTACGCGCGCTGCGCGGAGTAGGTCTCGGCGAGGAAGAAGATCTCGCGGGCGAACTTCTGCCCGATCTGGCGCGCGAAGTACGCCGATCCGTAGCCGGCGTCGAACGAGCCGACGTCGGCGTCGGTCTGCTTGAACTTCGCGTCCTCCGACGCGATCGACAGGTCGCACACGACGTTGAGCGAGTGTCCGCCGCCCGCGGCCCATCCCGGCACGACCGCGATGACGACCTTCGGCATGAAGCGGATGAGACGCTGCACCTCCAGGATGTGCAGCCGCCCTGCTCGCGCGGAGTCGGTGACCGCACCGTCCTCCTCGGAGTACTTGTAGCCATCCCGCCCGCGGATGCGCTGATCGCCGCCCGAGCAGAACGCCCAGCCGCCGTCCTTCGGGCTCGGGCCGTTTCCGGTGAGCAGCACGACGCCGATGCGGGGATCGGTGCGCGCGATGTCGAGCGCGCGATACAGCTCGTCGACCGTCGCCGGACGGAAGGCATTCCGCACCTCGGGCCGGTCGATCGCGACGCGCGCGATGCGCCCGTCCTTCGACACGTGCGCGGTGATGTCGCGGTACCCCTCCGAGCCGGGCGCGGCATCCCACTCGGACGGGTCGAACAGCTCGGATACGAAGGCGTCGCTCACGATTCCAGCCTATTCCCGCGTCCGTCGGGCCCGGCCGGGCGAGCGGATGGCCCGTCCCTCGGCTCCCCGCCCGATCCCGGCCATCCGCCCGGCGTCAGCCCCCGTTGCGCGCGTCGCGCCAGGCGAGCCAGCGGCGCACCTCGTCGAAAGTCGAGCTCGGGGCCGGTGATCCCGAGGGTGAACAGGCGCACGCCCTGCTCGAACAGCGCATCGGCGCGGGCCTCGTCGCGCTGCTTGAGCTCGTTCGAGATGACGAGCTCCGACAGGTCGCGCTCCTCCTTCTCGCCCCACGCGGCGAGCACGTCGAGCTTGCGCGCGAGCTCCTCGCCCTCGGTGAAGGAGTGCCAGATGTCGGCGTGCCGGGCGACGAGCCGCAGCGTCTTCTGCTCGCCCTTGCCGCCGATCATCACGGGGATGCGCCGCGTCGGCGCGGGGTTCAGCACGTCCCACCGGCGCTCGATGCGGCCGAGCCCCTCGGCGAGCGCGGTGAGCCGCGACCCGGGCGTCCCGAACTCGTAGCCGTACGCGTCGTAGTCGCGCTCGAACCATCCGGCGCCGGTGCCGAAGATGAAGCGGCCGGTGTCGCCGCCCTTCGCCGAGATGTGGTCGACGGTCCGCGCCATGTCGGCCTGGAGGTCGGCGTTCCGGTACGAGTTGCAGTTCACGAGGCAGCCGAACTCCACGCGCTCGGTCTGCTCGGCCCATGCCGCGAGCATCGTCCACGCCTCGAAGTGCAGTCCGTCGGGCTCCCCCGAGAGCGGGAAGAAGTGGTCCCAGTTGAACAGGATGTCCACGCCCATGTCCTCGAGCCGGCTCACCGCGTCGCGGATGGTGGCGTAGGCCGAGTGCTGGGGCGCGATCTGCACGCCGAGGCGCACGGGGATGTCGAGAAGCGGCATGCCGCCAGCCTAGGGTCGGGCGGATGGCCGGGGCCGCGTCGAGACGAGAGCGAGCGGATGGCCCTGGCCCGGTTCCGCGCGCCGCGCGCGCGGGAGGGGCAGGATGGTCGCATGACCGCTCCGCTGCCCGCCCTCGACGAGATCCTCGCGTCGACGCGCATCGTCTCCCTCCCCCTCGCCACGCGGTTCCGCGGGGTCGGCCGCCGCGAGGCGGCCCTGTTCGAGGGCCCCGAGGGGTGGGCGGAGTTCTCGCCGTTCCTCGAGTACGACGACGCGGAGGCCTCGACCTGGCTCGCGTCGGCCATCGACTTCGCCTTCAATCCGCAGCCGGCCGCGCACCGCGACACCATCCCGGTGAACGCGACCGTGCCGGCGGTGACCGCCGACCGCGTGCCGGAGATCCTCGCCCGCTATGACGGCTGCCGCACCGCCAAGGTCAAGGTCGCCGAAGCCGGGCAGACCCTCGACGACGACATCGCGCGCGTCCGCGCGGTGCGCGAGGCGATGGGCATCGAGGCGCGCATCCGCGTCGACGCCAACGGCGGATGGAATGTCGACGAGGCCGAGCGCGCTCTCCACGCCCTGTCGGAGTTCGATCTCGAGTACGCCGAGCAGCCGTGCGCGAGCGTCGAGGAGCTCGCGGAGATCCGGCGCCGCCTGCGCGATTGGGACATCCCCATCGCAGCCGACGAGAGCGTCCGCAAGGCCGCCGACCCCCTGCGGGTGGCGCGCGCGGGGGCCGCCGACATCCTCATCGTCAAGGCGCAGCCGCTCGGCGGCACCCGCCGCGCACTCGACATCGTGCAGGCCGCGGGGCTTCCGGCGGTGGTGTCCAGCGCGCTCGACACCTCGATCGGCCTCGCCCAGGGCGCCGCGCTCGCGGCCGCGCTCCCCGTCCTCGAGTTCGACTGCGGCCTCGGCACCGCTGCCCTCCTCGCGGCGGACGTCGCGGAACCGCGCCTCGTGCCGCGGGGCGGCGCCATTTCCGTCGCCCGCGTCGAGCCCGTCCCCGAGCTGCTCGACGCGCACGCGGCATCCGACGAGCGCGCGGCATGGTGGCGCGAGCGCATCTCGCGCTGCTACTCGACGCTCGTGCGTCCGTCCATCGCCGACGCGCTGCTCTGAGCCAGCCGGACCGACGCGCTGCTCTGGGCCGGCCGGACCGACGCGCTGCTCTGGCGAGAGCTCAGCGCCGCTCGACGACGAGCTGCACGACGCGGCCCACCTCGACGCTGCGGATCTCCCGCGCGGCGTCGCCCTCGAGACCGGCGATCGCGACGCGGCGCGACACCTCCGACCACACCGCGAGGATGATGCTCGCGGCCTCGTGCGCGGGGAGTCGCAGCGCGAGGCCCTCCGCCTCCACGATCTCCTCGACGAGCTGCACGACCTCGGCGACGATGTCGTCGAGCTGCGCGGCATAGGCGGCGGCGAACTCCGGATCGCGCATCGCGTGGATCTCGATCTCGTGCATGAGCAGCGTGGTGACGCGGTCGTCGTCCATGACGTCGAGGACCCGGATGATCGCGGCAGCGTTCTCCGCCTCCGCCCCGAGGCCCGCGCCGATGTCCATCTCCGCCACGCGCACCCGCACCGCCGCCACGCGCTCCTGCGCGACGGCCTTCGCGAGCTCGAGGAACATCTCGTCCTTCGACGCGAAGTTCGAGTAGAACGCGCCCCGCGTGAAGCCCGCGCGCTCGCAGATCCGCTCGACGGACGCCTCGCCGAGACCCACCTCGGCGAACACGGCGGCGGCCGCCTCGAGCAGGCGCGCACGCGTGTTCTCACGACTGCGCGTGGTCGCGCGCACCTGATCCGCCACGTCGGCGCTCCTCCCGCGTCGTTCACCATCTCACACGGCAGACCCAGCCTCGGTCCCGTGCGCGTCGACTACGATACACATCTGTATCGGATACAGCGCTGTATCGAATCCCGTCCGCCATCTTCCGGAGGCGCCTCGTGTCCACCCTGCTGTACTCGCTCGGCCGCTGGTCCTATCGCCACCCCTGGCGAGTCCTGGGCTCGTGGCTGATCATCCTGCTCGTGATGGGCGGGGCGGCGCTCGGCCTCAACAAGGGATTCGACAACAGCTTCTCCATCCCGGGCACGGAGGCCCAGGAGGGTCTCGAGCAGCTGAGCCGCACGTTCCCGCAGGTCTCCGGCACCGCCGCGCAGTTCATCGTCATCGCCGCCGACGGCGACGACATCGAAGACGCGGCCTACCGCGACCCGATCGAGGACAAGGTCGACGAGATCGTCGACTTCCCCGGTGTGGAGGGCTCGACGTCCCCCTACGACGAGATGGTGACGGGGCTCCTCTCCGACGACGGCACGGCCGCCATCGTCCAGGCGCAGTTCTCCGGCTCGAGCTCCGAGATCGACGACGAGACGAAGGACGACTTCGCCGCCGCCGTCGACGAGCTGCGCGACGAGCTGCCGGAGGGCGCGCAGGTCGCGCTCGGCGGCGACCTCTACGCCACGGAGCTCCCCACCGTCACGATCACCGAGGCCGTCGGCGTCGTCATCGCCCTGCTCGTGCTCATCGTGACCTTCCGCTCGTTCGTGCTCGCGGGCCTGCCGCTCGGCGTCGCGCTCCTCGGCGTCGGCGTCTCGATGCTCGGCATCGTCGCGGCGACGTCGGTGGCCACGGTCTCGGCGACGACGCCGCTGCTCGCGCTCATGCTCGGCCTCGCGGTGGGCATCGACTACGCCCTCTTCATCGCCGCCCGACATCAGGATCAGGTGCGCGAGGGGGTGGATCCCGAGGAATCCGCCGCCCGCGCGACGGGCACCGCGGGCTCGGCCGTGACGTTCGCCGGCGCCACGGTGCTCATCGCCCTCATCGGCCTGGGCTTCGCCGGCATCCCGTTCCTCACCACCATGGGCATCGCCGCAGCGGTCGCCGTCGCGATCGCCGTGCTCATCGCCGTCACGCTCACCCCCGCGTTCCTCGGCTTCGTGAAGGGCCGCGCGGTCGGCCGCGTGCGGCGCCCGAAGAAGACGGCGGATGGCCGTGCCGCGGCTCGCAAGGACGGCTTCGCCGTGCGCTGGGTGCGCGGCGTCACGCGTCACCCGCTCATCACGACGATCGCCGTCGCCGTCGGACTCGGCGTGGTCGCCATCCCCTCGGCTCAGCTCGGCCTGGCGCTGCCCAACGCGGGCGTGCTGCCCGCCGACAGCGAGGCGCGCCAGAGCTACGACCTCGTCGGCGAGCACTTCGGCGAGGGCTTCAACGGCCCGCTCATCCTCACCGGCACCATCGTCACGTCCGACGACCCGCTCGGGCTCATGGAGGACATCGGCGACGAGGTGGAGAAGATCGACGGCGTCGCGGAGGTGGCGCTGGCCGTTCCCAACGAGACCGCCGACACCGGCATCGTCCAGATCGTGCCCGAGACCGGGCCGTCCGACCCGGCGACCGCCGACCTCGTCCGCGAGCTGCGCTCCCACCACGACGAGTGGCTCGACGAGTACGACATCGACCTCAAGGTGACCGGCTTCACGGCGGTCTCCATCGACATCTCCGACCGGCTCGGCGCGGCCCTGCTGCCGTTCGGCATCTTCGTCGTGGGCCTGTCGTTCGTGCTCCTCATGATCGTGTTCCGCTCGATCTGGGTGCCGCTCAAGGCCACGGCCGGCTACCTTCTGTCGATCCTCGCCGCGTTCGGCGTCGTGACCGCGGTGTTCGAGTGGGGCTGGGGCGCCGATCTCCTGCACGTGGCCAAGACGGGTCCCGTCATCGCGTTCATGCCGATCGTCGTCATGGGCGTGCTGTTCGGCCTGGCGATGGACTACGAGGTGTTCCTCGTCTCGCGCATGCGGGAGGACTTCGTCCACGCCTCGCGCCGCCTGGGCCGCACGAACGAGGTCGCCGCGGACGCCGTCCGGTCGGGCTTCACCGCCTCCTCGCGCGTGGTCACCGCCGCCGCCATCATCATGTTCGCCGTGTTCGCGGCGTTCGTGCCCGAGGGCGACAGCAGCATCAAGCCGATCGCCCTGGCGCTCGCGGTGGGCATCGCAGTCGACGCGTTCCTCATCCGCATGACCCTCGTCCCGGCCGTGATGGCCCTGCTCGGCCGCCACGCCTGGTGGATGCCGGCCTGGCTCGAGCGCCTGCTCCCCCACTTCGACATCGAGGGCGAGGCCGTCGAGCGCGAGCGCGAGCTCGCGGACTGGCCGGAGCCCCGCTCGACCGCCGTCGTCGCGGCCGAGGGCGTCGTCATCGCCGAGCGCGAGGAGCAGGTCGTCTCCGACGTCAGCCTCCGCGCGGATCCGGGCGACGCGCTCGTCGTGACCTCCCCCGACCCGCGTCGCACGCGCGCGGTGCTCCTCGCCGTCGCCGGGCGCATCCCGATCGCGGATGGCCGGCTGCGCGTGGCGGGGCATCTCCTGCCGGGACGCGGGGCGTGGGTCCGCACCCACGTCGGCGTCGCACTGTTCGACAGCGGCGACGACCCCGTCGCGACCCTCCGCGAGGCGCTCTCGGGCGGCACGCGGCTCGTCGTCCTCGACGCCCTCGACGCGCTCGCCCCCGCCGCGGTCGACCGGGTCGCCGACCTCCTCCGGGCGGCGCGCGACGCCGACCCGGCGAACCCGCTCACCGTCGTCGCGTCCGCGCACGACGCGCAGCGCGCTCGCGTGCTCCTCGCCTCCGCGGGCTTCCGCGTGCGCGAGACCACCGCCATCCTCAGCCCCTCCGAGATCCTCGAGGTGACCGCATGACCCGCTTCCGCCCATCCGTCGAACGCGCCGAGTCGCGAGGGCGCGTGACGTGGCTGAGCTTCGTCGGCGTGCTGCTGCTGCCCGCCGTCGTGGGCGGTGTGCTCGTCGCGTCGCTCGAGAACCCGACCGATCAGCTCGAGAACATGAGCGCCGCGATCGTGAACGCCGACGACGGCACCGAGATCGACGGCCAGACCGTGCCGCTCGGTCGCCAGCTCGCCGCCGGTCTCGTCGAGGGCTCCGACGACCTCGACAGCAATCTCGACTGGGTGCTCTCCAACGCCGACGACGCGGCCGACGGCATCGCCGATGGCACCTATCAGGCCGTCATCACCATCCCCGAGGACTTCTCCGCCGCCGCGATGTCGTCGGCGAAGTCGCTCTCGGGCGAGGACGAGGACCCCGAGCAGGCGAAGATCGAGGTGACCACCGCGCCCGACGCGCGCATCGTCGACGGCGCGATCGCGTCGCAGGTGGCGCAGGTCGCGGCCTCGACGCTCGGGTCCACGCTGTCGGAGTCGACGCTCGAGAACGTCTTCATCGGCTACACCACGCTCGGCGAGCAGCTGGGCGACGCCGCCGACGGCGCGACGCAGCTCGCCGACGGCGCCACGCAGGCGCAGGATGGCGCGGTGCAGCTCTCCGACGGAGCGACCCAGCTCGCCGACGGCATCGGCCAGTTCGGCGAGGGAGCCGGCCAGCTGGCGGATGGCGCGGGCGAGCTCGCCGGCGGCGCGACCGATGCGAGCGCGGGCGCGAGCCAGCTCGCGGACGGCGCGCACCAGCTCGCCGATGGCGCCTCGGGCCTGCAGTCGGGCGCGACGCAGCTGACCGACGGGGCAGGTGCCCTCGCCTCGGGCGCCGACCAGCTCGCGAGCGGCGCGGGTCAGGCGGCGACCGGCGCCTCCGCCCTCGCGGACGGCGCGCGACAGAGCGCCGACGGCGCCTCCTCGCTCGCCGACGGTGCGGGTCAGCTCGCCACCGGCGCCGCCGGCCTGTCCGACGGCGCATCGCAGCTCTCGACGGGCGTGTCGGCGCTGGCCGACGGCATCCGCCAGTCGCAGGCCGGTGCGGCCGAGCTGCAGTCGCAGCTGGCCGCCGGCGCCGACCAGCTCGCGGAGCAGGGACTCGTCCCCGCCGAGCTGACCGCAGCCGCGGACGGCAGCGCGCAGGCGACCGCGGGCGTCGCGGAGGGCCTCGCCGCGCTCAGCGAGCAGTGCGGAGTGTCGGGCGCGGCGCCCGAGTTCTGCGGGGGCCTTGCCGCTCTCGTCGACCCGGCGGCGCAGGCGCACACCGCCGCGGCCGGCACCGCGGAGGGGCTGGCGGGCCTCGCGACTCAGGCGCCCGAGCAGATCGCAGGCCAGCTGCGCGCGGCATCCGACGGCGCCGGCCAGCTCGCGGGCGGGCTCACGCAGCTCGCCGACGGCGCCGATCAGTCCGCCACCGGCGCCTCGAGCCTCGCCGATGGCGCGGGCGAGCTCGCCACCGGCGCGACGGGTGTCTCCGACGGCGCGAACCAGCTCGCGGCCGGCATCGGCCAGCTGGCGGGCGGTGCCGACGACCTGTCGTCGGGCGTCGGCGCCCTCGCCGACGGGGCGAGCGGCCTCTCCGGCGGCGCGGCGCAGCTCTCCGGCGGCACCGCCCAGCTGGCGGATGGCGCGGGTCAGCTGGCCGACGGAGCGGGCACGCTCGCGACGGGCACCGACGATCTCGCCACCGGGATCGGCGCGCTCGCGGGCGGCGCCACCCAGCTCTCCTCCGGCGCCGAGCAGCTCGCTTCGGGCGCCGGCCCCCTCGGCGACGGCGCGACGGAGCTCGCGACCGGTGCGGGCGACCTCGGCGACGGCATCGGCGAGCTCGCCGACGGCGCCGGAACGCTCGGCGAGGGCCTCGGCACGGCCGTCGACCAGCTGCCGTCGTTCACCGACGGCGAGGCCAGCTCGCTCGCCTCCGTGGTCGCCGCGCCGGTCGACGCGGACACCGACCTGAACCTGTTCGGCACCTCGGCCATCCCGCTGCTCGCGGCGGTCGTGCTCTGGTTCGGCAGCCTCGCGACCTTCGTGGCGCTGCGCTCGGTGACGAGCCGCGCGCTGACGTCGCGTCGCGCGTCGGCCCTGCTGGCCGGCGGGACGCTGCTGCCGGCCGCGCTCATCGGTGCCCTGCAGGGCGTCATCATGGCGGTCGTCGTCGAGATCGCGACGGGGTACGAGGCGCCGACGTTCTGGGCCTTCCTCGGCATCAGCGCCCTCGCGGGCGTGGCGTTCGCCGCCGTGAACCAGGCGCTCGTCGCCGTGTTCGGCGGCGCCGGGCGCTGGATCTCGGCGGTCGTGGGCGCCCTCGCGATCGCCACGGGCATCGTCTCGACGACGCCCGGCGTGCTCGCCGACCTCGCCGCCGCGCTGCCGACGGCGCCGGCTTACCGAGCGCTGCTCTCGGTCGTCACCGACGCGGGTGGCGCGGGCGCCGCGGTCGCGGGTCTCCTCGTCTGGGGCGTGCTCGGCTTCATCGCCACGACGATCGCCGTCACCGCCCGGCGGACGATCTCCGTGAAGGACGCGCTGAAGACCGCCTGATCCCGCACGACCCGGCGCCCGCTCTCCTCCCGGAGGGCGGGCGCCACCTCATGCACCCGCCTACACTCGCCCCATGACCGCCATCCGGCTGCGCACCGTCATCGAGAAGACCGGCCCCGCGGCCGCGATCCTCCTCGATGACGAGCAGGTCGTCGCCATCGGCTCCGCGAAGAACCCGCCCGTCGTCGCGACCCTCGGCGATAGGAGCGCCCGGCTGCGCATCGCGCGCATGGGCGGGCGCAACATGCTCGGCCTCAGCACCCCGGCCATCCGCGCCGCCGGACAGGGCTGATTGCCGCCCGATCGTCGGAACCGGCCAGGATGGCAGGTGACGGAGGGAACGGACCATGGAGCATTCGCTGATCGTCTCGCAGGGGCGGGTCGCCGATCGGACGGGCGGAGCGCTCGTCGGCGCACGCCTCGCGGGAGACGCGCTGTCGGCTCTGCTGGGAGTGAAGGCGCAGGTGGTGGGCACGCCATCCGCGCCAGTCGAGGACGACTGGACCGAGAGTCTGCCCGCCGCGGCCGACACCCTCCGCGAGCTGCGATCGGCGCTCGCGACGGCGCTCGACGCCGGCACTGTGCCGGTGCTGGCGACCAGCACGTGCGCCGCGAGCCTCGCGACCCTGCCGGAGGTCGCGGCCCGCTGCCCCGACGCCGTGGTGCTGTGGGTGGACGCCCATGGCGACTTCAACACTCCCGACACCACCGACTCGGGGTACCTCGGCGGAATGGTGCTCGCCGCCGCCTGCGGACTCTGGGACAGCGGTCACGGCGCAGGCCTCGACCCGACCCGGGTTGCGCTCGTCGGCGCGCGGGACATCGACCCCGCCGAGCGCGAACTGCTGAGCGCTGCGGGCGTGCGCGTCCTCTCCCCCGCCGCGAGCAACCCCGACGCCGTGCGCACGTTCGTCGGCGACCGTCCGGTCTGGATTCACGTCGACTGGGACGTCCTCGAGCCCGGCTACATCCCCGCCGCCTACCGCGTGCCCGACGGGCTGCTGCCGCATCAGGTCGCCGCGATCTTCGCCGCTCTCCCGGCCGGAGCGGTGCGCGGGGTGGAGCTGGCGGAGTTCGAGGCGGGCGAGCCCGACATCCCCGAGCGCCTGAGCGTCGAGCTCATCCTCGAGACGTTCCAGCACCTCATCCGGGCCTGAGAAGCGGCCCCGCAGTGGCGGGCCGCGGCTCGGACCGGTGCAGGTGCCGCATCTCGCGTCCAGGGGATGGCCGGTTGCCGCGGACAGCGGCGATCGCAGATGCCGTGACGGGCGAGGCCGGCCGTCGATCGTGCCTGCGGCTCGCGCGTTCAGTCGCGGGGAGCCGGTCCGCTCGTCCGGCGCACGATCAGCTCCGGCGTTTCGCGATGCTCGACGACCGGCGCGTCCGGGTCGTCGATCCGCCCGATCAGCGCGTCGAGCGCCGCGCGAGCGAGGTGGACGGGATCGTGACGCACGGTCGTCAGCTGCGTGTACGGCAGGCGCGCGACGGAGCTGTCGTCGAAGCCCACGACGGAGACCTCCGCGGGCACCGCGACGCCCGCGGCCACGAGCGTGGCGAGCACGCCCGAGGCGCACCGGTCGTTGGCGCCGATGATCGCCGTCGGGAGGGCCTCCCGAGCCAGGAGCGCTGCCGCTGCCTGGGCACCGGCCGTCTCCGTGTAGGCGGCCTCGACGATGTCGGGCTCGAGCTCGTGACGGTGCATCGCGCGCAGGTACTCCGTCCGGCGGGATTCGGCGTTCGGCCCGGACCCGCCGGCCACGTGGGCGATGCGGCGATGACCGAGCTCGACGAGGTGATCCACGAGGAGGCGGATGCCGACGGCGTCGTCGACGCGGACGTCGTCGACCGCCGCGTCGCTGCGGGGGCCGCCGAGCTGGACGACCGGGATGCGGTCGGGCAGGCCGTCGATGCGCGACGACCCGCCGTCCGCCGCGAGCACCACGAGCCCTTCGATGCGCTGTCCGAGCAGCTCCGGGATCACATCGCGGTGCGACCGCTGCGGGGTCAGGGGCCCCAGGACCAGCGAGAAGCCGCGCTCCGCGGCACCCGTGAGCAGCGCCTCGACGAGATCCACCTCGAACGGCTCGTGCATGGTGAACATCACGCCGACCTGGAAGCTCCGGCTGCCGCGCAGCACCCGCGCCGAGGAATCGGGGTAGTACCCCATCTCCGCTGCCGCGTCCCGCACGCGTCGACGCGTCTCCGCGCTCGCGCCGGGCAGATCGCGCAGGACGAGGGACACGAGCTGGCGTGAGACGCCGACGCGATCGGCGACGTCCTTCATCGTCGGTCGCTGTTCGGGCACGATTCATCGTCGCACGCGCGCACACGGGTCCTCCCGAAGACGAGCAGCCGCTGCTGTATATGGCACGTGCTAGTTTTTCGTGCTAGTCTCGCGCAGCGGCTGCTGCAGAGGGCACGGCCACACGACGACGTGCTGGAGGCATGATGACGATCCCCACCCCGCTTCACGAGACCGCCGGCGAGCACAGCCGGCCGGTGCGCATCGGCCTCATCGGGTCGGGCTGGATCGGCGCATTCCACGCGGAGAGCATCGCCCTGCGGATCCCCGGCGCCGTCCTCGCGGCCGTCGCCGATCCGGTGCCGGGCGCCGCCGAGCGGGTCGCGGGGAAGTACGGCGTCGAGAAGACGTTCCTGGACGCGGCGGAGCTCATCGCCGACCCCGAGATCGACGGCGTCGTCATCGCCTCTCCCGCCTTCACGCACACCGACCTCGTCGTCCGCGCCGCCGAGGCCGGCAAGGCCGTGTTCGTGGAGAAGCCGATGGCGCTCACGCTCGAAGACGCCGACCGCGCGATCGCCGCGGCCGCTGCGGCCGGCGTGCCGCTGCAGGTGGGCTTCAACCGCCGCTTCTCGACGGACTTCGCCGCGGCCGGCCGTCTCGTGCAGGAGGGCGGGATCGGCACGCCCCAGCTGCTCCGCTCGCTCACGCGCGATCCGGGCCTGGCGAACCCCGGCGCGGTGAAGCCGTGGACCATCTTCAACGAGACGCTCATCCACGACTTCGACACGCTCAACTGGTTCAACGGCACCGCCAAGCCGGTCGAGGTCGTCGCACTGGCGGACGCGCTGGTCGCCCCCGACTTCAAGGACGGCGGCCTGCTCGACACCGCGATGGTCACCATCCGATACGACAACGGCGCCCTCGCCGTCGCCGAGGCGAACTTCTCGGCCGTGTACGGCTACGACGTGCGCGGCGAGGTGTTCGGAGACGCCGGCATGGTGACCGCGGGCGACGTGCGCGCCACGAGCATGCGCCACTACGGCGCCGCCGGTCAGTCCGCCGAGACGACGCGACTCAACATCGACCTGTTCCACCAGGCCTACACGGACGAGCTCGTCTCGTTCGTCCAGGCGGTCCGCACCGGCGAGGTCGCCGGCGCCCGCGGCGAAGACGCCCGCTGGGCTCTCGCGATCGCGCTCGCCTGCCGAGCATCGGTCGAGCAGCACGCGATCGTCCGTCTCGACGACGAAGGCCGCGTGGTATGAGCGCGACCACGCGCACCGGCCGGCTGACCCTCGCCGCGTCGGCGGAGATGCTCTTCACCGAGCTCCCCTTCGTCGAGCGCGTGCGCGCCCTCGACGAGCGGGGCTTCCAGGTCGAGATCTGGGATTGGACGGCGAAGGACCTCGACGCCCTCGCCGCCACCGGCGCGACGTTCTCGTCAATGACCGGGTACGTGACGGGGAACCCGACCGACGACGACGGCATCGCCGAGCTCCTGGCGACGGCGGAGCAGTCCCTCCGCGCCGCGGAGGTCATCGACAGCCCTCGGCTGAACCTCCACGGGACCGGCCTGGACGGGAAGGGACTCCCCGTCATCCCGCGCGAGGTCGTGAGCCCCGCGGACTGGCTGACGGCCGCGAAGACCCTCGAGCGCGTGGCCGCATTCGGCGAGCGATACGGCCGCGTCTTCACGCTGGAGAACCTCAACACGGCGGTCGACCATCCCGGCGCACCGTTCGCGCGGGCGGCCGACACGCTGGCCCTCGTGGCGGCCGTCGACAGCCCGCATCTCCGGCTGAATCTCGACCTGTACCACGCGCAGATCGGCGAGGGGAACCTCATCGACCTCGTCGAGCGCGCGCTTCCCTTCATCGGCGAGATCCAGGTCGCCGATGTCCCCGGCCGCTGCGAACCCGGCACCGGAGAGATCGCCTACCCCGCGATCGCCGCAGCACTGCGGAGGATCGGCTACACCGGCGTCGTCGGACTCGAGGGATGGGCGCGGGACTCGACCGAGGACGCCCTCGCCGCCTTCCGCGCGGCGTTCGAAGTCACCGCCGTCTGACGAGTGCTCCCGGGCAGACAGAGGCGGCCCCGCGGTTGATCCGCGGGGCCGCCTCTTCGTGCGGCGATCAGGCCGTGATGAGCGCCGCCTCGGGGGCGACGGCCTCGGCACGACGTCCGAAGCGCTTGAGCGCCACGACCGCGAGCCCCGTGACGACGGTGCCGGCGAGGAGAGCGACCGCGAAGCCCCAGATGGGGTCGATCGCGAAGGCCACGAAGAGTCCGCCGTGCGGGGCGCGCGAGCCGACCGAGAACAGCATCGAGAGGCCGCCGGTCACCGCTCCGCCGAGCATGGACGCGGGGATCACGCGCAGCGGGTCGGCCGCGGCGAACGGGATGGCGCCCTCGGAGATGAACGAGAGGCCGAGCAGCCAGGCCGCCTTGCCGTTCTCGCGCTCGGGAGCTGTGAACGCCTTCGGCGCGAGGATGGTCGAGGCGAGCGCCATGCCGAGCGGCGGCACCATGCCCGCCGTCATCACCGCGGCCATGATCAGGTACGGCACGGAGTTCGACTCGGACGCAGCACCGAGGCCTGCGACGGCGAACGCGTAGGCGACCTTGTTCACCGGGCCGCCGAGGTCGAAGCACATCATGAGGCCGAGGACGATGCCGACGACCACGATGAGGCCCGACGCGGCGAGACCGTTGAGGCCATCCGTCATCGCGTTCATGAGCGCGGCGATGGGCCAGCCGAGGAAGAGGATCATGAGGCCCGAGGCCACGATCGACCCGAGCAGCGGGATGATCACCACGGGCATGAGCCCGCGCAGCCAGCGCGGCACGCGCAGCGACCCCAGCCACCAGGCGGCGACGCCGGCGAGGACGCCGCCGACGATGCCGCCGATGAAGCCCGCGCTCATGAGCACGGCGACGGAACCCGCCACGAATCCGGGCGCGATGCCCGGTCGGTCGGCGATGGCGAAGGCGATGTATCCGGCGAGCGCGGCGACGAGGAAGCCCATCGAGATGCTGCCGATCGTGAAGAACACCGCGCCGAGGTACGTGAGGAGGCCGCCGTCGGGCAGGTTCCACAGCGCGTTGCCGAGGACGATGTCCTGCGCATTCTCGGTGATGTCGAATCCGCCGAAGAGGAAGCCGAGGGCGATGAGCAGCCCGCCGCCGGCGACGAACGGGATCATGTACGACACGCCGGTGAGGAGCACGCGCTTCACGCGGGCGCCAGGCGACTCCTTCTGAGCCGGTGCCGACGCAGCCTCGGCGCTGCCGCCGACGCGCTCGGCGCGGGGGTCGGCGGCCGCCTCGACGGCGGAGCGGATGAGCGCATCCGCGTGCTCGATCCCGGCCTTCACCGAGCGGCGCACGACGGGCTTGCCGGCGAAGCGCTGCGGCTCGCGCACGTCGACATCGGTCGCGAAGACCACGGCGTCGGCCTGCGCGATGGTGTCGGCGTCGAAGCGGTCGAAGCCGCTCGAGCCCTGCGGCTCCACGGCGAACTCGACGCCCGCCTTCTTCGCCGCGGCGGCGAGCGCGTCGGCGGCCATGTACGTGTGCGCAATGCCGGTCGCGCACGCGGTGACGGCGACGATGCGCGCGGGGCGTCCGTCGATCTGCAGACCGTCCACGACGGCCGCGGATGGCCGTGCGGCCGCGGGTGCGGACGTCGCGGCACTCGGCGCCGCCGGCGCGGCCGATCCGCCGTCCTCGCCGATGGCCGCGCGGACGACCGCCACGGCCTCGTCGGCGCTCTTCGCGGCGCGCAGCGCGGCGAGGAAGTCGTCGTCCATGAGATGCCGCGCGAGCGTCGACAGCACGGCGAGGTGCTCCTCGGCGGCGGTGTCGGGGGCGGCGATCATGAAGACGATGTCGCTCGGGCCGTCGAACGACCCGAAGTCGACGGCGGGGTCAAGCCGGGCGAAGGCGAGCGACGCCTGCGTCACGGTCGCGCTCTTGGCGTGCGGGATGGCGATGCCGCCGGGAAGGCCGGTGGCGTCGGTCTCCTCGCGCGCCCACGCGGCGGCGAAGAGCGCGTCGGCGTCGACGGCGCGGCCTTCGGCGACGAACCGGGCCGAGAGCGAGCGGAGCACGGCCGCCTTGTCGGCTCCGAGGTCCTCGTCGAGGCTGACGAGCTGGGGGGTGATGGTGGACACGGTGCCCTCCTGGATGGGTGGGTGCGGGATGAGAGGGATCCGGCGCTCAGACGAGCGCGCGGACGGGGATGTCGCCGGTCGGGAGATCGGCGGGGGTCGCCAGGGCGGTGCCCGGGAGGGACGCGGTGGCCGAGCCGTAGCGCACGGCCGTGCGCAGGCACTCGCCCGCATCGGCCTGAGCCGTGGCGGCGAGGAGGAAGCCGGCGAGCGAGCTGTCGCCGGCGCCGACGGTGCTGCGCACGCGCACGTCGGCGGGGATGCCGGCCTGCCATGCGCCCTCGCCGCCGATGAGCACGGCGCCGTCGCCGCCGAGAGTGACGAGAGCGGCGCGCGCCCGGTGGGGAACGAGCTCGCGAGCGAGGCGGACGGTCTCGCCCGCGGGATCGGCCGCCACGGCGCGGAGGAGCTCCTCGCTGTCGCGCGACGGGTCGAGCTCGACGAGTGCCTCGACGAGCTCGTCCTCGTTGGGCTTGATGAGGTCGACGGGACCGATCTCCGGGCCGGCGGAGAGCACGGCCACCAGCGCGGCGCCCGACGCGTCGAGGGCGATGCGCGGCGGCCGCGCCGCGCGCTCGCGGACCGCGCGGACCACCCGCGCGTAGTAGTCGGCGGGCACCCCGGCCGGGAGCGATCCGCAGATCGCGAGCCACGACGCACCGTCCGCCGCCTCGACCGTGGCGTCGACGAGCGCCGTCAGCACCGCCTCGTCGGGCTGCCCGCCGGCGAGGTTGATCTTCGTGGTCTCGCCCGCGCCGTCGGTGAGGGTGATGTTGACGCGCGCGTGAGCGCTGGTCGGCACCGCGCGGATGGCCCCCGCCCCGTCGAGGAGGGCGGCGTACGGATCGTCGGCGGCCAGGGGCAGCACCGCGGAGGTCTCCGCGCCGGACGCGTGCAGCACGCGCGCGACGTTGACGCCCTTGCCCGCTGCGTCCTCCCGCGAGGACGACGCCCGATGGACCGAGCCGGGGGCGAGCGGGCTGTCGAGATCGATCGTGCGATCCAGCGCGGGATTGACGGTGAGCGTGACGATCATGCGACCCATACCTCCACATCGGCGGCCTCGAGCGCGTCGGCGAGCGCGGGGTCCGGGTGCTCGTCGGTCACGAGCACGTCGATCTCGTCCAGTCGCGCGAAGCGCTGCAGCGACTCGTCGCCGAACTTCGACGCGTCGGCGAGGAGGACGACGCGGCGCGCGGAGCGGACGATGGCGCTCTTCACGTCGGCCTCGTCGGGATCCGGCGTGCTCGCGCCGAAGGACGCCGAGAGGGCGTTGGCGCCGACGAACGCGACGTCGGGGCGGAGGGCCTCGACCGCTTCCACGGTGCGGGCGCCGACCGCGGCCCCGGTCACCCCGCGCACGCGACCGCCGACGACCGACAGCGCGAGGCCATCCGCCGTCGACAGCGCGGCCGCGATGGCGACCGCGTGCGTGACCACCTCGACGCGGCTCCCCGCGATGCGTGCGGGCAGCGACTCGGCGAGCGCGGCGGTCGTCGTGCCGGCGTCGAGGAACAGCGAGCCGGTGAAGCCGTGGGCGAGCGCGTCGAGGGCGCGGACGGCGATCGCGCGCTTCGCGGCGCTCTGCCGCCCGGCGCGCTCACGCAGGTCGGTCTCGGCGAGGCTGCCGCGGTGGGTGAGCACGGCGCCGCCGTGGACCCGGCGCAGCACACCGGCGTCTTCGAGCACGGCGAGATCGCGGCGCACGGTCTCGGTCGTGACGCCCAGCCGCTCGGCCAGCTCCGAGACCGCCACGCGGGAATCGGCCGCCAGCGCCTGCTCGATGAGCTCTCTGCGCTCCGTCGCGTACATCGCACCCTCCTTCGGATTCCCACACGTTACAACACAAATCCACACGAAACAACATCTTCGCGTTGCGGTCGTTCACGCGAACTTCCGGGAGCCCGCCTATGCTCGCGACGTGGTCCCCTTCCGCACGTTGCTTCCCGCCGGCCGGCAGTACGCCCTCACCTGGGCGGTCGAGGACTCCTGGGGCGGCATGACCTCGGCGATGCTCCACCGCAGCCGCGCCTTCGTGCGCCTCGGGCGCCGCCCGGTCTCGGTGCTCACGTTCGATCCCGACCCCGACTACCCCGCGCGCGAGACGCGCCTGCGGGCGGATGGCCGGCTCGTCGAGGGCATGAGCCTGCTGAACCTGTGGGACTGGCTGCGCGAGCATCCGCTGCCGGGCGGCTCGCTCGCGCTCGACAAGCACCCCTTCACCCCGCTGGCGGAGCTCCCCGAGGCTGCCGGCGAGACGTTCGCCGAGCGCCGGCGCGGCGACGCCGTGCTCAGCCGGGTGCGGCGCTCGAGCTCCGGCGAGGTCCTGCAGACCGACCACTTCCGGGTCGACGGGAGCCTCCTCCTCTCGGAGCGACGCGACGTCGCGGAGCGCGGTGCGCTGGGAGGCAAGTCCGTCGTGCTCTGCGACCACGACGGACGCCCGGTGCGGTCATGGGGCCGCATCGCGCACCTGTACCGGGCCTGGCTCGACGCGCTGACGCGGCGCCATCCGTCGTTCCTCGTCGTCGACAGCAAGACCGTCGCGCGCTGGGTTCTCGAGTACCGCCGCGTGCATGCGGTGACCGTCCACGTGGTCCACGCGTCGCATCTCGCGGGACTCGAGCGCCCGCACGGCACGCTGCGCGAGTCGCGGCGCGCGGTCTTCGAGAACCTCTCGGCGTTCGACGCGGTCGCCGTCCTCACGCCGCGTCAGCGCGACGACATCGTCGCCCTGCTCGGACCGCAGGACAACCTCGAGGTCGTGCCCAACAGCCGGGATCTGCCCGCCGCGCCGCGCCTGACGGGCCGGGCGCCCGGGGCGGGCGTCATGCTGGCCAGCCTCACCGCCCGCAAGCGCGTGCAGCACGCGGTCGAGGCGATCACCGGGCTGCGGGCGCGCGGCGTGGACGTCGCGCTGGACATCTGGGGCGAGGGCGAGGAGCGGGAGCAGCTGGCCGCGCTCGCCGACGACGGCGTGCGCCTGCGCGGGCACGCGCCGGATGCCGCCGCCCGCCTCGAGGAGGCGTCGTTCCTCCTCTCGACGTCGACCTCGGAGGGATTCCCCCTCGTCCTCGTGGAGGCGCTCGCGGCCGGGTGCATCCCGATCGCCTACGACGTCCCGTACGGCCCGGCTGACATCATCGACGACGGCGTGAACGGATTCCTCGTGCCGGCCGGCGACGTCTCGGCGCTCGCCGACGCCGTGGCGCGTCTCGTGGCGATGCCGGAGGACGAGCGCGGGCGGATGCGGGCGGCGGCGGTGAAGAGCGCGCGGCGCTTCACCGACGCGAGCGTCACCCGCGAGTGGGGTCGGGTGATGCGTCGCGCGCGTCGTCGGAAGCTCCGTCACCCCGACCGCTGAAGCGCTCGAACGCCGCCTGCGCGCGGCGGCCCGCCGCGCGCGCTGCGCGGTGCGACGGCCGCTCGACGAACCGGAAGAACGCCCACGCCACCGCGAGGCTGAGGGGCACGCCCACGAGCCCGACGAGCACCCACTGGTCGTCTCCCCAGGCGAACGCGAGGGTCGCGAGGATCGGGGCGTGCACGAGGTACAGGCTGAAGGAGACGTCGCCGAGCCATCGAAGCGGGCGCGCCTGCATCGCCCGGTCCGCGACCGGCGAGCAGATGGCCACGAGGATGAGCCCCGCCGCGCCCGCTCCCGCGAGCCCCCACAGCGCGTCGCCGAGCAGGCTGGAGCGCGGGATGAGCGGACGTGTCCACCACGAGGCGATGAGGACGAGCGCCGACACGAAGGCCACGACGGCCCACAGGGCAGGGCGCGGTCTCGCCCGCGCCCACGCGATCACGTCGTCGAGCCGCACGGCGATGAGGCAGCCCAGCAGGAACGTCGGCAGGTAGACGAGCGCGTCGAGGTCGAACGGGCGCCCGTCGAAGACGCGGCCGACGACCATGAGGGCCACGCACGCCGCGGCGGCGGTCCACGTCCAGCGGCGCAGCAGCAGCGCGACCGCCGCGAAGACCGGCAGCAGCAGGCTGAAGATGATCTCCCAGCGCAGCGACCAGAGGGTGTTGACGGTGTCGTAGCTCGTGAGCATCAGCGTCGCCTCGCGCAGCGCGAGCACCCAGTCGGGGAAGAGGATGTTCGCGTGGAGGATCCACTCGTCGGGCGTGACCTGCGCGGGGTCGCGCGGGAACGCCACGACGAGCAGGACGGCGAAGAGGATGGCCGCCCACACCGGGAGGTAGAGCCGGACGAGCCGGGAGGCGAAGTAGGCCGGCCACGAGAAGCCCGCGCGCAGCGCCGGCAGCGTGACGACGAGCCCCGACAACACGAAGAAGACCTGCACGGCCTCGGTGCCCGCGAACCCCAGCTTGAGGGGCGTCTCCGTCGCGGTCTCCCAGACGGCCTCCGCCGTGCCGCCCTGCGCGAACGGCTGCGCGATGAGGCTGACGTGATAGAAGACGACGACGAGCGCCGCCGCCCCTCTCACCCCGTCGAGGGCGTGCAGTCTGCGGGGTCTCGACGTGGCCATCCGATCAGCCTATGCACGCAAGGCCCGATGAGCGCTCAGCTGAGACCGCTGTACGCGTGCAGCCCCTCGAAGAACATGTTGACGATCGTGAAGTTGAACAGCACCGCGGCGAATCCGACGATGGCGAGCCACGCCGAGCGCGTGCCGCGCCAGCCGCGCGTGGCGCGGGCGTGGATGTAGCCGGCGTACAGGACCCAGATGATGAAGGTCCAGACTTCCTTCGTGTCGAAGCCCCAGTAGCGGCCCCACGCGTCGTTCGCCCACACCGACCCGGCGATGAGCGTGAAGGTCCAGAAGATGAAGCCGATGATCGCGAAGCGGTATGCGAGCCCCTCCAGGGCCTCCGCGTCGGGGATGGTCCGCAGCATGCTGCGACGCGAGGGCGTCTCGGCGGCGGCCACGGCCATCCGCTCGCGCCGCGCCTGCAGCAGCTGCAGCACCGAGATGGCGAAGGCCAGCGCGAAGAACGCGGTGCCGAGCGACGCGACGAAGACGTGGATGACGAGCCACACCGACTTCAGCGGGTCCATCAGCGGCGTGATCTCGACGTAGAACAGCGACGAGGCGCCCAGCAGCAGCGTGACGATGCCGGTCATGAACGCACCGAGGAACCGCAGGTCGCGCCAGAACAGCACGCCCAGGTACACCGCCGTGATGAGGAGCGTGCCCGTCATCGCGAACTCGTACATGTTCGACCACGGCACGCGGCCGGCAGCGAGGCCGCGCAGCAGCGTGGCGCCGAAGTGGAAGACGAAGCCCAGCCAGGTGAGCGACGTGCCGATGCGGCCCCAGAGGTAGCGGGGCGGAGCAGCGGGAGCCGCCGCAGCGCTCGCGTCGGCGACCTCGGCCGCGCCGCCGCCCCCCGCCGCGCCGCGCGCGCCCACGCCGGCCAACTGCTTCGCGGCGGCGCCCCTGGCCGCGGCGTCCTTCGCGGCGAGCGAGGCCTGCGAGCGGTTCGCGAGATCGACCGCGTACGCGAGGAAGCCGAGCACGTAGAGCGAGACGGCCGTCCAGACGAGCACGACGGAGAAGCTGTCCATCGTCACGGGATCGAGCTGCATGGTGTCCATCCTAGTTTTCAGGGGGTGCCCGAGGGCGGTCAGCCCTCGAGCGCCTCGCGGTGCTTCCGGCTGAGCTGCTCGACGGCGTCGGGCAGCGTCGGGTCGTCGCCGCGAGCGAGGCCCGCGTACTCCAGGCGCACACCGTCGGCGCCCGGCGTGGCCTTGACCCACATGCGCCGACGCGGCACGAACAGGGCGACGAGGAGGCCGAGGGTGGCGAGCACGGCGAACACGAGCACGCCGAGCGCCGACGGATCGTGGTGCACCTGCAGCGATGCGAAGCGCTTCACCGACTCGGTGTAGCCCAGCGCGGGGTCGGCGTCCTCGGGGGTGACGTCGTCGAAGGTGATCGTGCCGAGGCCGTTCGGCAGGTCGGCGGTGTCGCCCGGGGCGAGCTCGATGGAGTCCGTCCCGGTGTCGCCGCCGGTCAGCTGCTCGAGGCCGGTCACGTCGAGCGCGTACACCGAGCGCGGGGTGCCGTCGTCGATGCCGAGATCGCCCGCGTAGACGTTCAGCGTGAGCATCGGGTTCAGCAGGTCGCCGTAGGCGGAGGCGAACGCGCCCGAGTCGAGCGGCACCTGCGTCGGGTAGAAGAACCCGACCATCCCGAGCTGCTCGGGCAGCCCGTCGGTGACCTTGATGACGCCGGTGGAGGTCATCGCGGTGTCCTGCGGGAGGAACGGCACCGAGTCGCTGTAGACGACCTCGCCGTCGGCGTCGCGCACGGTGATCGTGGGCGCGTAGCCGTTGCCGAGGAGGTAGATGCTGTCGCCGTCGAGCTTGAGGGGATGGTTCACCCGCACCGCGTCCTCCGACGTCGATCCGTCAGTGTGGGTGACGGAGACGTTCGCGGAGAAGTCGCCGGCCTGCCCGGAGCCGACCGCGCCGTAGGGCTGGTAGGTGACGTCGAACGAGTCGAGCTTCATCGCGTAGGGCGACAGCGCGGCGTCGTCGACGAACCGGCCGCGGTTCATCGACGAGTAGTCGAGAAGGGAGTTCACGAAGGTCGTGCCCTCGACGACCACGCGCTGGCCGGTGTAGGCGAAGCCGCCGCCGATGCCGACGGTGAGGAGCACGCCGACGAGCGCGGCGTGGAAGACGAGGTTGCCGGTCTCGCGCAGGTAGCCGCGCTCGGCGGACACCGAGAAGGCGCCGCGGCCGTCATAGCGCTCGACGCGGTAGCCCTGCGCCTTCAGCTGCGCGGCGGCGAGGTCGATCGCGTGCGCGGCGTCGACATCCTCGACCCGCTCCTCGCGGAACGCGTCGAGACGGCCGAGACGCGCCGGCGTGCGCGGCGGGCGCGTGCGGAGCGCCTTCCAGTGGTGCTTCGTGCGCGGCAGGATGCAGCCGATGAGCGACACGAACAGCAGGATGTAGATGGCCGAGAACCAGGCGGACTGGTACACGTCGAACATCTGCAGCTTGTCGAGCACGGGGAAGAGCCCCGGGTTGTCGCGCTCCCACTGCGTGACGCCGTTGGGGTTCGCCATCCGCTGCGGGAAGATCGACCCCGGCACCGCGGCGATCGCGAGCAGCAGGAGCAGCACGAGCGCGGTGCGCATGCTCGTGAGCTGGCGCCACGCCCATCGCAGCCACCCGACGAACCCGAGCGCGGGCTGGGTGATCGTCTCGTCGGAGTCGACGTGATCGGACGGGCGCAGCGGCTCGCTGCCATCGCGCGCGGGCGCGGTGCGCTGGTCGGTCACGGGGTCCTTCCGGTCGGTGGTCACAGCGGCGGCTCGATCGTGGCGAACAGCACGCCCAGCCGCGACATGATCTCGGTCCACAGCCCCGTCGCCATGAGCAGGCCGAGGACGATGAGGAGCACGCCGCCGACGATGTTCACCGCGCGGATGTGCCGGCGCAGGAACGCGGTGGAGCGGGTGACCCACCCGAAGCCGAGCGCGACGAGGAGGAACGGGATGCCGAGCCCCAGCGAGTACGCGAGCCCGAGGAGAGCGGCTCGCCAGGCGTCGCCCTGGAGGTACGCGATGGACATGATCGCGGTGAGCGTGGGGCCGATGCACGGCGCCCAGCCGAGGCCGAGCGCGACGCCGAGGAGCGGCGCGCCGACGAGCCCGAGCCCGCTCTTCACCTGCGGCCGCGCGATGCGCTGCGCGAATCCGACGAAGCCGATGAAGACGATGCCCATGAGGATGACGACGACGCCGAGGATGCGCGTGATGAGGTCGCCGTAGAGGAGGCCGAACCGCGCCGTCGCTCCCCCGGCGAGACCGCCGAGCACGATGATCGTGACGAACACGAGCGTGAAGCCGGCGATGAAGAGCAGCACCCCGCCGAGGAGGCGACCGCGCGATCCTCCCGGCACCGCGCCGTCCGCCCCATCGGCCGTCGTGCGCGGCGCGACCGCGCCGCCGATGAAGCCGAGGTATCCGGGGATGAGCGGCAGCACGCACGGCGAGACGAACGACACGAGTCCGGCCAGCATCGCGATCGGGATCGCGAGCCAGAGCGCCCCGCCGAAGACGACGGCGTCGAGGGTCACGACGCCGCGCCCGCGGCGCTCACGCCGACTCCGCGAGGGTGTCGGCCACGAGCGTCGAGAGCACCGATGCGCCCTCGAGCTGGCCGATGAGGATGGCGGCGATGCGCCCCTCGCGGTCGAGGACGAGCGTCGTGGGGGTCGCCTGGATCGACGTGGCGCCGGCGAAGGCCAGCTTCACCGCGCCGTCGTTGACGTCGATGACGCTCGGGTACGTCACGCCCCACCGCTCGGCGAAGGAGCGGGCGGTGTCGGCCTGGTCGTACGTGTTCACGCCCACGAAGGAGACGTCGTCGCCCTGGTGCTCCTGCCAGACCGACTCGAGGTCGGCGGCCTCGGCGCGGCAGGGGCCGCACGCGGCGTACCAGAAGTTCACGACCGTGACGTCGCCGGCGGTGTCGTCGCTCGAGAGCTCGTCGCCCGTCTCGGTGACGCCCGCCCACTCGACCGGCTCGCCCCGCTCGTCCTGCGGGATCTCCTTGACGCGGAAGTCGCTGGCGATGAACCCGGCGTTGTCGTTCTTCAGGTACTGCTCGGTCACCGGGTCGGCGGAGCAGGCCGCGAGACCTCCGGCGAGCGCCGCGATGGCCACAGCCGCGACCGCTCGAACACCGCGGATGGCGCGGGGAGACGGGGTCGGAGCGGCTGGCTTTCGCACGGCTCAATCCTACGTTCCCGCCTATGCGTCACCTGGGGCGACGCTGTACGAGCGCGCTGTGCGGGCCGCGTCTCAGACCGCTCCTACGTCGACCGCGTCGTCGGTCGCGGCGGGCTCCGCATACCCGACCTCGCGCCAGACGTCGCCCTTGCGCTCGAACGACGTCACGCTCGAGAGCGCGCAGCGGCGCGTGCGGGGGTCGTGACGGAGCGGAAGCCCCGCGACCGAGAGGTGCGTGATCCAGATCGGCGCCTGATGCGTGACGATGGCGACGTCGCCGCCGTCGGCCGCATCCCACGCGGCGTCGAGCGCGGCGTGCATGCGCTCGGCGACATCGCGGTACGGCTCGCCCCAGCTCGGCTGCGACGGGTTCCGCAGATGCCACCAGTTCTGCGGGATGAACACCGCGCGGCTCATGCGCTTGCCGGCGAACGCGTTCCACGGCTCGATCACGCGCTCATCCGCGCGCGGCTCCATGTCGAACAGGTCGGTGAACGGCTCCGCGGACTCGCGCGTGCGATCGAGCGGCGAGCAGACGAGCTCGGCCAGGGGACGATCGAGACCGCGGACGTACTCGGCGGCGGCCCGGGCCATCCGCTTGCCGTCTTCGCTGAGACGGAAGCCGGGGATGCGCTCATAGAGCACGCGGCGGGGGTTGAAGACCTCGCCGTGGCGGATGAGGTGGAGGCGTTCGGCGGGCACGACGTCAGTCTACGAAGCGCTCAGTCGGTGGCGGCCGCGCGGCGCTGTCGGCGCTGCGCCCGCACGCGGACGACGACGAACCAGACCACGGCGACCACGACGGCGACGATGACGACGTTCTGCACGACGTCCATGTACTGCTCGACGATGTGCCAGCCGTTCCCGAGGTACCAGCCCAGCAGGATGAAGATCGTGTTCCAGATCACGCTGCCGGCTGCCGTGTAGAGCGCGAACCGCCACACGGGCATCCGCACCACCCCGGCGGGGATGGAGATGAGACTGCGGAAGATCGGCACGAACCGGCCGAAGAACACCGCCTTGCCGCCGTGCCGGTCGAACCAGGCGACGGTGCGGTCGACGTCGTCGGCCGAGATGAGCGGCAGGCGCTTGGCGACCCACCGCAGGCGATCCACGCCGAACCAGGCGCCGATGCCGTAGAGAACCAGGGCGCCGACGACCGAGCCCACGGTCGTCCAGAGAATCGCCTCCCACAGCGCGAACGAGCCGCGCTGCGCGGCGAGGCCGGCGAGCGGCAGGATGGCCTCGCTCGGCAGGGGCGGGAAGAGGTTCTCCGCCGCGATGGCCACACCGGCGCCGTACGGCCCGATGATGTCCATGAGACCCACGACATGGTCTACGAGTGTGGAGAGCCAGGATCCTCCGCCGGCGGCGGCCTCGGTCGTCGTCATCGGCATGGGCCTTTCCGTCGTTCCGGCGGGTGGTCGGCTTGAGAATATCGGCGTCGCATCCGGGTTCCCTGTGGGGATGGCGCGGCGCGGGAGCGGGGCCATCCACAGGGGAGCGCGCGGGGCCATTCGCGGAGTGCGCGCCGGGCCATCCGGGAAGCGCGGAGGGCGTCGCACCTAGAATGGACGGGTTCCCTTTCCTACCAGGAGGATTCTTCGTGCTGCGCACCCACACGGCAGGCTCGCTGCGAGCCGAGCACATCGGTCAGACCGTCACCCTCACGGGCTGGGTCGACCGCCGGCGCGATCACGGAGGAGTCGCCTTCATCGATCTGCGCGACGCGTCCGGCATCGCCCAGATCGTCATCCGCGACGAGGACATCGCGCACCCGCTGCGCAGCGAGTTCGTCCTCAAGGTGACCGGCGAGATCTCGCAGCGCCCCGAGGGCAACGCGAACCCGAACCTCCCCACGGGCGAGATCGAGGTCATCGCGGCCGAGGTCGAGGTGCTGAACGAGTCGGCGCCGCTGCCGTTCCAGGTCTCGACCGCGCTCGACGGCACCGAGACGATCGGCGAGGAGGTGCGTCTCAAGCACCGCTACCTCGACCTGCGTCGCCCGGCGCCCGCCGCCGCGCTGCGTCTGCGCTCGAAGGCCTCCGCTGCCGCGCGCCGCGTGCTCGAGGAGCACGAGTTCGTCGAGATCGAGACGCCGACCCTCACGCGCTCGACGCCGGAGGGCGCCCGCGACTTCCTCGTGCCCGCGCGCCTCAACCCGGGCAGCTGGTACGCCCTGCCGCAGTCGCCGCAGCTCTTCAAGCAGCTGCTCATGGTCGCCGGCATGGAGCGGTACTACCAGATCGCGCGCAGCTACCGCGATGAGGACTTCCGCGCCGACCGCCAGCCCGAGTTCACGCAGCTCGACAT